>CBEUCN010000008.1:0-28652 GCA_965541635.1 uncultured bacterium
ACGAAGATGGGATAGTGGTTACAAACCAGCTTGAAGTAGGAAGGAATGGACAGGGAAAGATTATTTTTAAGTATTTTCGATTTAGTCAGTTTAAGAGAATTTTTTGAAAATTTAGAGATATGATATGGGAAGAAAAAGAGTTTATTTAACAATTTTGGTATCGGGGATGATTTGTTTTACTAATTATCTAATCTCGGGAGGAGAAAATATGTGTTATTCGGAAGAACTTGCTGGAATAAAAATGTCTTATCGGCTGGAAGGAGCCTACTGTCCTTATAGGTATATCCAGATCGATATCTTAGGAGAAGGAGAGGCAAAATTAGAATATGAAATTTACAAAGAGTACTTACCTAAGGATGAGCCAGCAAAAAAGAGTATAAAATTTAAAATAGAGAAAGCAAAAATAGAGGAACTTTTAAGGGCTTATCAGGAGGTGGATTTCTTTAATGTAGAAGTATATGATCTGAATAAAGACAAAGTTAGGGTTACAGATGTGGGCACAACTACCCTTAGTTTAAGTTATGCTGGCAAGGAAAGAACCCTTTCTTATGGATATATAGAAAATAATCCCTTTCAGAAATTAATTTCCCTTTACTGGGAGCTCATTAACAAGTACTTACCCCAAAAATAACTACCTAAAAATATATCTCCCGACAATATAATAATGCCAGTTTTATACAAAATAGGAAATACGGTTCTAAATGGGGTAAAGTTGATAACTCTGAATCCACTGGATATTAATGGAAGAAGGCCGGTCTAGATGGCCTCTATAAAGAAGCCTTCAATATCCTTCTCAGTTTTTAGAATAGAAATTTACCCGTTCGGAAAAAATGACGTCCTTCCAGACATCCTTTGGCTCTTTTATGTCTAAATGAGGAATGTTAGATAATATTTTCAAAATGTGTGGTAAAGGCACATGGTAAACTTTTCTTTCAGGTCTGTTCATTTCATTTTATTAATCATTCCAATACCTTCTTAACTCCTAAATGTTACATAATTGTCGTCGACAGTTTTGTCACATCTTAGTGTGACTGGGGCATTTTATGAGGGATATTTTGGGGTATTCTTTTCTTATCTTTTAGGTAATGTCCTAAAATGCCTGGGAAAATTAAGTGGTCTAAGGAGGCTGTTCTGGTAGTTTGGGGAATATTATCTTCTGGATATAAGGTTTTTCGGGGTTTAAGAAAGAGGGGCTTCTTAAGCCATTTGAGGAAGTATTCCCTAACAGCCTGAGATTGATATTTTATAGGTTTTACCTTAAATGTATATGGGTATTGGGAGAAATAAGAAAAAATTCTTTTTGAAATAATGAAATAATATATGAGAAAAGAAACCTATACGACCTTTAAAGTAAGACCTCCCTTATAATAAATCTCTTTTTAGTTTTTCTGGCTTTAAAGAACTTTTTGGTGAACTCAAATGCTTTTTTGTCATCATATTTTTTGCAAGAGAATATATTTATGTGGGCGGAATTCCAGAGTTCGGAGAAGTGTCCTGTGATGGAACTGGTTTCAATTAATTGGACTAAAGAATATCCTTTGGTATAGGGTCTTTTATCTCCAAAATGGGCAAGTAATGTTTTACCATATTTTCTCATCTTTATCAATTTGCAGAGTTCATCAACATATTGTTGAAGTAATTTTTTAGACCTTATAATTTCAGGCTCACATTGATACAAATCCATTATTAATTCATAGCCATAAATTTTTTCTTTCATTTTTCTGCTACTATCTTTTTTATATAATTAGGTAGTTGGAAACAGGCGTTATGAATTTCAGGATTGTAATATTTAGTTTTTATTTTTGCCTTCTGGTATCTGGTCTTAATATTTTTTATATTCAATTTAGAAGGATCAATTTTCTTGGAACTAAATATGAAACTGAACAATCCTCCAATATAAGTAGGAATACTTGCGGTGTATACTGCATTGCAAGGAAAGGTATTAGAAAGTAAGCGATAGTTTTTCTTTAATTCCTCTTTCTGCAAAAAAGTTGACCCACTCTGTCTGACCATTATTCCATTAGAGTTTAAAATATTGTAAATATCACTATAGAATTTTTTCTGAAATAAAACTTTAGCAGGTCCAATAGGATCAGGGGAATCTATGATTGCCACATCATAAATTGCTTTTTTACCTTTTACAAATTCTGCTCCGTCACCAATTACCAGTTCCAACTTTCTTGACTGGAAACTATTTCTGGGAATGGAGTCAAGAAATTTCTGAGAATATTCTATTATCTTTTTATCTATTTCCACCAAAGTCACTTTTTTAACACCAGCGTGTTTTAAAACCTCACGTAAAACTCCTCCATCTCCACCACCAATTATCAAAACATATTGGGGATTGGGATGAGAAAACATTGGAATGTGAGTGATCATTTCATGATAAATGAATTCATCTCCGGTAGTGGTTTGAATTATACCATCCAGAATCAATGCTTTTCCAAATCTCTCGGTTTCCAAAAATTTTATCTTCTGGAAATTAGACTGTCCCTGATAAAGGATGCGATTCACCTTTAATCCCAGTTTTATATCAGGATAGAGTGATTCAAAAAACCATTTTTCGCTCATCGAATATCCCTCGCTTTAATTCCATAATCTGAATGTCCTCAGCCTGAAATCTTTCTTTAATTACCGGAATAGCCTTATAGGGATCAACATTTCCACATACGAATATATCAATAGCAGCATAGCCGAATTCTGGCCAAGTATGAATGGAAATATGGGATTCACTTATTACCGCTACTCCCGAAACTCCATTGTAAGGAGAAAATGTATGGGTATGAATGTAAAGTAAAGTGGCGCCACAGGCAGATACAGCCTCTTTCAGTATTTCCCTTACAGTTTCTGCACAATCAATATTCTTTGCCCCCCACATCTCAATTAAAAGATGAGTGCCAGCATAGTTAAACACTGCCCCTTTACAATATACTGATTTTTTCTCCACTGTTTTTCTCATTTGTTGATTTTATATATTAATTATAAGTAAATTTTAAGTCAACAATTTTTTAAATTCTTGCTTAAAATTTTAAGGAGGAATATAATAAAAAAAATGGAAGAAAAAGTCAATATTTTAATTGTTGAAGATAGAGAAGTTAAAAATCTTTTTGATTTCCCTTCTTTCCGGAAAGGAGTGGGATTTATAGTTGAGTCCGCCTCATATAATGAATATCGCAGGAGATTGGAGCAGAAAAAATTTCCAGTAGTTATTGCTCCGGTTTCTTTACCCCAGCCACTAAATTTCTTGCAGGATACACTGAAGATAACTCAGGAACAAAGTGCGGTAATTTTTGTAGTTGACGGAGGAGTTGATGCCCAACTTACCCAAAAGTTATTAAGAAATGGTGCCTGGGCCTGCATTCCCCGGCAGAAATTAACTGCAGAAACCCTGGTTCATGAAGTTATAAATGCCTATCAGGTGATTAAAATGCGAATGGAAGGTTTTTCTTTAAAACAGAGTTATATAAGGCAGATGGAGGCAATGGTGGGATCGATGCTGGAAGGTGTGATAATGCTGGATAGATATACCAATGTAGTGGTAATTAATCCTGCAGCTAAAAGGTTTCTTGATCTTCTGGGAGCAGAGAAGGAAACGTCTCTTTTGGAGATAAAAGAGATAAATGAACTTTTTGATTTTATAATTAAAGGAGAGGAATGTGGGATAAAGGAGATAGAACTGGAGGATAGAAATATTTTTCTAAGGTTGGAAGCCAGTCCTGTGAAAGAACAGAAAGAATTGATAGGGGTTGTAATCCTTATCCGTGATGTTACCACTGAGAAAAAAGTGGATAAGATGAAGAATGATTTTATCTCTGTTGTATCTCATGAACTTCGTACACCTTTGACTACAATGAAGGAGTTTATATCTATACTTCTGGATGAAATCCCAGGTAAGATAAATGCCGAGCAAAGGGAATACCTTCAAATTGTAAAATCCAATATCGACCGTCTGGCACGAATAATAAATGAAATTCTGGATATAGCTAAGATAGAATCAGGTAAAATGCGGATTGAAAGAGAACTTGTGGACATTGTGGAGATAGCCGAGACAGTTGTTAAGACTTTCAAACCCATGGCTGAAGAGCGGGGACTTTATTTAGAACTATCAGCCCCCTCTCATCCTTTAATCACTTATGGAGATAGAGATCGTCTCGCTCAGATATTTACCAATCTTATTCATAATGCCATTAAGTTTACTCCTCAGGGTGGAGTTAAGGTAGTGTTAAAAGATAGCGACAAAGAGTTAATCGCTGAAGTGATTGATACTGGCATTGGGATTTCTCAGGATAACATGCCCAAACTATTTATGAAATTTCAACAATTTAATTCTGATGCCCACCTTAAAGAGTCAGGCACAGGTCTGGGACTTTCAATAACTAAACATTTAGTGGAATTGCATAAAGGTAAAATATGGGCAGAATCAGAATATGGTAAAGGCTCCCGTTTCATCTTTACTCTTCCCAAATATACCCATCAACAGGCACTTCTAGAACTGTGTGCCGAAAACCTTCATAATTGTATCCTGGTTGATAAAAGCTTTAGTCTTCTGGTTATTGAAATTGTTGATGTCCAGTTTATGGAAAAGCATCTGGGAGAGGAAAAAATAGCCAAACTGAAAAAAAATCTGGAACTGATATTCAAAAAAGTATTGCGTCGCAATGAGGATTTGGTATTTAAAGGTAAGGATAATTTTGCTATTTTATTAAATATGACGCCCAAAGAAAATGCCTTGGTAGTAAAAGGAAGAATTGTTCAGGCTTTATATGATTTCCGCAAGACATTTGAGCGTCCAGAGATGTTAAAAATCAGAATTGGAGTTGCTGGGTATCCTGAAGATGGCAGTCGAGAAGAAGAACTTTTGGACAAGGCCCAGGCAAATGCTGAAAATATATTCCCGGAGGGTAGATAATGAGTAAAATTTTAGTAGTTGATGATGAGCCTGAATTGGTGAAGGCTATTGAAATTCGCTTGCGTGCCAGTGGGTACCAAGTGGAAGTTGCCTATGATGGAGAAGAAGGGATTAAAAAAGCCATGGAGTTTAAACCAGATTTAATCATTTTGGATATAGTGATGCCCAAAATAAGTGGCTATGAGGTGTGTAAAATTTTGAAATCAAATGAAGAGACTCGGCATATTCCAATTTTGATTCTCACAGCCTCTCAGCAGAGAGAACTGGAAAAGGAATGTCTTGCTCTGGGAGCAAAAATTGCTTTGATGAAGCCATTCGAAACTGAAGAATTACTTTTACTGGTTAAACAATTACTCAAAAATCAAGGAGGTGGAAGTTGAAGAAGATACTTCTGGTTGATGATGAACCGGAATTGAGGACTGCAGTAAAAATTCGTCTGGAGGTTGAAGGCTATAAAGTGATCCCTGCCAGCAATGGTAAGGAGTGCTTGGAGTTAGCCCGATCTGAGAATCCTGACCTTATAATTCTGGATTTGATGATGCCAGTAATGGATGGTTATACTGCTTTGAGAAGATTAAAAGAGGATCCTGAACTTTCTCATATCCCAGTTATTATTCTTTCTATAAAGGAAAAAATAAAGATGGAGGGACTGTTTATATCTGATTTGGTGGAGGATTATGTGGAGAAGCCGTTTGAAACCGAGGAATTGTTAACCAAGATAAGAGCGGTTCTGGGAGAATAATTTGACAATATCCTTGTGTATTGTAAAATAATTGCTCTGGAGAATTTAAAAATGAAATTAAAACTGGGAATTCCTAAAGGAAGTCTGCAGGAGAAGACGCTTTCTCTGTTTAAAAGGGCGGGTTTTAATATCAGTATAAGAGAGCGTTCCTATTTCCCCACTGTGGATGATTCCGAACTGGATCTGGTAATGCTTAGGGCACAAGAGATGGCCTATTATGTGGAAGCAGGGGTTTTAGATGCGGGACTAACTGGAGAAGACTGGATTCAGGAGAATGAGGCTGATGTCGTAAGAGTAGCAGAACTTGTTTATGCCAAACACCAGATGACTCCTGTAAGATGGGTACTTGCGGTCAGGGAGGATTCGGAGATAAATTCAGTGAAAGATTTGGAGGGCAAAAGGATTGCTACTGAACTGGTAAATGTGACCAAAAAATATCTTGCTGAAAATAAAGTTAATGCTGAAGTGGAATTCAGCTGGGGGGCAACGGAAGTTAAGGTTGCTTCCGGAATGGTAGATGCTATTGTAGAATTGACTGAAACCGGTCAAAGTCTGCGCAGGCACAATCTCAGAATAGTGGATACCATATGCCAATCAACTACAAAATTTATTGCCAACAAAAATTCTTGGGAAAATAACTGGAAGAGAGAAAAAATTGAAAGTATTGTGGTTCTCCTTCAGGGAGCGCTTAATGCGGAATTTAAGGTTGGGTTGAAAATGAATGTTGATAAATCTAACCTTGAAAAAATACTTCAGATTCTTCCTGCGATAAGAAGACCCACCATTTCGTCTCTTTCTGAAGAGGGCTGGTATGCGGTGGAGTCGATAATAGAAGAGAAAGTGGTGCGAGAATTAATTCCCAAACTTAAACAACTGGGAGCACAAGGAATTGTGGAATATCCTCTAAATAAAGTTATACCTTAAGGAGGAGATTATATGCCCTGTGGGAGAAAAAGAAAACGGAGAAAGATTAAAACCCACAAAAGAAAAAAAAGGTTGAAGAGAGACAGACATAAGAAGAAAAAGAGATAAATTTTTTAAGATAATTCAATGAAGAGGATTTTTCTAGGATTTTTATCTGTAATTTTATTTTGTAATTGGGGATTTTGTAGAAAAATTCCTCCCTCAGGATACGCTCATTTTATGATGGGGGTAATTTATGAGAGACGAGGAGATTTAGATAATGCCTTTCGGGAGTATTCTAAGGCTTTAGAATATGATTATGAAAATCCTGATCTTCACATTAAACTTGCCATAGTATATATGAAGAAGAGTCAGCTGGAGTTAGCCGTAGAAGAGTTAAAGAAAGCCAGTCAGTATGCGCCTAAGGATATCCGTATCCATTTTGTACTGGCTTTGATTTATAGTTCAATGAAAAAATATCATCTGGCATCTCAGGAATATGAGAAAATTGTTGAAATTGACCCCCACGATATAATGGCTTTAGCATCACTTGCAGATATTTATGTTCTTCAGGAAAAGACCAAAGAAGCAATAACTGCTTATGAGAAATTGATAAAAGAAAATGTAAAACTCCCTTTAATTTATTTTAATCTTGCCATTCTCTACAGCAAGGAAAATGAAATTGATAAAGCAATACAGACAATGTCTAAAGTTATAGAACTTAATCCTCGCTTTCTGCAGGCTTATATAAGTCTGGGTATTTTTTATGAAATGAAAAAAGACTTTCAAACTGCAGTGAAAACATTTCAGCAGGGGCTTAAAGTAAAGCCTGAAAATATAAAACTTCGCAAACTCTTGGCTGAGGCTTATTACAAATGGGGGAAGGTGGAGAAGGCGGAAGAGGTTTATCACGAATTATTGCGGGATGCTCCTGAACAGAGAGGTCTTTATCTTGATATTAGTTACTTCTATCTTAGAAATAATCACATTGAAAAAGCATTGCAGGTTTTATCCAAGGCTGAAAAAGAAGGTTATAAATTGGGAGAGGTTTATTTTCTTAAAGGTTATGCTCATTACAAGAATAAGGATAGAAAACAGGCACTGAGATATTTTCAGAAAGCAAAGGAGTTAAAACCTGAGGATCCTGATGTTTACTTTTTTTTAGGGGCCATCTATGAAGAAGAAAATAAGTGGGATCTGGCTGAGAAGTATTTAAAAAAAGCAATACAACTTAAGCCTGACCATGCTGATGCGCTCAACTATCTGGGATATATGTATGCTGAGAAGGGAATAAAACTGGGAGAGGCTGAGAAGATGATTATAAAAGCATTGGAAATTGATTCTAAAAATGGGGCTTACTGGGATTCTCTGGGCTGGGTGCATTATAAACAGGGAGATTACCAGCAGGCGTTGGAGGAAGTAAAAAAGGCTTTACAATATGAATCTGATGACCCTGTAATAAAAGAACATTTAGGAGAAATTTATTATAAGTTAGGAAATAAATTACAGGCTTTAAAACTCTGGGAAGAAATTGCTGCTCAAGGATTTGAGGGGGAAAATAAAGATCTCAAGGATAAGATTAAAACATTAAAAGAAGAAATTGGCAACTAAAAGACCGGATATAGAATTTCTGACATCAAAAGCAAGACAGATAAGAAAAGACATTCTTAATATGCTTGCTTCTGCTGGTTCTGGTCATACCGGAGGTTCTTTGTCCTTGGTGGAGATACTTATTTCTCTGTATTATTATAAACTTCAGCATGATCCTCATCAACCTGACTGGGAAAAACGAGATCGCTTGATACTTTCTAAAGGCCATGGTTGTCCTGCTTTGTATGCTGTTCTTGCTGATTGTGGATATTTCCCTCGCGAGGAGTTGTGCACACTTCGAAAATTTGGCTCTCGGCTTCAGGGACATCCTGAAAAGGGCTTACCCGGTATTGAGGCATCAACTGGTTCCTTAGGGCAGGGAGTTTCTATTGCAGTAGGAATGGCGCTTTCTGCCAAACTTGATGGCCGTGAAAATAAAGTATACTGCATTCTTGGGGATGGAGAAACCAACGAAGGTCAGGTGTGGGAAGCAGCGATGACTGCTGCTCATTATAAACTGGATAACTTGGTTGCAATTGTAGATCACAACAAATTTCAAATAGATGGTCCTGTTCATGAAGTGAAAAATCTTGAGCCTTATAAGAAGAAGTGGATAGCATTCGGCTGGAGAGTAAAAGAGTGTGATGGTCATGATTTCAATTCCTTGATGGATGCACTTGACTGGGCAGATAAAGTTAAAAATCATCCTGCTGTAATTATTGCTCACACCATAAAAGGTAAAGGAGTATCTTTTATGGAGAATGATAATCGCTGGCATGGAGTTGCTCCTGTAAGAGAAGATTTAGAGAAGGCGCTCAGGGAATTGGAGGAGGAATGAAGCCTACCAGAAATGGATTTGGAGATGCTATTGTGGAATTGGGGAAAGAAGATGAGCGTATTGTGGTTTTATCTGCGGATCTTACAGAATCAGTTCGAGCAGCAGGATTTCGAGCACGATTCCCTGAAAGATTTTTTTCATTCGGCGTTTCGGAACAGGATATGATGTCAGCAGCCGCTGGTTTTGCTTTAGAAGGAAAGATTCCCTTTGTCTGTACATTTGGAGTATTTGCTACTGGTAGAGCCTGGGAACAGATTCGTACCTCTGTTGCTTATATGAATTTAGATGTAAAGATAATCGGCAGTCATGGTGGAATTACGGTGGGAGCAGATGGCGCTACTCATCAGGTTTTGGAGGATATTGCTCTTATGCGTATTCTGCCTAATATGACAGTAGTTGTGCCTTGTGATTATTATGAAGCCAAAAAAGCAACAAAAGCCAGTGCATATTATCCCGGTCCCGTATATTTGCGATTTACCCGTAACAGTGTGCCATTTTTGACTTCAGAAGAAGATGAATTTGAGATTGGTAAAGCCAGGGTTATGCGAGAGGGAGAGGATTTAACTATCATAGCCTGTGGACAGATGGTTCATCATAGTTTGAAAGCCAGTGATATTCTGTCTCAGGATGGAATATCAGTGGAGGTAATAAATCTTCATACCATAAAACCCTTGGATAGAAATACAATTCTGGAATCAGTATCTAAAACTGGAGCAATACTTACAGTTGAAGAACATCAAATTTTTGGAGGTATGGGTTCTGCCGTGGCGGAATTTATTGTAGAAAATAATCCTGTGTCCATGAAACTCATGGGGATAAGGGATCGATTTGGGAGAAGTGGGGAACCCGATGTTTTACTGGAAGCGTTTGGACTTACTGCTGAATATATTGTTAGAGAGGCAAGACTACTTTTGGAAAAAAAGAAACACTAAAAATAAATGCTGAAATATTACCCTCCTGCTAAACTCAATCTCTTTCTGGATATCCTTGCCAAACGCCAAGATGGTTATCATGATATTTTATCTCTAATGGTTAAGGTAAATTTGTGTGATAGATTAATTATAGAAAAAGAATCGCCGGGAAAAATAATTCTGGAGGTGGAAGGAGATGCACCTTGTGGGGAGGAGAATATCTGTTTTAAGGCTGCGAAGTTGATGATTGATAAGTTTGGCATTAAAAATGGAATAAAAATAAAATTGATAAAAAATATCCCTGTGCAGTCAGGATTAGGAGGTGCAAGTTCTGACTGTGCTGGAGTTATCAAACTTATAAATCAACTCTTTTCACTGGGTTTATTAGAAGAACATCAGATGGAAATTGGCCTTGAGTTGGGATGCGATGTTCCGTTTTTTATTCAGTCGGAATCATGGGCAATTGTGGAGGGGAAGGGAGAAAAAATTAAGAAACTTTTCCCTGATTTTTCATTTTATGCTTTAGTAATTGTTCCTTCAACTGGTATCAGCACATCAGAGGCTTATTCATTATGGAACCCTTCATTGACAGGAAGCAGATGGCGAGATAAAATTAAATTTTGTGAGTCACAGCAAATTAATTTGAATTTTCTTAAGGATATTTCCTATAATATTTTTGAATATGTGGTTAAGAATTCCATTTGTGAGGAATATCGCCAAATGTTATTTGAAAATGGAGCTGAGGTTGCAAGAATGACCGGGAGTGGTTCTGCAATATATGGAATATTTTCAGATAAGCAAAAAGCAGAAAAAGCTGGTGAAAAACTGAGACGGAAGGGGTACAGAGTGTTCTTGGTGGAACCGGTTTAAAACAAACAAGGAGGTGCTTGCATTGGAGATCACAGAGGTAAAGGTTTATCCCAGGTTGAGAGGCAACAGGAAACTCAAAGCGTATGCAACTGTAACTTTTGACAACGCATTTGTGGTTCGCAATGTGAAAGTCATCGAGGGAGGAAAGGGATTATTTGTAGCCATGCCTTCCCGCAAGGTTCAGAGGACCTGTCCCCGGTGCAGAAAGAGTAATGCCATTAGTAGTAGATTCTGCAACTTCTGTGGTATACCTTTGGAACTTCCCAGGAATTTCAATCCTCAGCAGGAGACCAGAGACATTGCTCATCCCATTACCCAGGAATTCCGCAGCTATCTGGAACAGAAAGTACTGGAAGCATATGAACAGGAAGTAAAAAAAAGAACGCAAGGTAATTCTCAGTCAGTTTAATCTATAAGTTCTTAAAAGATTGGGGAATGGTGTAACGGTAGCACAGCGGCCTTTGGAGCCGTTAGTGGAGGTTCGAGTCCTCCTTCCCCAGCAGTTAAAATTTTTTTATTTATGAAAATAATTGGAGTGGTATTATCAGCAGGTGAGGGAACAAGGTTAAAATCCAGCCTCCCAAAATTTTTGCATAAGGTTGGAGGGCTGGAGTTAATTTCTAATTGTATAAGGATACTTAAATTATCTGGAGTAGATAAGCTCTTTTTTGTTCTCGGGCACGATGCTGATGATGCCCAAAAATATATTGGGCACTATCCTTATGTGATTCAAAAGAAAAGAAAAGGAACTGCTGATGCCTTTTTGCAGGCAGTAGATTGTTTATCTTCACAATATAGTGATATTTTAGTTATTTATGTTGATATTCCTTTAATTCGTCCTCAAACAATAAAAACTATCATCGCAGAACATAGAAAAAATGATGCCGATATTACTCTGGCTACAGCAATCATTGATGACCCTTATGGTTATGGCAGAGTTATCCGAGACCAGGATAAAAATATTGCCTGTATAAAGGAGGAAGATATATTGTCTAGGGATGAGAAAAAAATAAAAGAAGTTAATGTTGGAGTATATATATTTAAAAATTCTCCTTATCTTAAAACCTATTTAAAAAAAATAAGCCCTAAGGGAAAGAAAAAGGAGAAATATCTTACGGAAATAATTCCTAACTATTATCGCGACCGTAAGAAAATATGTTCGGTTGTAGTAAAGGATCCTCAGGAAGTATTGGGAATAAATACCCGCAATGATCTTGCAGTTGTCAATAAAATCATGTTTCTGAGAAACGCCTGGGAACATATTGATCGGGGAGTAACTGTTGTCTCTCCTGAAAATACTTATATTGAACTTGACGTAAAAATTGGCCGAGATACAATAATTTATCCTTTTGTGTATATAGAGCGGGGTGTTAACATTGGTAAAAAGTGTTCCATAGGTCCCTGCAGTCGGATAAGAGGAGGGTCTGTTCTTAAGAATGAAGTAAGTGTGGGAAATTTTGCCGAGATAGTTCGTTCTCATATAGGGGAGGGTACAAAAATAAGGCATTTCTCATATATAGGGGATGCCAGAGTAGGAAAGAATGTCAATATTGGAGCAGGGACAGTTACCGCTAACTACGATGGTCGCAATAAAAATAAAACATTTATAGGCAATAATGCTTTTATTGGCAGTAACTCCACAATTATTGCTCCCGTTAAAATTGGAAATAATGCAGTGGTGGGAGCAGGAGCAGTTGTTACCAAGGGAAAAAATGTCCCTGCTAATAGTGTGGTTGTTGGGGTGCCAGCAAAATTATTAAGGAGGAGAAAAAAATGGATAGATTAACTATCTTTACTGGCAATGCTAATCCTCAGTTGGCGGAGAAAATATGTGATTATCTTGGTATCGAACTCGGGAAGGCTGTGGTTGACAGATTTAGTGAAGGGGAGATCAGGGTAAAAATTGAGCAGAATGTTCGTGGTAATGATGTATTTGTAATTCAGCCTACTTGTCCTCCTCCCAATGAAAATTTGATGGAACTTTTAATAATGATTGATGCTCTCCGTAGAGCATCTGCTGCCAGAATCACTGCAGTTATCCCTTATTTTGGTTATGCTCGTCAGGACAGAAAAGATCAACCCCGGGTACCAATCTCAGCAAAATTAGTTGCCAATCTTATAACTACTGCTGGGGCTAATAGGGTTTTAACTATGGATTTACATGCTGGACAGATTCAGGGTTTTTTTGATATTCCTCTTGACCATCTGTTTGCGGTTAAGATTTTTGTCGACCATTTAAAAAATATTTTGGATGTTTCCAGTCTGGTGGTGGTTTCTCCTGATGTTGGTGGAATAAAAATGGCTCGGGCATATGCTAAACGGTTGGGAGTGCCTCTGGCTATTGTAGATAAGAGAAGAATTAGTATAGAAACTGCAGAGGTAATGAATATTCTGGGAGATGTGGATGGAAAGGATGTATGTATAGTTGATGATATTATTGCTACTGGTGGTTCGCTTATTGAAGCAGTACAGGCATTAAAAGAGAAAGGTGCCCGAGATGTATATGCCACTATCACTCATCCTGTGCTTTCCGGTCCTGCTATTGAGCGGCTCAGAAAATCAGAGATTAAAAAACTTTATGTTACTGATACTATCCCAATTCCTAAGGAGAAGAAAATTCCCAAAATAGAAGTATTATCAGTTGCTGAACTTCTGGGAGAGGCAATAAAAAGAATCCATAAAGAGGAATCAGTAAGTGTATTATTTGATTGATTTTGGGAGGAGGTGAAAATATGAAACGATTGAAAATTTGTGCCCGAAAAAGAGAAAAAGTTGGGAAGGAATATGTCAAGAAGATCAGACGGCAAGGGCTGGTTCCGGGCATAATTTATAAGAAGGGATTTGTTCAGCCTCTGGAATTAAAAGAAACTGATCTTATTCACCTGCTTCATGAGGCTCATTCTGAAAATGTAGTGGTAGAGGTGGAAATATCGGATAATGGGAATAAAGAGGTGAGGACAGCAATAATTAAAGATGTGGTTCATGATCCCTTAAAAGGTAGAATCACTCATGTTGATTTTCAAGAAGTATCGCTGGAAGAAATTATTAGAATTAAGGTGCCGATTGAGATTAAAGGAGAGCCAGTGGGGGTTAAGGTTGATGGCGGTCTTTTAGAGCATCTATTGTGGGAACTGGAAGTAGAATGTAAGGCCGGAGAAATACCTGAGAAGCTTACCATAGATGTCAGTGAATTGAAAATTGGAGATTCAATTACAGTGGCAGATTTAAATCTCCCTTCCGGCGTAAGGGCTACTGGGAGTGGGGAGCAGGTTATAGTTCACGTTCTTGCTCCTAAGGTTGAGAGGGTTGAGGAAGTAGTAGAAGAAGAGGCAGGTGCTGAGCCTGAGGTTATCACAGAGAAGAAGGAAGAGCAGGAAGAAGAGTCCCAGCAAGGATAAATATAGATGTTTTTTATATTCGGGCTGGGTAATCCCGGCAAAAAATATAGGTTTACTAGACACAACCTTGGTTTCTGGGTAGTGGAAGAAATGGCTAAAAGATACGATACCCGTTTCTGGCGTCGAAAATGTTTCTCCCGAATGGCAGTAATACCCAAAAAATTTGATGAACCTATTGTTTTAATAAAACCTCAGACATTTATGAACTTAAGTGGGAAGTCGATTTTCTGTTTTCAGAATAAATACCAATTTTCATTGCATAAGGTTCTAGTAGTGACTGACGATTTTAATCTTCCTACCGGGTATATAAGAATCAGAGCCCGGGGAAGTTCTGGAGGGCATAAAGGGTTGGAATCAATAATTTCATTTCTAAATACAGAAGAATTTCCAAGATTGCGGATTGGAATTGGTCCGGTAACTGAGGGAATGCCTTATGAGGAGTTTGTACTTGAGGAATTAGGAGAGAAATACAGGGAACTTTATTCTAAAATTGTGGAAACTGCAGTTTCAGCGATTGAAGTTTTTATTACTGCGGGTATAGAAAAAGCAATGACAGAATATAATGGACGGAAAATAATTTAAACTTGCCTGGTTATAGGGACTATGTTATTATTTAGCCTTAGTCAGAGGTAGATGTTGTGGTAAAATCAATTGCAAAAATCTATTGGGTTAGATACTATTAAGGGATTTATAGTTGACAAATTAAAGGGGTGAAAGAAAAATGAGAAGATATGAGGTGATGTTTATTGTTAAACCTGATCTGGATGATTCTGGACTTCAACAACAGATGGATAAGATAAAGAAATCTGTATCCAAACATAAAGGTGAGGTCGAGGAATTAAGTTTCTGGCAGAAGAGAGAACTTGCTTATCCCATAAATAAAATTAAGGAGGGGATATATCTTCTGGGATATTTTAAACTTCCCGAGCAGGGACCTCAGGAGTTGTCTCAAGAATGGCGTCTGGACAGTAATATTTTGAGATTCTTGATCTTAAAAAAGGAGAGAAGAAATGGCAAGTCTTAATAAGGTTTTTTTAATTGGTAATCTTACTCGCGATCCCGAGTTGCGTTACACACCCAATGGAACTGCAGTGGTTAGTTTTGGGATTGCAGTAAATAGAGTATTTAGAGACTCCAGTGGTGAGAAAAAAGAAGAAACCTGTTTTGTGCGAGTTGTAACCTTTGGGAAGCAGGCTGAGTCTTGCAATCAGTATCTGACCAAGGGTAGATTGGTATTTGTAGAAGGAAGGCTTCAGAATAGAAGTTGGGAATCAGATGGCCACAAGCATAATACTCTTGATGTTATTGCTGATCGTGTTCAGTTTTTGAGTAAGGGGAGAGGAGAACCTTCAGCTGTTCCAGAATTAGAAGAGGAGATTTTACCTGAACAAGATATTTCTGCAGATGAGGAAGTGCCATTTTGAGGAGGGAAAGGATGGTTAAAAAAAGGAAGAAGTACTGCAGATTCTGTGTTCAGAATGTGGAGGAGATTGACTATAAGGATGTTGATCTCTTGCAGAATTTTATTACTGATAGGGGTAAAATAAGAACTCGTAATTCTTCCGGGAATTGTGCTAAACATCAGCGGAAATTAGCCCGGGCAATAAAGAATGCTCGGATTATGGCACTATTGCCTTTTGTGTCTGAAGGATGAAGATAATTTTGATTCAGGATTTTAAAAAATTAGGTAACAAGGGCGATATGGTAGAAGTTAAAGATGGTTATGCCCGCAATTATCTTATTCCTCAGGGAATAGCTCGGGAGGCTACTCCTCAAGTTATAAAGGAGATAGAATTAAAGAAAAAGATTGAACAGGAGAAACAGAAAAGGCAGATAGAGAGACTTAAAAAATTAAGAGACCAGCTTTGCCGATTATCTTTAACTGTAACTGTTCGCACCGGAGAGGAAGAAAAACTATATGGAGCAGTAACTAACATAGATATTGCCAAGGCATTGCGCAATGAGGGATATGAGATAGACAAGTCAGCAATTATCTTGGAAGAACCAATAAAGGAACTGGGAGTTTATCAGATTCCTGTTCGTCTTCATCCTGAAATCGTTGCCAAGGTTAAAGTCTGGGTGGTGAAGGAGTAAACTTTGGGAACCAAATTGGGTAATAATAGTGGTTTTCCATTAGAGCAAATCCCCCCCCAGAATATTGAGGCTGAGATTGCTGTTTTGGGGTCAATGTTAATTTCGGAAGATGCAATTGCTCAGGCAATAGAGGTTTTAGCCTCCAATTATTTTTATAAAGATACTCACCGCAAAATATTTGAGACTATTATAGAACTCTATGACAAAGGTTCTGCGGTAGACCTTCTCACATTGTCCGATGAGTTAAAGAAAAAAGGAATACTGGAAGAGGTAGGCGGTCCTGCCTATCTGGCATTAATTGCTAATTCTGTACCCAGTGCAGCCAATGTTACTCATTATGCCAAGATTGTAAAAGAGAAATATATCCTCCGGTCTCTCATTAACATCTCAACTGAGATAATAAAAAAATGCCATCAGCCGGTGGAAAATGTAGATCAACTTTTGGACTCAGCAGAAAAGTCAATTTTTGAAATCGTCAGTCATCGCATTGAAGGCAAGGTTATTTCCATAAAGGAACTTATCAAGTCCAGTATCGCCACTATTGATAATCTATATCAGAGAAAGAGTCAGATTACAGGGATTCCATCAGGATTTATTGAATTTGATTCCTTAACTGCTGGATTTCAAAACTCTGATTTAATAATAGTTGCTGGTCGGCCAGCAATGGGGAAATCAGCATTTGCCTGTTGTATAGCCGAACATATTGCTGTTGAGGAGAAACTTCCAGTTGCAATATTCAGTCTGGAAATGTCCAAGGAGCAATTGGTTCATCGCATGCTGTGTTCTCATGCCCGGGTAAATGCCCACAAGGTTCGCAGTGGTTTTCTCTCTCCTGAAGATTGGCCAAAATTAACTAATGCTGCTGGCAAGTTGGCTGAGGCTCCAATTTTTATTGATGACACCACTGGTATAAATGTTTTAGAATTGAGAGCAAAAGCCAGAAGGTTGAAGGTACATCACGATATTAAACTTTTAATTGTGGATTACTTACAGCTTATGAGAGGTCTATCTCGGGCAGAAAACAGACAGCAGGAAATCTCAGAAATTTCCCGGAGTTTAAAAGACCTTGCGCGGGAATTGAATATTCCTGTGGTTGCTATCAGTCAGCTTTCACGAGCAACCGAACAGAGACAAGATAAAAGACCTCAGTTATCAGACTTGAGAGAATCAGGAGCAATTGAACAGGACGCGGATGTGGTGATATTACTTTTCCGAGAGGAATATTATTATCCCAGTGAGGAGAATAAAGGTATTGCTGAGGTGATAATTGCCAAACAGAGAAACGGACCTGTAGGTACAGTTAAACTGGCATTTATTAAAGAATATACCAGGTTTGAAAACCTGGCGACACTGGAGGTAAATATACCTTGAAAGTGAAAATTTTCATTATTTTTTTATTTTTATCAGCACTATTTTTAAATGCTCAGGAAATTCCCCAGTATCAAAAGAAAACTGTTATTGATGTTAGAGTGGTGGGGAATAAGAATGTCAGTTCTGCTTCTATCATTGCCAAGGTGAAAGTCAGGCCTGGGCAGATATTTTCTCAGCAATTAATAGATGAGGATATAAAAAGGCTTTATGGGACTGGATTTTTTACTGATGTTGCAGTTGATGTCGAACAGAAGCCAGAAGGAGTAATAGTAATTTTTAATGTTAAGGAAGCCCCCTATGTGGAAGAGGTGGTATTTGAAGGAAATAGGGTTTTCCGATCTGAAAAATTAGCACAGTGGATTGAGACCAAAGCTGGTCAATTTTTGGATAAATGGCAGTTGAAAACTGACATAGAAGAAATTCGCAGAAGATATTTGGAAAAGGGGTATGCTCAGGTAGCAGTGGATTATAAACTGGATATCGATAACAAAACCAATCGTGCCAAGGTAAAAATAATTATAAATGAAGGGGGAAGGATTAAAATTTCCAGAATAGATATTCAAGGAGTAAAAGCATTTAAGAAAAAACAGGTTTTAAAATTGATGAAAACCAGAGCCAGAAATTGGTTTTTCTGGAGGGGAGTGTATAAACAGGAAGTCCTTAAAGAAGACTTGGAGAAAATAGAAGATTTCTATAAACGTCATGGTTATCTCGATGTTAAGGTAGATTATGATAAAAAATATACTCCGCGAGGGGATATGATTATAGTGATTAAAATTGATGAGGGGAAACAATATCGAGTAGGAGATATTACCATAGAGGGGAATAAGGCATTCCCCACGGAAGAGCTTGTTGAGACCTTGAAATTAAAGAAAAAAGATGTTTTCAGTTATTATGCTCTTAATGAGGATGTTAATTCCTTGCGGAAATTTTATGCCGATTGTGGATATATAAAGGCTCACATTGAGGCGATTCCTTCAGTAAGTCCTGAAACTGGACTGGTGGATATCAAATATAAATTAGAGGAAAATGAGATCCATTATGTTAACAAAATTGAAATCAAAGGGAATGTTAAAACTAAAGATGTTGTGATTCGCAGAGAGTTAAAAATTCATCCCGGGGATAAATTTGAATGGCAGAAGGTGGAGAGGTCTCGCCAGAGATTGGAAAACTTGGGATATTTTGATGAGATAGATTTTGATATTCAACCCACTACTGAAAAGGATAAAGATGATTTGGTTCTCAGAGTTAAAGAGGCTAAGACTGGTGAATTCAGTTTTGGTGCCGGATACAGTTCAGTTGATGAGTTTATAGGATTTGTGGAACTGTCGCAGAGAAACTTTGATATTACCAATCCTCCCACATTTACTGGGGGAGGGCAGAGAATATCACTCCGGGCAGAAATGGGTACTACCAGAAACGATTACGACTTAAGATTTACCGAACCCTGGCTATTTGGTTATCCCTATCTGTTTGGACTTGATCTCTATCAACATACCCGGGAAAGAGAAAGAGATGTGGGGTATGCCTGGGATGAGAGACGGCGAGGATTTTCATTAAGATTTGGTAAGGAAATATCAGAGTATAACAGTCTGTATTTGAGAACAAGATTTGATAATGTAAAAATCTCAGATGTTGCCGAGAATGTATCTTCGGAACTTAAAGCCGAGGAAGGAGAGAAAAATCTTCATGGGATAAGATTAAGTTTTATCCGTGATACCCGGGATAATATATTTAATCCCAGCAAGGGATATTATTTAAACTTCGGGATTGAAAATCTTGGAGGATTTATGGGGGGGGATGTTGACCTTATCAGGTATAGTGACAGTTTTAGTTTCTATTATCCAGTGTGGAGAAATTGGATATTAAATCTTCGATTACAATCTGGTATAATAGATACTTATAATGACACTAAAAGAGTTCCCATATATGAAAGATTTTTCGCTGGAGGTGCCTATACCATCAGAGGATATGATGAACGTTCAGTTGGGCCTAAAGATTCGGCTTCCAAAGACCCTATTGGCGGTGAGGCAATGCTGGTAGGAAATGTTGAGTTAACTTTTCCACTATATGAAAATATAAAAGGAGCATTTTTCTATGATGTTGGTAATGTCTGGAAAGATAAGAGTGATTTTGGCTCTGGTGGCTATAAGTCCAGTGTAGGAGTAGGAATCAGACTCAAAACACCACTTGGTCCTATTAAACTGGACTATGGCTATCCTTTAAATAAAGGAGAGGGAGTCCCTTCCAGTGGTAAAATTCATTTCAGTATGGGACACAGATTTTAAAGGAGGAGAATGATGAAGAGATTTGTTTTTTTAATAGTGGGGATGATTTTTGTTGTCAGTAGTGTATGGGCAGGAGAGAAATATGCCTGTATAAATTTGGAGAAGGTATTTAACGAGTATCAGAAAACCAAAGACGAGGAGGAAAAATTAACTGCTGAGGGTAAACAGAAGCAGGCTGAGATTGATACTCGTCTTAAGGAGATAGATAAACTTAAAGAAGAAATGGATTTGCTTAGTGATAAGGAAAAAGAAAAGAAGAAAAAAGAGCTGGATAAAAAGATGGAGGAACTTCGTCAATTTGACCGTCAGGCACGGGCAGATTTGATGAAAAAACGTGATACCATAATCAGAGAAATTCTGGATGAGATTGATCAGGGAATTAAGGAGTATGCAAAATCCAAAGGATATACTATAATTTTCAACAGTAGGGCTCTTTTGTATAAACAGGATAAACTGGACATTACTGATGAGGTTATAAACTATCTCAATAATAGATATAAAAAGGAGAAAAAAAAGAAGTGAAGTTTGAATCCAGTTTTGATGAGAATGGTTTTCGTCCCCGAATTAATCTTACCCTTGCTCAGATTGCCGAATTGGTAGATGGAGAGGTTGTTGGTAACCCCAATATATTGATCACTGGCATCTCAGGGATAAAAGAAGCCTGTAAGGGGGATATTACCTTTGTTGCCAATCCCAAATATCTCTCTTTGATTAACACTACCAAAGCCTCAGCAATTATAACCTCCAAAGATGTAAAAAGTGTGGACAAGCCCATAATCAGGACGGAAAACCCATCACTTGCTTTTTCCAAACTGGTTTCTTATTTTGCTCCTAATGAGTCACAAATAGAACCAGGGATCCATCCCACGGCGATCATCGGTAAAAATGTTAAACTGGGAAAAAATGTCAGTATTCAGCCTTATGTAGTTATCTGTGATGGTGCTGAGATTGGAGACAATACAATTCTTCATGCTGGTGTATATGTAGGACATCATACCAGACTGGGTAGTGACTGTCTTATTCATCCTCATGTCACCATAAGAGAAAGGGTAACCATCGGCAACAGGGTGATAATTCATTCTGGAACAGTTATTGGAAGTGATGGTTTTGGGTATGCCACTGTAAGAGGGGTCCATTATAAAATTCCTCAAATTGGCACTGTGTATATAGAGGATGATGTTGAGATTGGCGCCAATGTTACTATTGACCGTGCTCGTTTTGGGAAGACTCATATTAAAAGAGGTACCAAGATAGACAATCTTGTCCAGATTGCTCATAATGTTGAGATAGGGGAGAATAGTATTGTTGTTGCTCAATCAGGTATTTCTGGCAGTACAGTTATTGGCAAGGGAGTAATTTTAGCCGGCCAATCAGGAGTGGTGGGGCATATTACCATTGGTGATAATGCTGTAGTAGCAGCTCAGGCAGGAGTTACAAAGTCAGTTCCTCCTAGTGAGACAGTTTCTGGCTACCCTGCCAAACCTCATAAAGTAGCAAAGAGGATAAATGCCTGTGTACAGAGGCTACCCAATCTATATAAATGTGTGAAGGAAATGCAGAGGAGAATAAAGGAACTGGAGGAGGAGCTTAAAACTTTAAGAACAAAAGCCACCTGATGGAACATCAACATACAATCGGCAGGCCAGTATCAATTTCAGGAGTTGGTCTTCATACCAACGAAAAAGTTACAGTTACTATAAAGCCAGCAGAGGTTAATCATGGAATTATATTTAAAAGAATAGATATAAAAGATTCTCCACCCATTCCTGCTCATATTTCATATGTAATTGATCTTACAAGAAGTTTGCGTCGAACCTCAATTGGTATAAATGAAGTTGAGGTTCATACCATAGAACATCTTATGGCTTCATTTGCTGCTTTAAAAATTGATAATGTTCTGGTAGAAATAGATGGTCTTGAGGTCCCTGGTCTTGATGGCAGTGCTACTCCATTTATAGAAATTTTGCAATCAGCAGGGATAATAGAACAGCCTGCTCTCCGCAAGATATACCAGTTAAAGGAGCCGATTTGGGTGGAAGATGGGGACGCTTCCCTTACTGCTTTGCCTTCTAATGAATTAAAAATTTCCTATCTTTTGAACTATCCCCATCCTCAACTTCAGGCACAGTATGTAAGATGTAGTGTGGAACGAGATATCTTTATAAAAGAAATTGCTCCCAGTAGGACATTCTGTTTAGAGGAAGAGGTGGAGCCTTTACGTCAGATAGGGTTGGGTAAAGGTGCGGATTATTCTAATACTATTGTGGTGGGGAAAACCGGGGTTATAAAAAATAGATTTCGGTTTCAGGATGAGCCAGCCCGTCATAAGGTGCTGGATTTAATTGGTGATCTCTATCTTTTGGGCTGTGCTCTTCAAGCAAATATAATTGCCATAAAAAGCGGACATCCTCTGAATATAAGACTTCTGCGGAGAATACAGCAGCAACGTTCACGATTTCTCCAGGCAGGGATTCAGATGGGGAGGGTGGAGGAGTTTAATCTTCCTCTGGAAAGCGAGGATATAGAAAAAATCCTTCCCCATCGTCCGCCATTTTTATTCGTGGATAGAATAGTGGAATTTGAGGCCGGGAAACGGGCCGTGGGGATAAAAAATGTTACTATAAATGATTACTTCTTCAAGGGACATTTCCCTGGCAGACCAGTGATGCCCGGAGTATTGATTCTGGAAGCCATGGCTCAGGTTGCTGGGATCTTACTTTTAAGTAAGAAAGAACATCGTGGGAAGCTTGCCTTCTTTATGGGTATAGATAGAGTCAGGTTCCGTAAACCAGTATTGCCAGGGGATCAACTCCATCTTGAAGTTCAGGCTGGGAAATTGAGGACCAAGACTGGTGAGGTTACAGGAAGAGCCCTTGTAGAGGGTAAGGTAGTGGCAGAGGCAGTACTCATGTTTGCCCTCGTAGAAAGATAATAAAATGATTCATCCCACCGCAATAATAAGCAAAAAAGCAAAAATTGCTGCTGATGTTTCAATCGGTCCTTATAGTGTAATTGAAGATAATGTTGAAATTGATTCCGGTTGTGAAATAGGGCCTTTCTGTCGGATAATGGGAGAAACCCGAATTGGAAAAAATACCAGAATTTATTCTCATGCTGTAATTGGAAGCCCTCCTCAGGATTTGAAATATAAGGGGGAAAAAACAAGAGTGGAAATTGGTGACAATAACATTATAAGAGAATTCGTTACCATTAATCCAGGAACAGCACAGAGTGGGGTTACAAAGATTGGGAGTAATAATCTCATAATGGCTTATGCTCATGTTGCCCATGATTGCCAGATAGGCAATGGGGTAATAATAGCCAATGCTGGCACTCTTGCAGGACATGTAAAAATTGAAGATAAGGTTATAATAGGAGGGCTTACTGGTGTTCATCAATTTGTGCGAATTGGGAAACTGGCGATAATAGGAGGCTGTTCTAAGGTAGTTCAGGATGTCCCTCCCTTCTCTACGGTCGATGGCCATCCCGTTAAAATCAGGGGAGTAAATTCTGTTGGTTTGAAAAGAGCAGGATTTGATTCCTTAAAGATAAATCTTCTCAAGAGGGCATTTAAAATTATTTTTTTCTCTGGCCATCCTTTATCCCGGGCAATCACAATTGTGGAGACTGAACTTGAAATTAACGACGAAATTAAATATCTTTTAGAATTTATTCGTAATACTTCCCGGGGAATATGTCTGTAAATAAGTTGGGAATAATTGCAGGAGGTACAGTCTATCCTGTTATTGTTGCCCGCAGTGCAAACTCGCGAGGTTATAAGGTGTATGCAGTGGCAGTCAAGGATTTGACATTACCGCAAATAGAAAAATATGTGGATAAATTATTGTGGATAAAACTTGGAGATTTGCAGAAACTGATAGAATTTTTCAAATCTTCTGGAATTAAAGAACTGATAATGGCAGGAAATGTCAGAAAGGCAGATTTATTTAAGGATATAAAACTTGACCCCTTAACTGCCAAACTTTTTCAAGGGCTGTCAGATAAATCTGATATGAATCTTCTCCAGGTATTTGCCAAGGAACTTGAGAGAAATGGATTACATCTTTTAGATGCTAGAACATTTCTGGATGAATATATTCCTAAAAGAGGGGCTTTAACTAAAATTAGTCCTAATAATTCGCAGTGGGAAGATATTTTATTTGGATGGAAAGTAGCCAAAACTCTGGCGAGTTTTGATATTGGTCTTACAGTAGTGGTTAAAGATAGAGTGGTAATTGCTCTCGAGGCTGTAGAGGGTACAGATGAGAGCATAAAAAGAGCGGGTAAATTAACGAATGGAGGATTTGTGGTGGTTAAGGTTGCCCGTCCTCATCAGGATTTAAGATTTGAGCTTCCGGTAGTGGGCTTAAACACTGTGAAACTGCTTGTAAAACATAAAGCATCTGCTCTGGCAATTGAGGCTGAAAAGACCTTATTTTTTGACATTCACCAGGCTATCTCTTTTGCCAATTCCAACGCCCTCCCCATAGTTGCCTTATGAAAAATTAGGGACAGCTACCTATTTTTAATCATAATTAATTATAATTTATCATAATAATTTTGTGTTAAGCCGAGTCCTAAATAAATAGTTTCTCAGGGATTTAATTTGGGAAAGAGATTTCAATTTGAAAATCCAGTGTCTCTACTTCAGGATTTTTTGCGATAGCATTGTAAATTCCCGAAATGAATCTATACACTGCTTCCTTGAGAGTATAGTTATTTTGGTTTAGCCAGTGTAAAAATTTCTGCTCATTCTTGGTTCTGTTTTCCTTATGCAGTAATTTTTCAAGATTCTTTCGGGCTGGTTGAGGCACTGCTTGCCATAACTGGTCTTTTATTATTTCTTCTGCCCTATCATATTCCATGTTTAATACGCTGGCTCTTATTCCTAAAATCCAGATAAAGAGCAAGGGATGGAATTGTTTCAGTTCGGTTAATTTGGGCTTTACTATTTCATTGTTTTTCTCCACCCATACTGTATAAACATCTAAAAGAAAATTAATGTTGGGATTAAAAGCATCGCCCCAGTAGTCCTGAAGAACCGCAATCAATGGTTGAAAATTCTGGAGAGTACTCATTTCTATATCCTTTACTCTTCTGTGAATTCTATTGTGGTAAGGAAAATCAACAAATGTGCACAATGCCAGTACAATAATCATCATTTTTTTCATTTTCCCACCTCCATACTTAAAATATCACTGACTATTAAATTTGTCAATATTCTGTTATCATATCATCCATGATTGTTTATCCTCGGGAATTCGATGTAATTGTGGTAGGAGCAGGTCATGCTGGAATTGAAGCAGCAGTTGCTTCTGCTCGTATGGGATGTAAAACTCTGCTCTTAACTCTTAACCTGGATATGATTGCCCATATGTCCTGTAATCCTGCAATTGGCGGGGTGGGTAAAGGACAATTAGTTAAGGAAATAGATGCTCTGGGAGGAGTGATGGCAGAAGCAATTGATACTACTGGCATTCAGTTCCGGATATTAAATGCCTCCAAAGGTGCTGCCGTACGTTCCACCCGTGCTCAGGCTGATAGAGCACAGTACAGATTATTTATGAAGAAATTGGTGGAGAACGAGTCCAATCTGGAAGTTAAACAGTTTAAGGTAGAAGCCATTAAAGTTGAGAATAAAACTGTAAAGGGAGTGATCACCAAGGAAAAAATATTTTTCCCTGCCCAATGCGTAATTCTTACACCAGGCACATTCCTCAATGGACTTATCCATATTGGGCTTGAGCATTATCCTGCAGGAAGACTGGGAGAGGAGGCAAGTATAAATTTAGCACAGAATCTCAAAGCCCTGGGATTTAGGCTCGGGAGATTTAAAACTGGCACCTGCCCCCGTTTAGATGCCCGCACAATTGATTTTTCCAAACTCATCCCTCAATATGGAGACGAGCCTCCGCCCTTATTCTCTTTCTGGTCCCAGAGGAAAGATATTTCTCAATTGCCCTGCTACATCACCTATACCAATGATAACACCCATAGAATAATAAAGGAAAATTTAGACCGTTCTCCACTTTTTACTGGAATTATTAAAGGAACAGGTGTGAGGTATTGTCCCTCCATTGAAGATAAAGTAGTAAAATTTGCTCATAAAGAAAAACATTTAATATTTCTGGAACCCGAAGGAAGAGATACTCGGGAATACTACCCCAATGGTTTAGCCACTTCTCTTCCCCTCGATGTTCAGATTAAATTATTACGCACAATCCCGGGACTTGAAAATGTGGAGTTTTTCAGGCCAGGCTATGGAATTGAGCATGACTTCGTTGACCCTACCCAGCTTTATCCTTCTCTGGAGACAAAATTGATAAAAAACCTCTATTTTGCCGGTCAGATAAATGGCACCACTGGTTATGAAGAAGCTGCTGCTCAGGGAATAATAGCAGGAATAAACGCTGCTTTACGGATAAAAGGAGCAGAAGAATTTATTCTGGACAGGGCCCAGGCATATATTGGAGTTTTAATTGATGAACTCACAACTAAAGGTACAAATGAGCCCTTCAGGATGATGACATCACGGGTGGAATTCCGTCTTCTGCTGCGGGAGGATAATGCGGTTTTACGGTTGAGCGAGCTGGGATACAATCTGGGACTCCTTCCCAAGGAGAAATATGACAAGGTGGTGGAGTTCAAGAAGGAGATTGAGCATGCTAAAGATTATATTCATGCTAAAAAAATTACGCCTGCACAACTTAAAGAAAAACTTGCTCCTTACAATATTTCTTTACCTTCCCAGGTTGTAACTCTTGCTCAGTTAGTCATCAGACCAGAGATAGATTACAACCATCTGCGATTAATTGACCCTGCGTTGGCTCAATTTTCAGATAAGGTTTTAAATCAGGTTGAGATTGAGATAAAATATCAGGGATACATAAATCGCATGCATAAACAAATAGAGGAGTTTAAAAAAATAGAAAACATAAAGTTACCACCGGATTTGGATTACAATCATATTCCCAGTCTTTCCTTAGAGGTCAGGGAAAAACTCAACAAATTGAAACCAGTAAATCTCGGGCAGGCAAGCAGAATACCTGGAATTACTCCAGCAGCAATTGCTCATCTTATGGTCTGGCTAAAGAAAAAGATAAAGGCAGATGGATGATAGATTAATTCAGAATATAAAAGATTTTTGTATAAATGAAGGGGCTGCCTTATTTGGAACAACATGCATAAAGGATATAAAATCAGAATTTAATTTTTCGTTACCAGAACTTGATGGGCTTGACTATGCAATCTCAATTGCCTTTCGTCTTTCTCAAAAAATTTTAGACCAGATTCAGGACCATCCCACAAAACTATATTTCCATCATTACCGCATGGTTAACATGTTTTTAGACCAGTTGGCGTTAAAGGTAACAAATATTCTTCAAGGTCATGGTTATCAGGCTATTCCCATTCCAGCCTCTCAGATAATAGACTGGAAAAACCAGATAGCCCATCTTTCCCATAAAAAAATTGCCTATCTTGCAGGGTTGGGCTGGATTGGCAGGAATAATCTTTTAGTAACTCCTGAGTATGGTGCTCAGGTAAGACTTGTTACGATTCTTACTGACCTTGAACTTCCTGTGCCCCAGCCGATGAATTTTGGTTGTGGCAATTGTTCTGCCTGTATAGAGGTCTGTCCTGTAAAGGCGATAAAAGAAAATCCTGAAAAATTTGACCATATTGCCTGTTACAATAAACTTGATGAGTTTCGCAGGAAAAACTTTGTGGGGCAGCATATCTGTGGAATCTGCGTGAAAGTATGCAGAGGCAAGGGATAAGGCAGAGAATAAAGATATTAAGACTCCTTTCTAAGAGGGGATTTATCTCCGGTGAGGAGATAGCCACAAGATGTGGTATCAGCAGAATTTCTGCCTGGAAACACATAAACCATCTTATATCCTATGGGGTTAAGATAAAAATTCATCCCAATAAGGGTTATGAACTTATAAGTTTTGGTAACCGCCTCCTTCCGGAAATCATCTGGCTTAAACTGGGAAGTTCCCAGGTTATCAAGGAGATAATATATTTAGACGAGATAGATTCCACAAATGAGTATGCTAAAAGGTTATTGAAGCCTAGCAGTTTAATAATTGCCGAGCAGCAGAAAAAAGGCAAGGGAAGGTCAGGCAGGAGGTGGTATTCTCAGAAATATAAAGACCTGCTATTCTCCATAACCATATCTCCGCATCTTCCCTATACTTATGTCGGGATATTCAGTGTGGTTGGGGTTTTAACCGTGGTGCGGGCAATAAATAAACTCTACAGAGTAAAAGCCAGAGGCAAATGGCCCAACGATGTTGTGGTAGACAGCAAAAAGATATCCGGTGTGTTGATTGAGTTCTTTGCCCATATGGATTTAATAGATACATTGATTCTGGGAATTGGCATAAATGTAAATTCTTTTCCCAGGTTGAGGAATACCGCTTCAGTCAGAAAATTATTAAACAGGGAGGTGGAGAGGGCGCAGTTATTGACCGAGGTAATAAAGTTATTTGAGGAGTATTACTATCTGCTTGAGAAAAGACAGTTGGGAAAAATAAAAAAAGACTGGATGAGGTATTCAGTTGATTATTCCCGGCAGGTAACTTTTGTCTCCGCAGGCAGTAAAATCAAGGGTATTTCTCAGGGAATAGATGAATACGGCAATCTGGTCATGAACGCAGGCAAAAAAATTCTCATAATTCCTCCGGTAACTGACGCCCGTCTCTTGCTAAGATAGAGAGGATGCCTTAATTCAA
>CBEUCN010000009.1:0-27195 GCA_965541635.1 uncultured bacterium
TTTCTTTACTGTACCAACAGGTTGAGAGTTTACAGAAACAAGACAGACTTGATGAAGCTGTAGTGAGATTAGAAGAGATATTAAATATAGACCCTAAGCAAGAGAAAGCAAAACAGATGCTTGCTGAGATGGAGAAAAAGATAGCGGAAAGAAAAAAGCAGGAGCAGATAAGAAAAGATATAGCAGAGGCAAAAGATTTATATCGAAAAGGTAAATATGAACGGGCGAAACTTTTATTTGGAGAGATATTAAAACAGGATGAATCTAACCCTGAGGCACAACAATATATGGAGTTAATAAATAAGAAATTGGAAAAAGAGGCAAAGGCTAAAAATTTATGGAAACAGGGGAATGATTTATTCCGCAAAGGTAAATATCAGGAGGCAAAGTCAAAATTTTTGGAATTAAAGTCTTTAAAGCCTGAATATAAAAAATTAGATACTATGATAAAATTGTGTGAGAAAAAGATAGAGCGAGCAAAGCGTCTATATATTAAGCAGTTATTAAGAAGTGGCAAAAAGGCTTATGCTAATAGAGAGTATGATTCTGCCTTGAAATCATTCACTGCAATTTTGAAAATAGAACCCGGGAACAAAACTGCACAGGATTACATATTCAGAATTGATCGTATAAAAGAGGTTGGGGAAAAACAAAAAGAAGCCAGTAAGCAAGTTGTTGCTGAAGGGAAAACATTAGAAGTCCAGAAGAATCAAGAATGGATGCCTAAAGACAGAGATAAAATTAAAACTCTTTTAAACGAAGCTTATTCTGCTTATAATCGAGGGGATTGGGATTATGCTCGAACTCTTTATAATATAGTGTTGCAATTAGACCCTAAGAATAAAACTGCTTATCACTATCTTAAAAAGATGGAACAGTCTCAACAAATAATTGAAAAATCTTCTGATTCTGAAAAGATAAAGCCATGCAATCACGTTACTACAAAACCAGAGGAGAAAGAAAAAATGTCTGCTGTCTCTTCTCGAGTGGCGGAATTGTTTGAATCTGGACTTCGGGAGTTTAAGAATAAAAACTATCAAAAAGCCATTGAGCTGTTTGAGAAAGTTTTACTTGAGGATCCTAAAAATGATAAAGCCTATAAATATCTAGAGAGATGTCATCAGGAATTGGTAAAGATTAAAGAAAAAGAAAAGAAAGAAAAAATTAATTCTCTGATAGATGAAGGGAAGGGATTTATTAGAGATGGCCAGTATGACCAGGCATTTGACAGTTTTCGTAAAGTTATGGAGATTGATCCTGGGAATAGGAAAGCCCAAAGGTATCTCAAATATTTGAAGGACAAGATAACTAGAATGAAAGCCAGGCAGGCAAAGGATACAATTCTACAACTGACCAGGAAACAGGAACAATGGATATCTGCAGAACTGGAGAGAGCAGATATTTATATTCAGGAAGGAAATTACCAGCAGGCAAAAGAGATTCTTATAAATATTTTAAATGTAAAGAAATCAGATCGGGCCTTACAACTTCTGAAAAAAATTGAAATTGAACAAAAAAAGCAATTAGAGAAACAGAAATCTGTATCTCGTCAGGTGCCTAAGCCACCTGGAGATCGAAAGAAAGAATTTGCCAGAATAAAAAAATTATATGCGGAAGGGATAAAACTTTACAAACAGGAAAAATATAAATCGGCATTAGAGAAATTTAGTCAGATAATAAATTCTGACATAGATTATAAAAAAAGCCGAGTAGAGAAACTTAGTGCCATATGTTTGGAAAAAATTCAGCAAGCAGAGAAGGAAAAACTTATTGAGAGAAAATATCAACTTGCACTGAAATATTTTGATATGGCATTATATGATCAAGCAATAAGACTTTTACTGGAAGTGATAGATATAAAACCAAATTATAAGGAGGCAAACAGGTATTTAAAAATGGCTACTCAACGGATGGAGAGGTTAGGAGAATTGGGAGAGTATGAACAAAGTGAAGTGGAGGTGCAAAATTGAATTTTAAGGAGCACAAAGTTAGAATAATTCTTCATAAAAATTTCCGGGAAGATCCAGTTATAATAGTTAGAGGCACAGTCATAGATGAGAACGATAAAGGTATTCTTGTTAGTGGAAGAATTTTTATGAAAGTGGTTGAGGAAAATAAAATTCTTGAAAAACCCATAGATGATGAGACGAAACTTTTTTATTTTCCATTTACCAGTATAAGATTTTTAGAATTTATTATCCCTGGATCTCGATTTGATAACCTTCATAAAAAAGTTATTAAAGAAATTCGACTCCCATCCTCATTGATTAATCGTGAAGGGGCATTTTAATTCTTAGTCTTTGGTATGAAAAGAACCGTTGCTGTCATCGGAGATGGTGGTTGGGGTACAACTTTGGCTATGCTTTTATTACAAAAGAATTGCAAAGTAACTTTATGGAGTTATGACCCTGATTATGCCCAGATATTGAATATTACCAGAGAGAACAGAAAATATTTTCCGGGATTTAAAATTCCTGAAGAGATAACCATAACTTCTGATTTAAATTTTGCTACCAAAGATAAGGAGTTCATAATACTGGCAATACCTTCCAAATTTTTTCGAGGAGTGGTAAAAAATATAAAAGAATTTGACTCTGATACAATTTTTGTAAGTGTAACTAAAGGATTAGAAATAGAAACTCTTAAGCGAATGTCAGAAATAATTAATGAAGAACTGGGAAATGTTAACATTGCAGTACTTTCTGGACCCTCTATCGCCTATGAAGTTGCTCTTAAAAAACCTACTAGTGTTGTTGTTGCTGCTCATTGCGAGCAGACTGCTGCTGAAGTTCAGAAATTATTTTTTACCGATTATTTTCGAGTTTATACCAGTTGTGATGTAGTAGGAGTAGAACTTGGTGGAGCTCTTAAAAACATTGTGGCAATAGCAGCAGGGATCTGTGATGGATTGGAGTTAGGGACTAATAGTAAATCAGCATTGCTTTCTCGAGGACTGGCTGAAATAATAAGATTGGGGAAATTTTTAGGTGCCGATCCCCAGACATTTTTTGGGCTCAGTGGTATGGGTGATATGATTACTACCTGCTTCAGTTCCAAAAGCAGAAACAGGTGGGTAGGAGAGGAAATTGCGAGAGGTAAGAAACTGGAGGAAATATTAAATACCATGGAAATGGTAGCAGAAGGTATTTATACAGTTAAGGCTGTAAATAAGTTTATAATGTTGTATAATATAGATATGCCGATTGTTAATAAGGTGTATCAGGTGCTCTATGAAAATAAATCTCCAGATGTGGCAGTTCGGGAACTTATGACCAGGCGACTTAAGTCGGAAAGATTATTAGATTGAAAAATTCGGGGCGTGGCGCAGTTTGGATAGCGCACCTGAATGGGGTTCAGGGGGTCGGCGGTTCGAATCCGCCCGCCCCGATTGTTTTATTTACTAAACCCACGAAAGGAGGAGATATGGAGGCGTATTGTGTGAAATGTAAAACCAAGAAAGAAATGGAAAATCCTCAGGAAGTCACATTGAAGAATGGTAAGAAAGCAATAAAGGGAATATGCCCTGATTGTGGCACTTCTTTATTTCGAATAGTCAAATCTAATTAGGAAAAAGGAGTGGAATCTTTCCACAAGGCTAAGAAATTAGCATCTCTGGCTCGAGAAAAAAAGGCTCAGGATATACTTATTATGGATATGCGTCAGGTATTGGATTTGGCTGATTATTTTATTGTGTGTAGTGGAGACTCTCATCGCCAGGTTAAAGCAATAGCCGACTATATACTGGAGAAAGCAAAAGAAGACTCTATAAAATTATGGCATGTGGAAGGATATGATGATGGAATTTGGATTCTGCTAGATTATGGTGAGGTAGTAATGCATATATTTATATCTCAGGCAAGAGATTTTTATCAATTAGAAAGGTTGTGGCGGGACGTTCCCATTCGTAAATTAGATTAAATTTTTAATATGCTCTGGCTGGAAGATAGACTTCAAAAATTAATTATGGAATTTTTTAATCGCCAAGAGATGAAGAAAATCCCAGTGGTGGAGATTGAAACTCCTCGCTCTTTAAACTATGGAGATCTTTCTTCTAATATAGTACTTAAACTCGCTAAGCGTTTAGGTATTAATCCCTTAGATTTGGGAAATGAGTTAGCAAAATATTTAACTTCCAGACTCCAAGGAGTGTTTGAAAAAATAGAAATTTTACCTCCGGGGTTTATAAATTTTCATTTCTCATGGGATTATCTCTATAAGCAACTGGGTGAGATCAATGCTTTGAATTCTGGTTATGGGAGGTCGGATATTGGTAGAAATCAGAAAGTGCTTTTGGAATTTGTCTCCGCGAATCCCACCGGTCCTCTGTCAATTGCTCATGGGAGACAGGCAGTAATTGGTGCTTCTCTTGCTCGTATCCTGGAATTTACAGGATATAAAGTGGATAAGGAATATTATATAAATGATGAAGGGACTCAAATAAATCTGTTAGGAGAATCATTGAGAGTAAGATGCCTTCAGATTATGGGAGAGGAAGTTCAGCTGCCTTCTGAAGGATATCAAGGAGAGTATTTAATATCTATTGCCCAAAAACTTGTAAATGAACGAAATCTAAGCTGTGAGGATATCAAAAGATTGAATGGAGAATATTTTTCAAGATATGCAGTAAATGTTATTCTTCAAGATATTAAGACTGAACTGAAAGAGTTGGGAGTAATATATGATTCCTGGCGTTCTCAAAAGATGCTCCGTGAGGAAGGAAAAATTGAGAAAGCATTGGCAATACTTCAGGGTCAAGGTTTAATATATGAAAAGGATGGGGCATTATGGTTTAAATCTACTCAATTTGGTGACGATCAGGACAGAGTGGTGAGAAGAAAAGATGGCAGTTATACTTATTTTGCTGCTGACGTTGCCTATCATAAAGAAAAATTTGATAGGGGATACCAACTGGCAATAGACCTCTGGGGACCTGACCATCATGGATATATTGCTAGGGTTAAAGCTTCCATGAAGGCTATGGGTTATTCTGAAGATAGACTTAAAATTTTTATAGTACAATTAGCCACAGTTTATCGGGGAGGTAAACCTATTACTCTTTCTACCAGAAAGGGTCAGATTTTAACTTTGAAAGAGGTAGTAGAGGAGATTGGCAAAGATGCCACCATTTATTTTTTACTTACCAGGAAACTTGATAGTCATCTTGATTTTGATATTGAACTGGCGAAGAAACAGTCATTGGAGAATCCTGTTTATTATATTCAATATGCCCACGCCCGGATTTGTAGTATTATGGAATATGCCGGTGAGAATAATATTGATTTAAACCAAATTAGTTCTGACTTATTTCAAAATCTTGTCCAACCTGAAGAGAAAGTTATTCTACGTCTTTTAGTTCAGTTTCCTCGAGTAGTTAAAATATCCAGTATTCTCTTGGAACCTTCCTTGCTTGCAGTCTATCTTCACAATCTCGCTGGCGAATTCCACAGTTATTATAATAAACATCGAGTTGTTAGCGAAGAACATGATTTAACATTGGCTCGTCTTGCTCTTGTAAAGGCAATTCAAATTGTATTAAGAAATGGGCTTACACTTTTAGGGATATCTGCTCCCGTAAAGATGTAAGATGTTTCCCAGTCTTAAAATATACCTCGGACAAAAATTAAATTTATATGAATTTGAAAGCCGGCTAGTCAATCTTGGATATCAGCATGTAGATAATATAAATTCCCCTGGAGAATTTGTACGCAAAGGGGCAAATATTGTAATTTATCCTTCTAGTTATGATTTACCAGTAAGGATGGAGTTGGATGGTAATATTGTGAATTCTATTAGAGTTTTAAATCCTGTTACCGGAGATGTATTAGAAGAGCATCGCATGGTGATAATTCTACCTACCAACCTATCAAATTTAAAAAAAGCACGGCCTTTATTTGTTGAAACTTCTCCTGTTACTAATTTTGTAGATATAGAGGAAGGAGATTATGTTGTTCATGTGGAGTATGGAATTGGCAAATTTTTGGGTATTACTACTGTTAATAAGGAAGATTATTTCCTCATTCAATATGCAGATAATCAGAAGTTATATGTTCCTATTAAAGATGCTCATCTTATTCAGAGATATATAGGATTTGCAGGTCGAGCACCAAAGTTAAGCAGGTTGGATACCAAGGAATGGAAAAGAGTTAAAGCCCGAGCCCGAAAAGGAATAGAGAGTTTTGCCCGAGAACTTCTTGAAATTCAGGCTAAAAGAATGGTTAAAAAAGGAATAGCATTTTCGCCCGATAATGAATGGATGATAGAACTTGAGAATGATTTTCCTTATAAAGAAACACCTGATCAGATAAGGGCTATTCAGGAAGTAAAAAGAGATATGGAAGCTGCTCATCCCATGGATAGATTGATATGTGGGGACGTTGGCTATGGGAAAACCGAGGTAGCATTACGAGCAGCATTTAAAGCAATAATGGATAATAAACAGGTGGCCATACTTGTGCCTACTACAATCCTTGCCGAGCAGCATTTTCGTAGATTCCAAGAGCGATTACAGAAATTCCCAGTAAGGGTTGAGATGCTTTCCAGATTTAAATCAGGAGGTGAGCAGAAAAATATCATTAAAGATTTGGCTGAGGGTAAGGTGGATATAATAATAGGAACCCACCGATTGCTTTCTCCGGATGTGAAATTTAAGGACTTAGGATTATTAATAATAGATGAAGAACAGAGATTTGGAGTTGCTCAGAAAGAACAATTTAAAAAAATGAGAGAAACTGTAGATGTGCTAACACTAACTGCTACTCCTATTCCTCGTACTCTTTATATGTCTCTTTTGGGAATAAAGGATATGTCAGTAATTGCTACTCCTCCCGAAGATCGACTTCCTGTTGAGACTTATGTCATGGAATATGATGATGAAATTATTCGCAGGGCAATTATTAAAGAACTTGAACGCAAGGGACAGGTATTTTTTGTTCACAATAGAATAAAAGGGATCGAGCGAATTGGGCATAAGTTAAGGAAATTAATTCCCCATGCAAATATTGCAGTTGCTCACGGGAGAATGCCAGAAAGGATTTTGGAACAAATAATGATTGATTTTCTGGATGGTAAGGTAGATGTTTTGGTTTCCACCTCTATTATTCAGTCGGGAATAGATATTCCCAATGCTAATACCATTATAATAAATAGAGCTGATATGTTTGGTCTTGCTGATCTTTATCAGTTACGGGGAAGAGTAGGAAGGTATAACCGTAAGGCTTATGCTTATTTTCTTATTCCCCGGGGAAAACCAATTTCAGAGGATGCTTACCGTAGGCTTAAAACTATTACTAAACATAGTGAACTGGGAGCAGGATTTAAAGTTGCGATGCAAGATCTTGAGATACGAGGTGCAGGAAATATCCTTGGGCCCCAACAACATGGATTTATTCAAACAATTGGATTTGACCTTTACTGTCGGTTATTAAGACAGACAATATATGAATTGACAACCAAGGAAAGGAAAGAGAAAATGGTATCTATGCTATTTAGGTAAGGAGAAAAAAACATGAGAAAATTGATGCTGATTTTATTGTTTTTAAGATTGGGTTCAGTAGGATATGGTGAGATAGTTAATAAGGTAGTTGCGGTGGTTAACAAAGAGGTAATTACTGAGGCCGAACTTATAAATTATACTCACAAATTATTTGATGCACAAGATCATAAAAATCTGGATTTTGAACATAAAAAGCAACTTCTGAAAAAAGCACTAGATAGACTTATCGCTGATCGACTCGTACTTTCCTGTGCTAAAAAAATGAAAATATCAGTGGATAGAGTTGAGGTCGAAAACCGAATTAAGGAGATAAAGAAAAATTTTTCATCTGAAATGGATTTTCTTAATGCCCTGGAAAAAGATGGCTTAACCTATGAAGGTTTATATACCAGAATTTATAATGACATTCTGAAGCGAAAAGCAATTGATTACTTTGTGAGGAGGAAGATAGAAATACATCCTCAAGAACTTCAAGATTATTATAATACTCATCTTCAGGAATTTAAATCTCCAGAGAAGGTGAAATTAAGAAAAATATTCATAACTAAAAAGGAGCCTGATGCCGAAAAAAAAGCAGAGGAATTACATCAACTGTTAATGAAATCAGTTCCATTTGAGGAACTGGCAAAAAATCATAGTAATTATCAAGATTTTGTATGTAACCAGGGAGGTTGGATAGAGAGAGGAAAGTTCCGCAAGGATATAGAAGATGTTGTATTTTCCCTTAATCCTGGACAGATCAGTCCAGTTATTGAAACTGAAACTGGATTTTATATTTTTCAGGTGGTGGAGAAATCTCCTTCCAGAATTAAGGAATTTGAGGAGGTGAAAGATAAAATTTATCAAATTCTGTACAATGAAAAATTTAAACAGCAATTAAATAAATTCATTCAAGAATTGAAAAAAGATGCCGAGATCGAAATCAAAATCTGATAAATTTATCCTTTATACCCTTGGTGACCCTGCTGGAATTGGTCCTGAGATTTTAATTGATGCCTTAAATAGTAAAAAATTTCTCTATACTACTCATCATCTTATAGTGGGAGACTTTACTATCATTAAAAAATGCAATAAAAGAAAGAAATATAATTTGAGATTCAAGATTATTAATGATTGTAAAAATCTAAAATTTGATCCCGGAGTTATAAATGTTTTTGATGTCTGTTCTGGTAAAAAAATACAACTTGGGAAACCAGATGAGTTTACTGGATATTTGAGTTATAAATATCTGAAATTAGGGGCAAAAATTATACATGAATGTTCTGAACAACTACAGGCTATTATTACACTTCCGGTATCTAAATATCATATTCGACTTGCAGGTTATAAATTCAGTGGTCACACTGAATTTCTTCAGAGAGAATTTAATGCTCCCAGGGTGGAGATGTTATTTCTGACTGCAGATTTCAATCTTTTACTTTTAACCCGTCATATTCCCTTGAAAAAAGTACCAGAAAGAATAAAAAAAGAAGATTTAATTTCACGGTTATTGTTCATCTCCCGATGTTATAGAAGGTACTTTAAAATTAGACCTAAAATTGCTCTATTAGGATTAAACCCCCATGCTGGTGAAAGGGGGTTGATTGGAAGGGAAGAGGAAGAAATTTTTAAGCCAGCGATAGAAAAATTGAAAGGTAAAATTTATATTCGGGGGCCATTTGCCAGTGATGGGTTTTTCAGGAATCTAAAGCAATTAAATTTTGATTTGGTGATAAGTTGTTATCATGACCAGGTTCTTCCACTGTTGAAGACAGTTTATCCTGATGCTGTTAATTTTACCATTGGACTTCCATTTTTGCGGTTTTCGCCTAATCATGGTCCTGCCTTTGATATTGCAGGCAAATGTCAGGCTGATTCTAGCTCGCTTATTCAATGTATAAAATATGCTATAGAATTAAATGCAGGTTAAAAAGATTTTGCAAGCATATGGTATAAAGCCTCGGAAAAAAATGGGGCAGAACTTTCTGGTATCCTATAAATATTTAAATAAAATTGTAGAATCTGCTCATCTTTGTGCTGAAGATTGGGTTATAGAGATAGGGGCTGGAATTGGAAATCTTACTGAACTCTTTCTTCCAAAAACATCTCGAGTAATAGCAGTAGAGCAGGATGAAAGATTGGTAAATATTCTTATTCACCGTTTAGGTAGTAATCCAAAATTAGAAGTTTTAAAGGGAGATTTTTTAAAGGTAAAAATAGAAGAGTTCTGTTCTCCCCGACTTAAAATAATAGGTAATCCTCCCTATTATTTTACTTCTAAATTAGTTGAGAAATTGATTTATGAACAAAAATATTTTAATTCTGCATTTCTCAGTTTCCAAAAAGAATATGTAGAAAGAATGGTTGCCAATCCTGGAGGGAAACAATATGGACGATTATCGATATTTGTGCAATCTTTTTTTAACTGTCAGATCTTATTTAAAATTCCCAAAACCGCTTTCTATCCCCAGCCTGAGGTTGATTCTATTTTTATATCTCTTATCCCCAAAAAGGATATCAATGTTGATGTTGAGAAACTGGGAATTATAACTCAGGAGTTCTTCAGTAGCAGAAGAAAAAAAATTTCTACTATAATAAAGAATTCAGAGAGATTGAATTCTTGGAATATGGAGAAAGTTCTTGATAAGGTAGGAATAGATGTAGACCTCAGACCAGAAATTATTTCAGTAGAGAAATATATTGAGATTGCTAATGCTTTAAGAAAAAAGGAGAAGGAGAAAGAATATGTATCCCGTACTTTTTAAAATCGGAAATTTTGGAATTAGAACCTATGGAGTGGTAATTATAATTGCTTTCTTTGTGTGCTTATACATTGCCAAATGGGATGGTAAAAGATTAGGATTGAAAAGAAAAGAAGTCGACCATCTTGCTAATTATCTTTTATTATGGGGACTTATCGGTGCTCGATTATATTATGCTGTTTTTTATGATCCCATTTATTATTTTACCAAGCCCTGGACTCTTTTATTTATATGGGAAGGAGGTTTGGCAATTCATGGTGCAATTATTGGTGGAATTTTTGGAATGTATTTGTATTCCAGAAAATCTAATCTTAATTTCTGGCTGCTAGCAGATTTCATTTCCCCAATTCTTCTGCTTGGGCAGGGTATAGGAAGAATTGGTTGTTTTTTAAATGGATGCTGCTTTGGTAAGCCAACTGATAAACCTTGGGGAGTAATTTTCCCTAAAGATAGTTTCGCATATTATAAATATGGTTTTACTCCTGTCCACCCCACACAGTTGTATGAGATGGTTTTAAATATTTTGGGATTTGTAGTTTTATGGTCCTTAAGAAAAAAGCCCTCTTTTAATGGATTTTTATTTTCTTGGTATCTCATATATTATGGAATAGTCAGATTTGTAGTATCAATATTTAGAGCAGATTCACTTTACATTTGGGGAACAAATATAAAAATAGCGTATGTAGTAAGTTTGCTTATGGCAGTTGTTGGTATTTATTTACACTTTATTCTTAAAAAAAAAATACCTAAAAGTCTTAAGGGTGCATATAATAATCTTAATCTATACCATAATCTATTCTGAAAAGAATAAGTTGGAATATTAAAGAAACTTGCAAATTTTTCAGGGGCAATAAAAAACAGATAATAGAGCACTTCCCACCAGGTATCATACATAAAAAAATATAACTGAAAATAGACCTTTTTCCGAACATAAGAATTATCAAACATTTCTGAGTTGTAAATAAATTTAGATATTATTTTTTTCTGAACGTAGTCAACAAACTTTTTTATTCTCAATCTCTGTTTTATATTTTCAAAATCAATTTTATAGATTTCCTGGATGGCATTAAGGAGAAGATTTATTGTTGTTCGGAACCGATATTTATAAGCAATCATTATAATGTAGTTCCAGTCAATGGTGTAATTATTTAAGATAAAATATGCATCCATTATATTTTTTATTATCAATGGATTATGGAATCTTCTTTGGTGAAGTCCTAAACTTATTATGGTATCTTCGGGAGATAATATATTGATTTCAGTATCATTTATAAAAATTTTCTTTCTCCGATTCCAAAGTTGTTCAAAATTTATATTTTTAAATCGTCTGAAATCCAGCGCCCAGTGTAATTCCAGATGGATATTTATTCCTGATAAAATTTTATGATACATAAGGTGACAGTGATAATTTAGCCAGTATTTTTCCTTTTTTCCAGCCAGTATCTTGTAGTATCCCAGATTGTTAATAACTATCTGCTCACATTTTTTAAGTTTCTGTTTGGGAACTAAAATATCAATATCTGTCATTGATCTGAAGTTGATGTCAGGGTAGATAGTATTTATAAAATCAATTCCTTTAAGGGGGAGAAATTCAATTCCTGTTTTTTCAAATTTTGTCTTCAGTTTTAAAAATTCCTCCATCAGCACCATATTTCTGGCAATGGAGAAATAATAATTTACTCTGAATTTTTCCTGTTTTTCAGGGGGGAGTTGATGATTATATTTCAGAAATAAAAGTGGAAGTAATTCATGATAACTGCAGAATTTTATGAGATAATCCCAATCTTTGTCACAGGGGACGGGAAGTTGTAAATAATTATTAATATTTATAATTTGTTTTATCAATTTCTTCATACATTTATTTATTATATTCTGGAAGTGGGGCAATTATAAATGTAAAATATTAAACAAAAGAAAGGAGGGAGAAATGAAAACACCAGGTATATGGAATAGGGTATATCGTAAGAATTCAGCTTTTATTGCCAGAGAAATTGCTGGTGAAATTATCATTATTCCTATAAGACGGGAGGCTCACCAACTTTCTGCAATTTATAATTTGAATAATGAAGTAGCAGTAAGAATCTGGAAATTGATTAATGGTAAGAGAACCCTTTCTGAAATCAAAGAGAAAATCTTGCAGGAGTTTGATGTTCAAGAGCAAAGGTTAAACAAGGATTTACAGGAGTTTATATCTGATTTAGAAAAAGTGGGAGCAATAAAAAAGAAATAGTGGGTAAAAGAACTATAGATTTTCTGTTAGCAGTGTCCTTATTAATATTGGTTTCTCCATTAATTCTGTTTTTAATTATTTTGATTCTTTTTGATAGTAAGGGGAAAGCATTGTTGAAGTTAAAAAGAGTAGGGAAAAATGGTCAGGAGTTTTATATGTATAAATTAAGAACAATGTATCCTGGAACTAAAAAAATTACAAGGATTGGGAAGTTCTTGAGAGAATTAGGGTTAGACGAACTTCCTCAATTGATAAATATCATTCGAGGAGAAATGTCATTTGTGGGCCCCCGTCCTGAAATACCTGAAATTGTGAGAACCTATACCTTAAGAGAAAAAGGAAGGCTTAAAGCAATTCCTGGTTTAACCGGCCCTTGGCAGATTTCTCCTTACAGGGACGAGCCCATACATCGCCATCTGGAGTATGATTTGGAATATATAAATAAAGCCTCTTGCTTATATGATTTTAAAATAATGGGTAAGACATTTCTGTGGTTACTGAAGAAATTAGCATTTTAATTTTGGGATTCTCTTTACTTATTTTCAATAATGAATTACAATTTGGAAAGGTGAATTTTAAAGGATAGTGATGAAAGAAATATTTTATTCTCCTTATTTTATAAAAATCGCTGAAAGTATTTTTTTCATTCTTGTTATTTATTTTTTGTCTCTCCAGACTATAAAAATTATTAATCGTTCTGGTTTTGACTTAAAGACCAAACACAAGATCAGAAAATTAATTCTGTATATATCTACAATTATAAATCTTATAATTCTGGGAGTGATATGGGTTAGAAATATCAGAACTTTTTCCATTCTTCTTAGCGTTGTCGGTGCTGGTTTGGTGATTGCTCTTCAGGATGTAATTTTATGCATCGCTGGCTGGCTTATGATTCTGATTCGAAAACCATATGAAGTTGGTGATCGCATAGAAATAAACGGAATAAAAGGAGATGTGATAGATATCCGTCTTTTTCTGACTACTCTTCTGGAGGTAGGCAATTGGGTCAAAGAAGAACAAAGTACAGGCAGGATAGTTAATATTCCCAATAAAAGTATATTTTCTTCACCAGTATTTAATTACACTAAAGAATTTGAATATATCTGGAATGAGATTAAAGTAGTAATTACATTTGAATCTAACTGGAAAAAGGCCAAAGAGATTATGTTAAATTTTGCTAATAGTAGAGTAGAAGAAGCAAAAGAAGATGTTCAGAAAAAAATAAAAAAGATGGCTGAAAGATACTTTATATTTTATGAAAAACTTAGTCCTATTGTATATGTAAAGATAATTGATTATGGTATAGAGCTGTCATTAAGGTATCTAACCACAGCAAAGAATCGCAGAAATTTAGAGAGTGAACTGACAGAGAATATTCTTGATAGTTTCCAGAAAGAATGTGATATTAATTTTGCTTATCCTACTTATAGAATAGTAAAATGAATACTATTCTGACAATGATAATGGCTGGAGGAAGAGGAGAAAGACTTTATCCTTTAACTCGTGACCGAGCCAAGCCTGCAGTTCCATTTGGAGGAATCTATCGAATAATAGATTTTACTCTCAGCAATTGCGTTAATTCTGGTTTGCGAAAGATATGTGTTTTAACTCAATATAAATCTCTTTCTCTTATCAGACATCTTAATCTGGGCTGGGATATTTTTAATCGTGAATTGGGAGAATTTTTGGAAATAATTCCAGCCCAGCAACGAATAGGAGAAATTTGGTATCGGGGGACTGCTGATTCTATTTATCAGAATTTATATAAGATCGACGATGAGCGACCGAATCATGTTTTAATTTTAGCGGGTGACCATGTGTATAAAATGAATTATTCTAAAATGCTTGATTTTCATCTTTATGTTAAAGCAGACCTTACACTAGGAGTATTCAAATTTGATAAGCAGAAAGCAAAGGAGTTTGGAATAATTATTATGGACAATAAATATAGAATTAAGAGTTTAATAGAGAAACCTTCTGATTTATCTTTATTTTCCGAGCTAGAAATTTATGTATCCATGGGTATTTATATATTTAAATCAGAGATTCTAAAACGGGTACTTGTTGCTGATGCTCAAGATAATACTAGTAGCCATGATTTTGGGAAAGATGTAATTCCCAAGATGCTTACCAGATATAAAGTATATGGATATGTGTTTAATGAAAATGAAAATTCTAATTACTGGCGAGATATTGGTGCAATCGATTCTTACTATGAGGCTAATATGGAACTGGTAAAGCCTCGCACTAAGATAAATCTTCAAGATAAGAAATGGCCAATTAGAACATATCAGGAACAATTTCCTCCTGCTAGGATTCTGGAGATAAAGAATCAGGGAGATATACGAGATTCTATAATTTCTCACGGATGTATAATAAAAGGGGGAAGGGTAGAAAGAAGCGTACTTTCTTATGGAGTAAAAGTTTATCCTGGTGCTCAGATAGTTAATTCTGTGTTAATGGAGGGAGTGGAAATAGGAAAGAATGCAGTGATTAAAAATGCTATTATAGATAAGGATGTAAAGGTTCCTCAAGGAAGCAAAATTACCCCTGATATGAAAGGTAAACTTCCAAGATTTTATTTTACTTCCAATGTAGTGGTGGTTCCCAAAAGAGAGAGGATATGATTCGGAAAGCAAAAATTTCAGATGTTTTAAATATTCAAAATCTTATAAATACTAATGCTGAAAAAGGGTATCTTCTTCCACGATCGCGGAGCTATCTTTATGAAAATATTAGAGACTTTTGGGTAGTGGAGGAGAATAATCAGATTGAGGGATGTATTGCTCTTCATATCGTGTGGGAAGATTTAGCAGAGATTAAATCACTGGTAGTAAGACAGGAGAAGAGAGGGCAAGGATTAGGAAAAAAGTTGGTAGAACGGGCAATTCAAGAGGCCCGAGAGTATAAAATAAAGAAAATATTTGTACTTACCTATATTCCAGAATATTTCCTTAAATTTGGATTTATACCTATTGACAAATCTCAACTTCCTCATAAAATCTGGTCAGAGTGTATAAATTGTCCTAAGTTCCCTAATTGTCAGGAGTCAGCGATGCTTAAAATTCTAGGGGAATAAAATGCCTATGACCATAGCTCAAAAAATACTGGCGAGACATTGTAAGAAGAAAAAGGTGGTTCCCGGAGAGTATATTTTAGTCAGAGTTGACCTGTCATTTGCTAATGATATTACAGCCCCCCTGGCTATAAAAGAATTTCAAAAATTAAATGTACCAGTATTTTCCAGAAAAAAGGTTGCTCTTATACCTGACCATTTTACTCCCAATAAAGATATTCGTTCTGCTCATCAGGTGAAAATTGTTAGGGAATTTGCTGACCAATTTAAGATAAAACATTTTTTCCCGCAGGGAGAAGTAGGTATTGAACATGCTTTGCTTCCGGAAAAGGGATTGATAAAGCCTGGGGATTTGGTAATAGGTGCTGATTCTCATACCTGTACTCATGGGGCGCTGGGAACATTTGCTACTGGGATGGGAAGTACTGATATTGCATTTTCGTGGGCAACTGGTAAAACTTGGTTGCGAGTGCCCCAGAGTATAAAATTTGTATATTGCGGCAAACTGCAACCATGGGTTACTGCTAAGGATATTATACTATTTACTATTGGAGATATTGGTGTTGATGGTGCTCTTTATAAAGTAATGGAGTTTACAGGCCCAGTAATAGAAAAAATGGATATGGATGGGAGATTTACAATTTGTAATATGGCAATAGAGGCGGGAGGAAAAACCGGGATAATTAATCCTGATGATATAACTGTGGAGTATCTTAAGGATAAATTGGATAGAGAGAAAGTTAAGAGATTGAAAGAAAAAATTTGTGAGATTAGAAGTGATCCTGACGCTGAATATTATCAGGTAAAAGAATACGATTTAAGTAATCTTCAGCCTGTGGTTGCCTGTCCCCATCTTCCTAGCAATATTAAGCCTGTATCGTTGTTGAAAAATGTAAAGATTGATCAGGTAATTATAGGTTCCTGTACCAATGGCAGAATTCAGGATTTAAGACTTGCTGCTAAGGTATTAAAAGGAAGAAAAGTTAATCCTAGGGTAAGGCTATTGATATTTCCCGCTACTCCTAAAATTTATCATCAGGCATTGAAAGAGGGACTCATAGAAATATTTTTGAATGCTGGTGGAGTTATCTCTCCTCCTACCTGTGGTCCTTGTTTGGGAGGGCATATGGGAGTTCTGGCGGAGGGAGAGGTGTGTATAGCCACTACAAACAGGAATTTCAAGGGCAGGATGGGTCATCCTGATTCCTTTGTGTATCTGGCAAATCCAGCAGTCGCAGCGGCATCAGCAATAAAAGGTAAAATTGTACATCCTGATGAGTTATAATATTTAAGATAAGATTAATCAAAGGGTGAGGGGAAAATTTTTTAGTGGAAATGATAAAATTTGTTGTTATAATAAAAATCAGTTCTTTAAAAATTTAGTTTGTTTTTATTCGAGGAGGCCCGGTATCCCTGCCACAACCCCACGCCCGTGGCCAAGCCCCCTCCTCCACCCCCTAATACCGGGCCTCCTCTTTGGTTTTTAATGACATGGTTGATTTTTGAAAATGATTATGTTATACAAATGCTATGCAAATTTCAGAAGCAATAGTTAGACATACTGCCCATCTTGCAAGATTAGAACTTAGTCCAGAAGAAATAATTCTTTATTCTCAACAGTTGACTTCAATCCTTGATTATATTCATAAATTGAGAGAACTTGAGATTGGAGATGTTTCTCCTACTTTCCATGTTTTAAAGTTGAAGAATGTATTCCGAAAAGACGAAGTAAAACCGTCGTTGGATGTAAGTAAAGTTTTGAGTAATGCTCCTCACAGAGAGGGTAATTTCTTCAAGGTTCCCAAGGTATTTTAAATGGAGATATTGGATATTCCTGTGTATAGATTACGGGATGAAATAAAAGGTGGCAGGATAACTCCTTTAGATGTTGCTCGGGCTTATGTCAAAAGAATAGAAGAGATAGATTCTAAAATAAAAGCATTTGTATACTTTAATCCTGAAAGTATATTTCATCAAGTAAACAGTCTCGAGGAGAATAAAAAAACTCCAGGTAAACTGTATGGTATTCCGGTGGCAATAAAAGATAATATATGTGTTGAAGACGAACCTACCACCTGTTGTTCTCGGATACTAAAGAATTTCCGACCACCATATTCTGCTACTGTAATCACTAAGTTGAAAAATGAGGGGGCTATTCTCTTTGGTAAAACTAATATGGATGAATTTGCGTTTGGCTCTTCTTGTGAGACTTCATGTTATGGCCCTACCCATAATCCCTTTGATTTAGAAAGAGTTCCAGGAGGTTCTTCTGGAGGATCAGCAGCAGCAGTAGCAGCAAAAGAAGTTCCACTGGCTTTAGGTTCAGATACTGGAGGTTCTATAAGGCAGCCAGCAGCATTATGCGGAGTGGTAGGGGTAAAGCCCACTTATGGAAGGGTTTCCCGTTTTGGACTAATTGCTTTTGCCTCTAGTCTCGATCAGATAGGGTCGATAGCCAGAAATGTAAAAGACGCTGCTTTGCTTCTGGAGGTGATCTCTGGATATGACTCCAACGATTCTACATCTGCTCCTTATAGTGTTCCTGAATATAGTCAAAATTTAACACCTACTATAAAAGGAATAAAAGTGGGTATTCCTAGAGAATATTTTCAAGAAGGGATAGATTTTGAGGTTAAGAGAAGAGTAGAGGAAGTCTTTGAGATTTTAGAAAAAAATGGTGCCTGTGTGGAATGGATGAGTCTCCCCCATACTGAATATGCCCTCAGTTGTTATTATATAATTGCTCCTGCTGAAGCCAGTTCCAATCTTGCTCGTTATGCTGGTGTATCTTATGGGTTGAGGGTATTAGGAAAAGGAGAGGGTAATCCTATGATAAATATGTATCTTGCTACGCGTTCGCAGGGTTTTGGTGCTGAAGTCAAAAGAAGAATAATTCTGGGCACATATTCTCTTTCTAGCGGTTATTATGAAGCCTATTATCTCTATGCTGCCAAAGTGAGAACTTTAATAAAAGAGGATTTTATCACCGCATTTAAGAAATACGACTGTATAATTACTCCTACATCTCCTACTACAGCATTTAAAATTGGAGAAAGAGTATCCGATCCTCTCCAAATGTATTTATCAGATATCTATACTATACCTGCTAATCTTGCCGGAATCCCAGCAATTTCCATTCCTGTGGGGAGAGATAAGAATGGGTTGCCAATTGGACTTCAGATAATGTGTGATTATTTCCAGGAACAAAGGATGTTAAATATTGCTTGTGGTATCGAGGAGATTTTAAAATGAGTGAGTATCTTGCTGTTATAGGATTGGAAATACATGTTCAGTTAAAAACAAAAAGTAAGGTTTTCTGTTCCTGCAGCACGCAATTTGGTGCTCCTCCCAATACTCAAACCTGTCCAGTATGTCTGGGATTGCCAGGAGTGCTGCCAGTTTTGAATTATCGGGCATTTTGCTACGCTATAAAAACGGCTCTCGCTCTTAACTGTAATATTGCCTCCTGGACCAGGTTTGATCGCAAAAATTACTATTATCCTGACCTTCCCAAGAATTATCAGATTTCGCAATATGCCTTTCCTATAGGGACAAATGGTTATTTAGAGATTGAGATTGGAGACAAGATTAAGAAAATAGGAATAAGGAGAGTCCATCTGGAAGAGGATGCTGGTAAACTTGTACATAGTGAAGATGGCCGATTTAGTTTTGTTGATTATAATCGCAGTGGTATACCACTACTGGAGATTGTTACTGAACCTGATATAAATTCCCCTGATGAGGCTTATGTATTTCTCCAGGAGTTGAGAACAACTTTACTTTATCTGGGAGTATCCGATTGTAACATGGAGGAAGGAAGTTTGAGATGCGACTCCAATATTTCTCTTAAAAAATTAGGAGAAAAGAAACTTGGAACCAAGACTGAATTAAAAAACATGAATACATTTAAAGGTGTCCGCCAGGCTCTGGAATATGAAATCCATAGGCAGACAATGCTTTTAGAAGATGGTAAATCAGTGACTCAGGAGACCAGATTATGGGATGCCAGCAGGCAAGTGACATATCCCATGCGTACTAAGGAAGAAATTCACGACTACCGTTATTTTCCTGATCCCGACCTTGTAGAGTATGAGATTTCAGAAGATTTAATCCAACAGTTAAAAATGGAGATACCAGAATTACCTTTGTCCCGAAAAAGAAGATTTAAACATCAATACCAATTACCTGATGGTGATATTGAAATATTAATAAGAGAAAAATCTCTGGCTGACTACTTCGAATCTGCAATGAAACATTACAATCGCCCCAAGTTTTTATGTAATTTTTTAATAACTGATATTCTGGGAGCATTGAACGAAATGAGAATAGATATTAATGATGCTAAACTTTCTCCTTTAAATTGTGCTAAACTATTAAAGATGATAGACAAGGGAATAATTTCTATTAAGATAGCAAAACAGATTGTCTCAGAATTGTTGACTACAGAAATAGATCCCGAGGAATATGTTAAAGAAAAAGGATTGATGCAAATAAGTGAAATTTCTCAGCTGGAAAAAATAATAGAGAAAGTAATTAAGGATAACCCTTCAGCAGTAGAGGATTATAGAAAAGGTAAAAAAAAGGTTATGGGATTTTTAGTGGGACAGGTAATGAAATTGACTCAAGGTAAAGCCCATCCTGGTTTAGTAAATAAAATACTTACAGATAAGATTAATCAGGAGGTGGAGAATGAAAAGATTAATTAAGTTATTGACATCTGGTTTTATAATTATAGCCGTAGCCATTAACTTTAGTTTAAAAATTGGTGCTCAGGAATTAAAGTTAAAAGAGAAAGAAAAAAATAAAACCAAAGAAGAATCCGATGTTCAACTTTATAACAACCTAGAGTTATTTGCTACTGTAATAGACATTATTCAGAGAGAGTATGTTGAAGAGACTAAGCCCAAAGACCTTATTTATGGAGCATTGGAAGGAATGCTGAATTCCCTTGATCCTTATAGTCAGTTTTTGGATCCTGAAACTTATCAAGAATTGAAGGTTGAAACCGAAGGAGAATTTGGAGGTATTGGTATTGTAATTGCCATAAAGGATGGGATTTTAACTATTGTTTCTCCCCTTGAGGATACTCCTGGTTATAAAGCAGGTTTGGAGGCAGGAGATAGGATTGTGAAAATAAATGGAGAATCCACCAAGGGTATTACACTTATGGAGGCAGTAAAAAAACTCCGGGGTAAGCCAGGAACTGAAGTTACTCTCACAGTATTAAGAGAAAAAGAACACCGACTGATAGATTTTAAAATTGTTCGCGACATAATAAAGATTAAGAGTGTAAAAGAAGCCAAGGTATTAGATAATAATATTGGTTATATTAAACTTATGGAATTTCAAGAGAATACCACTGCAGATTTTAAGAAAGCACTTAAGACTTTAGAAGCAAAAGGTATAGAAGGCTTGATTTTAGACCTCAGAAATAATCCGGGAGGGCTTTTAGATGTAGCAGTGGAAGTGACCAGTGAATTTCTACCGCCGGGTAGACTCATTGTATATACCAAAGGAAGAAATGAGAAACAGAATGTGGAATTTAAATCTAAAAATGGTTCATTTCTGGAAAAGCCCATTGTGGTATTGATTAATAAAGGTACAGCCAGTGGGGCTGAAATTCTTTCTGGTGCTCTTCAGGACAATAACCGGGCAGTAATAATTGGACAGCCATCATTTGGTAAGGCTTCAGTTCAGACCATTATTCCCATGAGAGATGGTTCGGCATTGAGATTAACCACTGCTCATTATTATACTCCCAATGGAAATTTGATCTCTGAAAAGGGAATTCAGCCAGATATAGTAATTGAGGAAATCAAAACAATAAGTAAAAAAGAGGAACTTTCTCCTGAGGAGATATTCGAACAAATAGAAAAAGGCAAGAAAGAAATACCGTCTGAAAAAGAGAGAAAAATTGACCCTGTGTTGGAAAAAGCACTGGATATAATGAAAGGATTAATAAAATATCGCAAAATGCTCACCAAATCTTAATGAGAATCGCCTTAAAATTTATTTTAGCATTTCTCATCATATACATTATCTTTTTTAATTTCTTTCCCAAGGATTATACTTCACAAATTGTTAAGTTTGATAAAGATATGAGGAAATTCATCCCTGCTTTTGGAATTCAAGAAAGTGATCTTATTGTTTCCGTAAAAAAAAGTTTTCGAGTTGGTAACAAAAACTTTCTTTATTTTGGAAGAGGATATCGAATCCATTCCGATTTTCCATTAAAAAACTTTGAATCCAATTTTAAAAAATTGATTGATTCTTGGGGATTAGAACTTAGAAAAGAAAAAGAGAAGCAATTTGTTCGTTATGATGTTATACTGGATAAAATCGTTGTTTATACTCTGAGTTTAAAATTCAGTAAAAAACCATATATGGCAATAGTTATAGATGACTGGGGATATACTCCAAATCTTATACCATTTCTTCAAGAGATAACTATTCCTCTTAATATTGCAATACTTCCTGAACTCAACTATTCTCATACAGTAAATATAGTAGCTTTAAACACTGGTCATGAGGTATTGTTACATTTACCGCTCCAGCCTGTTTCTGGCAAACATATGGAAGAAAAACTTGAAAATTTAACGATAAAAAAAGAAATGACAGAGCAACAGGTGAAAGATATTCTAAATCAATTCTTAAATAGTCTGCAGGAAGCAAAAGGTGTAAATAATCATATGGGTTCTCTCATTTCTAGAGACAGTAGTAAATTATATCAGATTTTCACGGTATTGAAAAGGAAACAGTTATATTATCTAGACAGCAAAGTAATTTCAGATTCCAAGGCTTGCAAGATTGCTAAAAAACTAGGGATTGTTTGTTTCCAGAGAGATGTATTTATAGATAATAAGGAAGATAAGGATTATATAAAGAATCAGATTAGAAAGGGTATAAAGATAGCTCAAAAGAAGGGATATAGTATAATTATTGGACATGCTAAATATTATACCCTTCAAACTATTAAAGAGATGGTTCCGGAAATAATTGAGTATACTATACCTGTGAAATTATCTGATTTGATAAATATTGAAAAGATATGAAAGTTCTGGGTATCGAAACTTCATGTGATGAAACTTCTCTGGCAGTTGTGGAAAATGGGAAAAGAGTTTTGTCTAATGTGGTTGCCTCCAGCCTTGATCTTCACAGACAATATGGAGGAATAGTTCCAGAGATTGCTACCCGTCATCATGTTGAGGTTGTCCTTCCTGTAATGGATAAGACACTCCAGGATGCTGGTATTAAACTTCAAGATGTAGATATAATTGCAGTTACCCAGGGACCGGGGTTAATTGGCTCCTTAATGGTGGGAATAACTCTGGCAAAAAGTTTGGCACTGGCATTTAATAAACCTATAGTTGCAGTAGACCATCTTCTTGCTCACATATTTGCATATTCTCTGGAATGGGAATTACCTTCTTTCCCATTTTTGGGGCTTGTTGTTTCGGGGGGACATACCAGTTTGTTTATAATCTATGACTTCCAAAAATTTGAACTTTTGGGAAAAACAAGAGATGATGCTTTGGGAGAAGCATATGATAAGGTAGCCAAAATTTTAGGTCTGGGATTTCCAGGGGGACCAATAATCGAAGAGAGAGCAAAAAATGCTGTAGAGAAAAAAAGTTTATTTCCAATTGCCAGGCTTGAAGGAAGTTTTGATTTCAGTTACAGTGGATTAAAAACTGCGGTATTATATTATGTCAGAGAAAAGAAGCAGCTTTCACAACAGGAAATAAATGAGATATGTTATTCCTTTCAAGAGAGTGCCCTCAGGTCTTTAATTCCCCCGTTGGAGATGGCTATTAAAAAATTCAAAATACAATCATTAATAGTAGGAGGAGGGGTGGCAGTTAATACTAGATTACGAGAACTGTTGAAACAGCTCAATATTAATGTATATTTGCCATCTTATCAGTACTGTATGGATAATGCCAGTATGGTTGCAGCACTGGGATATTGGGTGTATAATAAAGAAAGTAGTATGGGAGTTGATTTTGGCCCCTATTCTACATTTGAGGAAAGATGGAATTCATTGCATTGATTCGGTTATTTCTGGCAGGATTATTTTCGGGACTGGTTGGTCTGGAAAGAGAAATACATGGTCGGGCAGCAGGTTTACGAACCCATATTCTGGTAGGATGTGGAGCCTGTCTTATTATGCTTACTTCTTTATATATTCATTCCTTATATGGGAGTTGTGCAGATCCTGGAAGGATTGCTGCGCAGGTAGTGAGTGGAATTGGTTTTTTAGGAGCCGGGACAATTATAAGATTTAGAGCTTCAGTAAGAGGACTAACTACTGCTGCTTCTCTATGGGCTGTTGCTGGTATTGGATTGGCTGTTGGTAGTGGTCTATATCTTCCTGCTACCTATGCCACTGTGATTATTCTCTGTGTACTTTTTGTGTTGTCAGAAATTGAACGTCGGCTATTAAGGAGATCTCTGTATAAACTGCTGGCAATTGAGATTGAGGGAGACATGATGCAATTGAAAAAGATTCGAGATTTGCTTTCTGATTACCATGTAGAGATAAGAGATATGGATATCAAGAGCATTCCTGAAGAGAATAAATATCGCATAGAGATGCATATTAGAGTTCCGGATAGATATGAGTCGGAAATAATAAATGATATTTCCGGAGTTCAGGGAGTATCAGGTGCACGTTGGCTGTAATATGAAACTAGGAGGTGGATTATGGCTCTAAAAAAGAAAGGTGAAGAAAAGATTCTGGAAGTAAATGCTGAGATGCAGGGAGAATTAACCTTTAAGGATCCGGTGAATCTGGTAATTAATGGCACCTTTCAGGGAAGATTGAATGTTCGGGGACAACTTTCCATTGGTGAACGGGCTAATGTTAAGGCCGATATATGGGGAGAGGATATTGTAGTTGCTGGGAAGGTAGAGGGCAAAATAACTGCTGAAAAACGAATAAGATTAGTTCCACCTGCTGATATAAAAGGAGAGATAAAGACTCCACTTCTGGTGGTGGAAGAGGGTGCAGTTTTAAATGGTAATTGTATAATGGGGGAGAGAAAATCTAATTATTTGTCACTGGAAGAAATGGCTGGATATCTTCAAATTGATAAGGAGACTCTGTTGAAGTGGGCTGAAGAGAAGAAAGTACCAGTTATCAGAGAAGGAGGTAATTACTATTTTGATAAAACAGAAGTAGAAAGTTGGCTTTCGCAAGAAAAAGTTGCGTAGAGTAATTCTAAGCTATATTAGGTAAAGTTAGGGGTTACAGATAAAGTAAGAGATGGATAGACTTTTGACTCTTAATGAGGCTGCAGAATTTTTTGGGCTTGATCCCGAAAGTTTCCAACTTCTGGTTCAACACTATAATATTCCTCATTATAAAATAGCTGGTAAATTCATTCGTTTTTCTTATAATGAACTTCTTAAATATCAGAATAAGATAACAGATTTTAAAAGTTTAGGTAAAAAAACTAAAACCACCACAGAAGAAAAGAAACATACTATTAAAGTAGTAGAGTATCACCGTAGAGATTTGACTTGGAGTTTAAAATTGTGGGAATTTATAAAATTTAATGATTTTTACATAATAAGTTTTATAGTGATATTTATTCTCCTGTATTATATTTTCAAATACTGATGTCTGATTTTCAATCCCGTTTAAAAAAACTATTGAAGATGTATCGTAACCGTGAGATTTCTGAGAAAGAGATAATAAAATATCTTAAGTGGTTTCCATTTTTTGATAATTGCCAGGTTACATTTGATAGTCAACGGATGCTACGCAGGAGATTTCCAGAGTTCATATATACTCCTAATAAGAATATCCAAGATCTTAAGACTCTAATATCTCAATTAAAGGATAAATACCCTGTAATACTTACTAGACTTTCTGAACAGAAATATAAAAAATTGAAGAGAGAATTTAAAAAATTAAGATATAACCAGAATGCTCGGATTGGATATTTTAAACTTCCTCGAAAAAAACAGGAATTGTGTGCCGTTGTGTCTGCAGGAGCATCTGACATTCAAGTAGCAGAAGAGGCCAGTTTTAGTTTAGAACTTCTGGGAGTAAAAGTAGAAAGAATTTACGATGTGGGATGTGCTGGATTGGTAAGATTAATAAGCAAGATAGAAAAAATAGAATCTGCCCGATGTGTAATAGTGGTAGCAGGAATGGAAGGGGCTTTGCCCGGGATTATTGCGGGTTTAATCTCCAAACCAGTAATAGCAGTGCCAACCAGTGTGGGTTATGGTGTCAGTTTGAATGGATGGTCAGCATTACTTACAATGTTAAATTCCTGCAGTCTGGGTATGGCAGTGGTGAATATAGATAATGGAATAGGGGCTGCTACCCTTGCTTATCTTATAATTCAGTCATGAGATTTTTAATAATAGACCCGATACCATCTGTGAGTGGAGATATGTTTTTGGCAGCAGCCAGCAAACTGGGATTTGATTTATCAAAATTAGAAAAAATAATTCAAAATGCAGGATTTCCAGATTTTAAAATTAAACTTGTTCATAAAAAATCAGGGCATATTTCAGCATCAAGTTTAAAATTTCATCCTTACAATTTACCATCGCTGGAGTTAAAGAAGGCAATCAAAATTGTAAAAAACTTAAAAAAGATAGAAGATAAAGCCAGAGAAATAGCCATAAGGATAATAGAAAACTTAATTGCTGCCGAAAAAAAATTTCACTCTGGGAAGCATCATAAAGGAGAGATATATTCTTTAGATACCTTGGTGGATGCTTTGGGGGTGGGCTTGATTATAACTGATTTGGAAATAGAGCGTTGCGTTTATACTCAGATTTACATACCCCGGGGAATAAATGTTGATAGTGAGTATCCATTGTTGGCACCGGCTACTCTTGAGATTCTTAAAGAATTTGAACTTACCTATATAGATATAAATCAGGAAATAATTACTCCAACTGGAGCCAGCATTCTGACTACTCTCTGCAATCCTGATGATAAACCAGATTATTTCTGTCCGGTTAAAGTAGGTTATTCCACAGGCAGTAAAAAATTCTCTCATCAAAATAATCTATTAAGGTTAATTCTTTCCCAGATAGCATATCCATCCCAGCTTATTTGGGAGGAGGTTTATGAACTCATCACTTCTGTGGATGATATCACTCCGGAAGAACTTGCGTATGTTCAGGAGAAACTATTTTCAGCAGGAGCTCTTGATGTTCAGATTTTAACCTATTATGGCAAGAAAAATCGTGTGGGATTTACTATAGTTATTTTATGTAAGCCTGCTGAACTCCATAAGGTAGTTTCTATCTTGTTTAAACATACTCCTACGGGTGGGATAAGATATCATAAAATTCCACGGTTTGTATTACCCCGGGAAGTGAAAAAGAGAAAAACTCCTATAGGTGAAGTCACACTTAAAAAATTCTATTTTCCTCATTTTTATAAAGAAAAATTTGAATTTAATCACATTAAACAGATAGCAGATAAGGAAAATCTCCCTCTCTCAGAGGTAAAGAAAATCCTGAAAAAATGAATTAAATACTTGACAATAGAAGTAAATTTATTGTAAATAATATATGATGATTATAAATAAAGCAGTTAAATTACAAAGTATATTAATATTTTTATTTTTTTTACTCTTAATTTTACCCTCAAGTTCAGCTAGGAAAGTTCAGTATCCGGAATGGA
>CBEUCN010000010.1:0-24629 GCA_965541635.1 uncultured bacterium
CAAATCCTACAAGGTTCAGAAGTTCTACAATCCAGATCTTTCCCTTTTGTTTATAACTTTCAGGCAAAACAAATGCCTCTACTTCCTCAGGGCTCTGTTTTTGAGAAAATACTCTTATAAAATACTCCTTTTGACTTCTACCTTCTGCATTTCCATATAACTGACTCACTATCTCAGTTGCCAGTTTCAACTTGGCGTCACGAGGATGCATATTTTTCAATTCCTCCACATCCAGATTAGTAAGTAACTGGGCATAACGGAAGATTAATCCATCAGGGATGGACATTAACTTTCCAAATATATCTCTGGGATTCTCCATAATCCCAATATAATTGCCCAGACTTTTAGACATCTTCTGGATGCCATCTGTTCCTTCTAAAATCGGAAGGGTAATTATTACCTGAGGCTCCTGGCCAAAATCTTTCTGAAGTTCTCTACCTACCAATAAATTAAATTTCTGATCTCTCCCCCCCAGTTCAACATCCGCCTTCAACACCACGGAATCATATCCTTGAATTAGAGGATAAAGAAACTCTGCCAAGGAAATTGGTTTGCCTTCTCTGTATCTTGTAAGGAAATCGTCTCTTTCTAAAATCCTAGCTACAGTATAGTGGGAAGCAAGTTCCAATACTTCCTGAAATTTCATATTTTCCAACCATTCGGAGTTAAACACTACTTTTGTTTTATCAGAATCAAGAACTTTAAAAATCTGTTCTCTATAAGTCTGGGCATTCTTTTCCACTTCTTCAGAGCTTAAACGAGGCCGCGTCTCTTTCTGTCCCGAGGGATCTCCTATTCTGGCAGTGAAATCTCCTATTAAAAAAAATACTCGATGCCCTAACTCTTGAAAATCACGAAGTTTTTTCAAAAGCACCATATGTCCGAGATGTAAATCAGGAGCACTGGGGTCAAAGCCTGCCTTTATATTTAGAGGCTGATTATGGCAATAGGACTTCTTAAGTTTCTCAAAAAGTTCCTGTTCAGTTATAATTTCTTCACAGCCTCGCTTTATTATTTGAAGTTGATCTTCAGGTTTGATTTTCACTATCGGTCTCTTCTTCAGTTTGTAGAGATTCAGATTGTAAGGATTGTGAGTTTTCTTCTGAGGTCTGAATTTGTTTATCTTCCTCACTTACTTTATCCTCATCCCGAGACTCCATTTTGGAAATAGTATCCTTGGAAGGGGACACTTCTGTCTCTGAAATTCCCTTACGGGTTAATCGAATCTGTTTTTTCTCTTTATCCAAAGAAAGAATCATTACTTTAATTGTATCGCCAGGAGCAAATCTTTCTTGAAGTTTACCAGGCTTTCTTTCTATCTCCGAAATATGCAAAAGTCCTTCCAGGTCTTCTTCCAACTGCACAAAAATTCCAAATGGAAATACACTGGTCACCTTCCCTTCTACAATTGTTCCTGGTTTGTATTTCTCCTCTATCTGAGGCCAAGGGTCGGGACGGAGTTGTTTTAACCCCAGAATCAGTTGCCGGAATGCTTTATTTATACCAATAACTTTAAATTCCAATTTCTGTCCACGATGTAAAACTTCGTAAGCATGGTTTATTCTCCGAGTCCAGGAAATGTCATTCTTATAAATAAAACCATCAATCCCATCATCTACCTCTACAAATGCTCCATCTTCATTAAACCCTACAACTTTACCGCTCACTTTAGAATCCAAAGGGTAACGTGATTCAATATCCTGCCAGGGATCTTTCTCCAGTTGTTTAAGTCCCAAAGATATTCTTCTCCGCTCCTTATCAATAGAAAGAACTACTGCCTCCACTACATCTCCAATAGCCAGGACTTCATGAGCGTCTCTTATTTTCCGGGTCCAAGAGAAATCCGAAATATGAACAAATCCCTCCACCCCTGGTTCCAGCTCTATAAATGCCCCATAGGAGAGGATATTAGTAACCTTGCCCTTCACCTTGGTTCCAGGAGGGTATTTTTTATCTATATCTTCCCAGGGATCTGGAGTTAACTGTTTGAGCCCTAAGGAAACTTTTTGCTCCTCCTTATCCACTTCCAAAACTTTCACTTTGACTCTATCCCCTACAGCCAGAATCTCCGAAGGATGACTGAGTCTTCCCCAACTCATATCAGAAATATGAAGGAGTCCATCAAGAAGTTGATCGATTTCCACAAATGCTCCATAATCTGTGATATTCTTAACTATCCCTTCCACTACGTCTCCTGGTTTTAATCTTTCCAGAACTTGAGTTTTTTTCCTTTCCATTTCTTGAATAAGGTAGTCCTTTCTGGAAATAACCACATTTTTTCTCCTAGTATTTATAGAAACGATTACTGCCTTTATGGTCTTACCAACGAGAGAATCAAGGTCTATTCCAACTTTAATATCTGCCAATGATGCCGGAAGGAATGCCTCAACTCCGATATTGACCATCAGGCCTCCCTTAACTCTTTTTACTACTTTACCAGTAACCACATCACCTTCTTTATACTCAGTTGTAATTTTTTCCCAGCCTAGTATCTTATCTGCTCTCCTCTTAGAAAGGACTACTAATCCTTCATCGTTCTCCATACTTACCACATAGACATCAACTTCATTTCCTATCCTAACCTCTTCCGGATCAAGAAATTCGTCTCTGGAGACTATTCCTTCTGCCTTATAACCGAGATCTAGAAGGACATCGTTATTCCGAATATGAATTATTCTACCTTTAACAATTGAACCTTCCTCCAAAGTTTTAAAACTGGCCTCATAAAGCTTGTCGAGTTCACTCCCTTCTTTCTCTTCCAGACCGGCGTTGAAATCTTTCTTCTCTTCCATTTCACTCACCTCTCCTCACAGGATTTTATTTTTTGAATTATCAGATTCAAAAAATTATATGGAGTTGATGCCCCGGTAGCAACTCCAATTTTAATTTCTTTCCTATTTAAATCGGGAACATCTTCTAGCCTTGAAATCAAATAACAACTATTACAATTCTTTTTAGCAATTTCAAATAAATTCTTAGTATTAGCACTGTTTTTACTTCCCAAAATAAAAAAGACAGACACCTTTCTACTTATCTCTTCTACTCTCTGCTGACGAGATTTTATATCACTACATATTGTATTATATACATTGCTTTCTGGCAAACCATTTTTTACTAGAATGGTTTTAATTTCTAAAAATTTCTGCTCATCTTTGGTAGACTGAGTAATTAAAATTGTATTTCCATTAATATTTATATCCCGAGCCTGGTTTAAATTTTCTATCACTTTTGCCTGCCCATAACTAAAACCCAGAAGAGATTTCACCTCCTCATGTTCTTTATCTCCATAAATCAGTATCCTTTTCCCCTCTCGTGCAGAGTTCTGACATAACTTCTGGATTCTTCTCACAATAGGGCAGGTGGCGTCAACCAATTTTATTCCATTCCTGTTAGCAAACTCATATATATCAGGAGGACATCCATGAGACCTGATAATTACTGCACTTTCAGAATCAGTTACTTCCGACAAATCCGAAATTACCTTTAATCCCTGAGCACATAGTTCATTTACCACTTCCTCATTGTGGATCAACTCTCCTAGGCAATAAACCCGAGAATATTTCTTCAAAGCATAATGAGCAAGACTTATTGCCCTCTTTACACCGGCACAGAAACCTGCAGGCCGCACAATTTCATACATCATAAATTCCTTATCCTCTCCATAAGTTTTTTCACAATTTCTTCTTCACTCAAATCATGATAGTAACGAAGATAAATTGGCTGTCCAAAACTTATTTTGATGGGATAGGGTCTAATAATCACACTATCTATTGGGAGAGCATAATTTGCCCCTTCAATTCTGGCAGGAACTAAAGGGACATTTGCTAATCTTGCAATCCATACACATCCAGGATTCCCCTTACCAATGATACCATTTCTACTCCGCGTACCTTCAGGGAAAATCAAGACTGCCTCTCCCTTCCGTAATAACTCCAAAGCTTCTTTAATTGCTCTTTTATCAGGTTTATTTCGCTTTACTGGAAAAGCCCCCAAAGTAGTTATCAGCCAAGCAAACCAGCGCACTTTAAACAGATCATCACGAGCCATAAATCTCAAAATACGAGGAGAAGCCATTCCTAACAGAACAGGGTCAAGGAAACTCTGATGATTGCTGGCCAGAATAAAACCACCTTTTTTAGGAATATTCTCTTTACCTTTCACACGGATAATAAATAAAATTTTAAAAGTTATATAGGCTAAAGGTTTTAAAAAACGATAAAGAACCATCAATTATCACGATTGATGTATTTTAACATCTCTGCAATCACTTCCTCTATTCCCATATGAGTAGTATCCAGATATATAGCATCTTTGCTCCTTATTAAAGGACCATACTTACGAGTGGTATCACTTTTGTCCCTATTTTTAAGATCAGTTGCTACATCCTCTCTTTTCACCTCTATTCCCTTGGAGAGGAGTTCCTTATATCTTCTATCTACCCGAACATTAAAGTTAGCATCGAGATAGAATTTAAAATCAGCATCGGGGAAAACAACCGTAGTTATATCTCTGCCCTCTACCACCGCTCCCTGACTACCTATCTCCCGTTGTTTTTCTACTAAATGTTTTCTAACCTCCAGAATCTCTGAAACGCGGGAGATATGCTTGTTAACAATTGGGAGACGAATCTCATCAGTTACATCCTGACCATCAAGAAATACCATAAGTTTTCCATCATGATAACGAAGTTGCATATTGCAACTTTTAACGCAATTTATAATCTCCTCATCATTCTCAAAATTTACTTGTCTTTTGATACAACTCAGTGTAGCCGCACGGTACATAGCGCCAGTGTCAAGATAAAGCAACCCCAGATGTTGAGCCAGTAACTTAGCAACAGTGCTCTTACCTGAGCCTGCAGGTCCATCTATAGCAACTACCAGCCTTCTCATTCCAGAGTTTTTCTCTTCTCAGATGCTTGCTGAATGTATTTTAAAAGTCTATTATAATTGTTTCCCTGTAATGCCTGCTGATATTTTCTCAACCAAGTAATATATCTATTAAGATCTATAAGCAAATTTGACTTATTAGTCTCAAATATCTCCAACCATAAATCCGGATGCGATGCCCCTATCCTAGTGGTATCTTTAAATCCGGTGGTAGCGTATTTTAAATATTTATCATTTACAGAATTCAGAAGCCCAAACACTGCAATATGAGGAAGATGGCTAATCTGAGAAAGAACTCTATCATGTAATTGAGGACTCATAATTACCACATTAGATCCCAGATCCGTCCAGAATTTCTTAATTTTTGAGACTGCTTTCTTATCTGACCTGGGGGTAGGCGTAACTATTGTAATTTTGTCTTTAAATAAATTCTCTGTGGCATTCACAAACCCCTTTTTTTCAGAGCCAGCCAGAGGATGAGACCCTACATACCTCGGAAATAATTTCTGCAATACAGATACAATCTTTGTTTTACTACTCCCAACATCAGTAATTAAAGTATCATAAGACAATATATCCTTCAACTGGCTGGCGATGGAAATTATACTATTTACAGGAGTAGCCAGGATTACAAAATCACTTCCAGCAACTGCCTGATATAAATCCTGGGTACCCTTATCCACTATTTTATTCTTTTCAGCCAGTTTAAGGGCATTTTTCCTTCTGAAAAATCCCCAGACTTGACTTCCAATTTTTCTCTTCTTTATTGCCAGGGCTAAAGAACCTCCTATTAATCCCACACCTATTATGGTAACCTTCCGAAACATATTTTACAGATCCCTTCCTACTGCTCGGGCTATAGCCTTAAGTTCTTGCATAAGTTTAGCAAATCTGGAGGGAACCAGAGACTGTTCACCATCCGAGAGTGCCTCCTCTGGATTGGGATGCACTTCTATAAGCAATCCATCAGCACCAGCAGCAATTGCTGCCTTGGCTACTGGTGGAACCAGCCTATATTTCCCAGTAGCATGACTGGGATCAACTATTACTGGAAGATGGCTCTTCTGTTTTATAAGAGGAATAGCATTGACATCAAAGGTAAATCTGGTTTCGGTTTCAAAAGTTCTTATCCCTCGTTCGCAAAGCATAACCTGAAAATTGCCACTGGAAAGAATATACTCTGCTGCCATCAAAAATTCTTTGATAGTAGCACTCATACCTCTCTTTAACAACACTGGTTTTTTAGACTGTCCTACTTCTTTCAAAAGAGCAAAATTTTGCATATTGCGAGCACCGATTTGAATTATGTCAGTATACTTTTCAACCAAAGCCAAATCGCGAGGATCCATAAGTTCAGTAACCACTGCCATTCCAAATTCATCTCCAACCTGTCTTAAATACTTTAACCCTTCTTCTCCCAGTCCCTGGAAACTGTAAGGAGAAGTACGAGGTTTAAATGCCCCTCCTCGCAATACCTTGGCTCCTGCTTTATTAACTGCCTCAGCAGTTGTCCGTATTTGATCATAACTTTCAACAGCACAGGGACCAGCCATTACCACAACTTTTTTGCCTCCGATACAGATGCCTTTTATATCTATTATGGTATTTTCAGGTTTAAACTCCCGTGAAACTAATTTATAGGGAGCAAGAACCGGCATGACTTTTTCCACCCCTGGAAAAGCTTCCAGAGGCTGAACCCTCAAAATATCCTCCTCCCCAATTACTCCAATAATTGTTCTTTCTACCCCTTTAGAAATCATCGGAGTCAATCCCCAAGATTTAATCTTGTCCACAATATGCTCGATATCCCTTTCACTGGCATCCGGACGTAATACAATAATCATGGTTCAACCTCCTTTTTTAAAAAATCGCTTAAGAGTTTTATCATTTTCCTGTTTTCTACTTCCAGGCCTACAGTAACTCTTATATACTCATTTAATCCCCAACCACTCATATTCCTCACAATTACTCCATTAGTCAAAAGATATTCACACAATTCGTTGGCTTTCTCACCTATTTTTACCAGAATAAAATTGGTAACTGATTTTATATAATCCAGTCCTAACTGTTCAAATTTCTTACTTAGATAATCCCTACCAGTTAGTGTTAACTCCTTCACTTTTTTTACATATTCCTGATCATCAAGAGCATTTAAGGCTGCAATTTGAGCAAGACTATTAACATTAAATGGCTCCCGCACCTTGTTAAGGTATTTTATAAATTCAGGATGAGCCATTCCATAACCAATCCTTAAACCTGCCAGTCCATAAATTTTGGAAAATGTTCTGGTAACAATCATCGGCCTTTTGTTTATATACTGTAAACAGTCAGGAAAATCTGGAAGGTGATTTACAAATTCATAATAAGCCTCATCTATAAATACAATCACATCCGAAGGCAACTGGTTTAAAAAATCTTCAATTTCATCTCTGGTAACATAGGTGCCACAAGGATTATCGGGATTGGCAATAAAAATTATTTTTGTTGCAGAACTTACAGCATCCAGCATTCTTGGTAGATCATATCGAAAATTTTTCATGGGAATAATTTTAATATTTGCTCCTTCGATTTTAGAGGCCAACTCATAAATTAAAAATGTTGGCTTTGCTACTATTACCTCATCTCCGGGATTAAGATACGCCCGTAAGGTAAGGATAATTAACTCATCAGAGCCATTACCAATAATAAAGTTTTCAGGCTTTAAATTCCAGAATTGGGCAAGTTTATTTTTAAGATAATAACAGCTAGCTTCAGGATAACGGTTCAACTCACCCAGAACTTCCTTAATAGCCTCTACTGCCCGGGGAGACGGACCAAGGGGATTCTCATTGGAAGCCATTTTATATACCTTTTCCAATCCAAGATCTCTTTTCACCTCCTGAATGGGCTTACCTGGAACATAAGGGGTAATATTCACTACTGTTTTGCGAACAAGTTTCTCTAAATTCATGATATCTCCTCAGATTTAGGATAAGAACCAAGGATTTTGAGATAAGAAGCATACTTTTCAAGTTCCATAAGTGCCTGTTGAACATTGTTATCTTTATAATGTCCTTCCAGGTCAACAAAAAAATAATAATCCCAGACCTTTCTTTTAGATGGCCGGGATTCAATTTTTGTAAGGTTAATATTATACTTCTTAAAGGGAGCCAACATATCATGAAGCGCCCCCACTCTATCCTTAACTGAAAACATGATCGAAGTTTTATCACATCCTGTAGGATCTGCTAAGGTTTTCCCCACGACCAGAAATCGGGTGATGTTACAGGGAACATCCTCTATGGAGGAAGCCAAAACATTCAATTTATAAATATCCTTTGCCATCTTACTGGCTATACATCCTGATTTTGGTTCCTTAGATGCAATTTGAGCAGCACGGGCAGTACTGGAAACTTCAACCAGTTCCGTCTGGGGCATATTCTTCTCCAACCATCTCCGACATTGACCAAACACCTGAGGATTGGAATAAATTTTTTCTACCTGGGATAAATCTTTCTCCTTGGATAAAAGATAATGGGTAATTTCCAGATAGACTTCAGAACATATTTTAAGTTCTGAGTCTATAAACATATCTAAGGTATGACTAACTGCTCCCTCTATGGAATTCTCAATAGGTACGACACCAAAATCAGCATTTCCCTTTTCCACTTCTGTAAATATCTCAGTAATATTAGAACATTCAATATACCTTACCGCTGATCCAAATTTTTTTAATGCTGCCAAATGGGTAAATGTAGAAGGAGGACCAAGATAAGCAATAGTCAACTCCTTCTCGAGAGCCAGACTGGCTGACATTATTTCACGGTAAATATTTTTGAGATAACTATCTGGTAAAGGACCTGTGTTATACTTACATATCTTCTGATATACTTGCTTTTCTCTCTCAGGTACATAGATACTTAACTTTTTTTTCTTTTTAATCTCGGCTATTTTTTTAATCAATTCTGCCCTTTTACTGATAAGTTCAACTATTTTTTTATCAATATTATCTATCTTCTCTCGAATCTTGCGTATTTGCATCGGTTTCCTCCATTTTTACTAATTCATCCAGTGGCGGAAGTTCATCCAAAGAATTAAGTCCAAAATATTCCAGAAAGCGCTTGGTAGTAGTATAAAGAAGGGGCCTTCCCACTACATTTTTTCTTCCCGCAATCCTAATCAATCCTTTTTCCAGCAATGTCCTAACTACTCCATCAACAGCCACACCCCTTATATGCTCAATCTCAGGTTTGGTAATTGGCTGTTTATAAGCAATAATTGCCAATGTTTCCAAGGCGGGGCGTGAAAGTCTTTCTTTTCTTCCACCATGAAAAAGTTTCCGCAGCCAGTAAGCATATTCGGAATCAGTTACCAGCTGATATCCCCCTGCAACCTCCCTTAGACGAAAAGAATGGTTGCTGACATATTCCTGTTTGAGTTCCTCAATCAAAGACCTGATCTCCGGTCTTTCAATTCCTACTACTTCTTTTATGGTATCAATAGAGATTGGTTTATCAGATACAAAAAGTAGTGCCTCAATAATGTTTTTAAATTTCTGCCTATCTTGTTGCATTAGTAATAATTGGCAACGGTCGGAAAATTTTAATCTCTCCAAACAGGCCAACCTGTCTAATAATTATCTTTTTTAATCTTATCAATTCCAGAAGAGCCAAGAAAAATGTCACCGCTTCCATCCTATTTTTTATTCTTTTCCAAATACTACTGAAGTATATAACACCTTTATGGGCAAGAAGGCTGAGGATAAAATCTATCTTTTCCTCTACACTGTATTCTTCCTCCAGCACCGTCTGGAATTCATCCTTGGGGATATTTTTTATAACCCGAGTAAAAGCTGATATAAGATCAAATATACTGGCCTCAAATCCTCGAAATTCATCTTCAAACTCCACATTTTTCTCTTCCTCTGGAATGAATCTTTTAAATACTGCACTACTCTGTTCCTCTCGCTGTTTAAGGATGAAGGCAGCCTCTTTAAATTTTTTATATTCCAGAAGCCGCTGGACAAGTTCCTGGCGGGGATCATCTTCAGGAATTTCTTCTTCTAAATTTACTTCTTCCTGAGGAAGAAGCATCTTGGATTTTATGTACACAAGAGTAGCAGCCATAACTAAAAACTCTCCCGCAATATCCAAATTCAACTCCCGCATTAGCTCCAGATATTCTAGATACTGTCTAGTTATTTCTGCAATGGGGATATCATAAATATTTATTTCATTTTTCTTTATTAAATATAATAATAAATCCAGTGGACCTTCAAAACTTCGTAATCTCACCTGATACTCATTCATATCCCAATAGCCTGCTTCACTTCTTTCAGAGTAGAAATTGCTACCTCTCTTGCTTTCTGGGCTCCCTGCTGAAGGACTTTATTTAAAAATTCTCTATCCTCGGCAAACTTTTTTCTTCTTTCATGAAACGGTTTTAAAAATTCAATAATACATTCTGCAAGCCTCATTTTATCCTGAACACATCCAATTCTGGCAGATTTACACTGATTATATACTTCTTGCTCAAGGTCAGGAGCAAACAATTTATAGTAAGCATAGACATTGCAAGTCTCAGGATGACCAGGGTCTGTAATTTTTATTCGCTGAGGGTCAGTAAACATCTCTGCCACCTTTTTCTGAATTACATCAGGAGGATCAGAAAGAGCAATAAAGTTGTTATAACTTTTACTCATCTTCCTACCATCAAGCCCCAACAATTTAGGAGTTTGAGTAAGTAAAGCCTGGGGTTCAGGGAATATTTCTGTCTTAAATAGAAAATGAAACCTACGAACTATTTCCCGACATAACTCCAAATGAGGAAGTTGATCTTCTCCCACTGGAACATATTTTGCTTTATAAATTATTATGTCTGCTGCTTGAAGCACAGGATAACCAAGGAAACCATGAGTGGTAAGTTCTTTTTCCTTTAACTGATTTATCTGTTCTTTATAAGTAGGACATCTCTCCAACCAACCCAAAGGAGTGATAATTGACAGAATAAGATTTAATTCACAGTGTTCAGGAACATCTGATTGTCGGAAAAGAACTGACTTTTCAGGATCAAGCCCAATTGCTAACCAGTCAATAAGATTATCCAAACAGTACTCTCTTATACGAGTAGAATCCTTATATTCACTCATTAAAGCATGCCAGTCAGCGATCATAAAGAAACAGTCATACTTTTCTTGAAGTTGAACCCAGTTTTTAAGGGCGCCTGCTAAATGTCCCAGATGTAATGGACCAGTTGGCCTCATCCCAGAAAGAATCCTGTCCTTCATCTTTTCACCTCAAGCATAGTATAAGCCTCAATAATATCTCCTTCCTGAATATCATTAAAGTCCTCCAACCTGAGGCCACATTCATAACCTTCAGCCACCTCCCGAACATCATCCTTAAATCGCTTAAGGGAAATTATTCTACCTTCATAAATAATCTTTTTACCTCGCAAAAGCCTGCAAGGGGCATTTCTTTGAATTTTACCTTTAACAACCACACACCCTGCAACCTTCCCTATTTTACTTATTTCAAATACCTGTCTTACCTCTGCTTTACCCAGAAATCTTTCCTCCAACTGTGGTTCCTTAAGCCCTGCAAGCACATTGTAAATATCATTTATGAGATCATAGATTATACTATACAAACGAATTTCAACATTTTCCTCTTTGGCTTTAGTTCTGGCTTTCTCTTCAATCCCAATATTAAATCCAATTATAAGAGCATCTGAAGCTATGGCAAGTACAACATCAGATTCACTTACACTGCCCACACCCTTATGTAATATTTTGAACTCTATTTCCTCTTTTTGCTGGATCTTATGTAAAGAATGGACAATGGCATCAAGAGACCCAAAAACATCAGCTTTAAGAATTAATCTTAAAACCTTCTTACCTTCCTGTTTACTCAAATCCTTAAGACTCATCCGTTGAGGTGGAGCCTGTTGACTTAATCTTATTTCCTCTTCTCGTCTACGGGCAATTTCTTTGGCTTTATCCTCGTCTTCAATCACAAAGAACTGTTCTCCAGCAGAAGGGGTGCCGTTAAGTCCGAGAATACCCACTGCATTAGAAGGACCAGCCTCTCTAACCTGATTGCCGAGATCATCAAACATTGCCCTTACTTTACCATAATTGCAACCAGCCAGCACAACATCACCCAAATGTAAAGTGCCACTTTGAACTATGAGTGATACTAACGGCCCTCCTTTAGAAATCCGTGATTCCAGCACTACCCCCCTTGCCAGTTTATCGGGATTTGCCTTCAACTCCATCATTTCCGCCTGCAAAAGAATCATTTCCAGAAGGTCATCTATCCCTTCTCCAGTAAGAGCAGAGACATTAACACAAATTGTCTCTCCTCCCCATTCCTCAGGAACCAGACCCAGTTCTGACAACTGTTTCTTTACTTTATCAGGATTGGCATCAGGCTTATCTATCTTATTAATAGCCACAATAATTGGCACATCCGCTGCTCGGGCATGATCAATGGCTTCAATAGTCTGAGGCATTACACCATCATCAGCAGCAACTACAAGAATAACAATATCAGTAATATTTGCTCCTCGAGCACGCATAGCAGTAAATGCTTCATGGCCGGGAGTATCTATAAAGGTGATCTTTTCTCCCCGGTGTTCTACTTCATAAGCACCAATATGTTGAGTCATCCCACCAGCTTCTTTTTTGGTCAACTGCAGTTTCTTAATATTTTCTAAAAGGGTAGTCTTGCCATGATCAACATGGCCCATAAGAGTAACTATCGGCGGCCTTTTCACTAGCTTACCACTCTCTTCTTCCTCATGGGTTTTGATAATCTTCTCCTCCTCACTCAGTTTTTTCTCAAGCACATATCCAAATGCATCTGCCAGCCTATGGGCAAGTTCTTCATTTAAACTATAATTTATATGAGCAAATATTCCCCATTCCATTAATTTCTTTTGAAGTTCCATTGGTTTTCTACCCAATTTAATCGCCAGATCCCTTAAAGAGATAGGAAGATCAATAGCAATTCTTGGCCTTCTGGCTATTTCTTCTTCTTTCTTTTTAGCCAGAATAGATTCTACTTCATGTCTGACTAACTCAGCGGTTTCACTATCAAGTATACTCATATGGGATTTAACATTAAGATTGAAATCTTTAAGATATTTAAGTAATTCTTTACTATCGAGACCAAGTTCTTGTGCCAGTTTATATACTCTGATATTATTACTCATTTTCTTTCTGCTGTTTCTTTTCCATATATTCGCGAGCAGAAGTAATAACTCGTTGAGCAGTTCTCTCTCCAATTCCTTCTATTCCTTTCAAATCTTCAACTTTAGCATTGGCTACTTTTTCTACACTATCATATCCTGACTTACTCAATATTTCAGCCAGTTTGGGCCCCACTCCTTCTATTTCTCGTAATGGTGAAGTCTCTCGTAATTCCTCAGGACTCCTGACATCTATCTCCCACCCCGTAAGGTGAGAAGCTAGTCGCACATTCTGCCCATGTCTTCCAATAGCAATCGACAACTGATTCTTATCCACTATTACCAGTGCCTTTTTGTTATCAGGAAATAATTTTATCTCTGAGATTTGAGCAGGATTAAGTGCCGATTTTAGAAATTCTTTAGGATCGTCACTATATCTTATAATATCTATTTTCTCTCCTCCCAATTCCTCTACTATATTTTTTACCCTGGTACCCTTCATACCCACACAACTTCCCACTGGATCAACATTTTCCTGTTTGGAATGAACTGCTATTTTAGTCCTTTCTCCTGCTTCCCGTGCAATACTTATTATTTCTACCAATCCTTCCTGAATTTCAGGCACTTCTATTTCAAAAAGTTTCCTTACCAGTTGTGGACTCTTGCGAGAGACTATAACCTGAGGAGGTTTACCTGACTTTTTTACATCAATAATTAAAACTTTCATCTTCTGCCCCTGCCGGTAAGTTTCCCCTCTTGGCTGTTCACTTTTAGGAAGAAGGGCTTCGGCCTTCTCCAGTTCCACAATTACATCTCCCCGCTCCTTGCGGTGAACTGTACCCAAGACAACATCCCCCACTCTGTCTTTATATTCTTCATATACAGTTTCCTTCTCGGCCTCTTTTAATTTCTGCATAATAACCTGTTTTGCAGTCTGAGCAGCAATCCTTCCTAATTCTTGAGATGAAACTTCTTCACCCTTGAGAAATATCTTAATATCTCCAGAGGAAGGATCAAATGTTACATTAAGTTCCTCTTTTTTAACTCCCAATACCTTGCGGGCAGCAGAAAGCAATGCTGCCTCTACTGCTTGAATAAGCTTCTCCTTATCAATCCCTTTCTCTTGTTCCAGATATTCTAGGGCTAAAATTAACTCCTCGCTCATCTTCCGTCACTCCTTAGGTAAATTTATCTGTTGAGTAGCATATTCTAACTCAGAAATAAAAATCTCTTTTATTGCCTTCTCACAACTTACAATTAATTTGCCTTCTTTAATCCCAAGGAGATTACCTTTAATTTTTCGTCCATCTTTAAGGTTAATAATTAAGTCTCTTCCCACCACACAGCGTAATTCCTTTTCTTCTTTCAAATGCCGATCAGCACCAGGAGATGATACTTCAAGAATATAACTCTGGTGAATAAAATCACTCTTATCCAGAACTTTGCTTAATTTTCTATTCATATCAACACATTCTCCCATAGTAATTCCTCCGGGCCTATCCAACAGAATTCTTAACAACAGCTTTTTTCCCTGATTTCTCAAGTCAAGTTCAATAAGTTCGTAACCTTCAAATCTCACTATCGGCGCCAGATATTCCTCTATTTTCATCCGTAATTCTTTCAGATATTCCATTTTTTAATAAAAAGAGTGGGTTAAGACCCACTCACCTCCTTTTTCTTAAAATTTAATATCAGAATACTATAATCTTATCATATTGTCAAGAACTTCTCAAAATAAGTAGTGTAAACTATTTTTCGCAAATTATGGTTGCAGGAATGAGAAGAATAAATAAAATAACCTCCTTCCCTGATTACCGGCAGGCCAGCCAATTTGAGGTTGTTAACCCTATAAAGGTTTTATGCCCCAAAAATATCCTTATGAAACCACTTAACTTCTCTTCTGATAATTTAGCAAATCAGATAAATAAATTTCTCAAGCAATGGCAGAATAAAGAACCCCAGGCCTGTAAATGCTTAAAGAAGTATTTGGGAAATCATCTTAGATACTATAAATCCTCAGCAAGAATCAGAGATAAATTAAAAAGCACAAATGCCTTGGAAAAGGATAAGGATGATAATAAAGAGAGAATAGGATATTTCCAAAATCAAAAAGATCTGGAGTTATTTATATTTAGCTATTGATAGGGGAACGAAGTTAATAACCTAAGGAAAAAAATACAGAAAGAAGGTAATCAATTTTACAAAAATTACTATAGAATAATGCTACGAAACTACTTCACGATATAGCGATTAGTGATGGGCATTCTGCGGTCTTTCCCGAATGCCTTGGGGGTAATTTTAATCCCGGGAGGTGCCTGTCTTCTTTTATATTCATTATTATCTATCATCTTAATTACCTTCCGGACTACTGATTTCTTAAATCCTGCCTTTACTATATCATCAAAACTTCTCTCCTCCTCGATGTACAACTGAATTATCTCATCCAGAATTTCGTAAGGAGGGAGTGTATCCTGATCTTTCTGGTCGAGTTTCAGTTCCGCTGAGGGTGGTTTGGAAAATACATTCTCAGGAATAAGTTCTCTGCCTGCTTTCTTATTTCTCCACGCTCCCAGTTTATATACCAAGGTTTTGGGCACATCCTTTAAAACTGCAAATCCTCCTGCCATATCTCCATACAATGTGCAGTAACCAGTTGAGAGCTCTGATTTGTTTCCTGTAGTTAATACCAGATAACCAAACTTGTTGGATAATGCCATCAGAATGTTTCCCCTTATTCTGGCCTGAATATTTTCTTCAGTAGTATCAAAAGGAAGGTGGTCAAATACTGATTTCAGTGCTTTTAGATAAACATGATAAATGCTGGTAATTGGAATTTTAAGAAATCTAATCCTCAGATTGGAAGCCAATGTGCGGGCATCCTCTACAGAAGACTTAGAGGAAAATCCCGAAGGCATTGATACTCCAATTACATTTTCAGCACCTAAAGCATCAACAGCAATTACAGCAGTAAGTGAGGAATCTATTCCTCCACTTAAACCTACAACTACTTTCTGAAAACCATTCTTCCTAACATAATCCCGAGTGCCAACAACCAGTGCCTGATATACTTCTTCAATCTCAGAAAGCACCTGTTTCTTGTATTCCGGCAAGGTGGTGCTTTTCTCCTGTATATTATACTCCAGTTTAACCTCCTTAACTTTATTTAGCAATTTCTGGCGACTATCAATTTTAAAATCATATATCAACAAATCTTCCTGAAATTGACTGGCTATTGCCTTTAGATAACCATTCTCCACAACCAAACTGGCACCATCAAATACCAGTTCATCCTGCCCTCCTATCATATTGCAATAGGCGATACCCAGGGTATATTTTTTAGATATCTTCTCCAGAAGATTTATACGCTGAATAATCCTTCGCCGATGATAAGGCGAAGCCGATAAGTTAATAAGTATTTCAGCCCCTGAAAGTGCCTCCATCACATGAGAAATAGGGTTTATCCAGATGTCCTCACATATGGTAACTCCAATTCTTACACTTCCGATTTTCAAAACCAGAGGTTCCTTCCCTGGAGTGAAATATCGTTTCTCGTCAAAAACTCCGTAATTGGGAAGATTAACTTTATCATAATCTGCGACTTTTTTATTTTTATAAATAATTCCTGCAGAATTATATATCTGTTTACCTTTTTCTCGCGGGTATCCTATAACGACAATAGCAGAAGAATTGCAGGATTTAATTAAATTATTCAGGACTTTCAACACATCTTTTCTAAAATGGGGTTTCAAAACCAAATCTTCAGGAGGATACCCACATAGAGCAAGTTCGGGAAAAACTATTATATCCGGACAATATTTTTCGGCCCGTTTAATGTAATCTAATATTTTCTTCTTATTCCCTTTAAGGTCACCAACTGTGGGATTTATCTGAGCAAGAGCAACTCTTATTTTCATAAACAAATTCTACAAGTTATTACACTGAAAAGCAATTACAATTGGAACTCCTGGCCCAGGTATCTGCAAATACCTCCTTAAATCCCATCTTCATTGCCTGCTGTTTATAATATCCAAATTCATCAGGAGTTAATATCTTCTTAACCTCACAAGAGTTCTTGTGAGGCTTTAAATACTGCCCCAAAACAAGGATATCACATCCTGTGTTCCTTATGTCTTTTATAGTATCCAGAACTTCTGCAGGCTCTTCTCCCATTCCCAGAAGCAGAGCAGATTTGGTGATAACATTTTTATCTATTTCCTTAATCATTTTCAAAACTGTAAGCGATAAGTTATAACTGGCTCCTTTTCGGACGATAGGAGATAATCTGGGCACAGTTTCCAGATTATGAGAGACCACCTCAGGTCCTGAATGAACAACCTTTGCTATCAGATTTACCTCGCCTCTGAAATCAGGAATTAGAACTTCAATCTTTACATCCCGATTCAATTTTTTAATCTCAGCGATTACTTCCACAAACTGTTGAGCACCATAGTCCTCGAGATCATCTCTGCACACCGAGGTTATCACCACATTCCGAATCCCAAATTTTTCTACAAATCGGGCTATCTTCTGAGGTTCAGATTTATCCACATCCTGAGGTTTACCCCTTTTTACAGCACAAAAACTACATCCTCGACTGCAGGTATTCCCCAGAATGAGAAATGTAACCCGTTTTTTAGAAAAACATTCAAATATATTGGGGCATCTTGCCTGTTCACAAATTGTATGAAGCCCTGATTCTCTAATTTCCTTCTTAACAATATAGTATTGGGAAGTTATTTCTATTCTTTTTTGGGGAAGATTAATTACTGACATTAAACAACTCCTTAAGCTTATAAAACACAAAGCGTGGTGAGAATGCCCGATATACTTCCTGGAGGGAAGAAATTTCCTCACTCCGTAACCCGCAGGGGACTATAGCCCTGAACCCTTGATGTACCCTCTTATCCAGGTTGATGCTCACTCCATGATAGGAAATCCATTTTCTTATACCAATTCCCAGAGAACAAACTTTTTTGCCATTCACCCATATCCCCCTCCCTCTGAGATTGGTGACAATGGCATTTTCAGGAATACCAAGTCTGGTAAGTAACCGCACAATGTTTTTCTCCAGAAAATCAAGATAGCCCTTAACTCCCAATGGTTTTATATTCATAATCACATAGATAACAAGTTGCCCAGGACCATGATAAGTAACTTTGCCTCCTCTATCAGTAAAATATATTGGGAAATCTTGAGATTTAATATCCGTCGATTTACCCATCCTTCCCACGGTTATACATGGCTTGTGTATGACTCCCAGAATAAAATCACAACAGCAAGGATTACTTATCTTTTCACTGGCCAGTTCCTGCTGGATATGATAAGCGGTTAAAAAATCAACTTTACCGAGATACCAAAATTTAATCTCAGATTGTATGCAGAGGGTTTCCATTTAAAATTTCAATTGCTTCCTGAATTGCTTCCGAAATAGCAGGATGAGGATGAATAACCTCTTCCAGTTCCCAGTAGGGAATTTTAAATTTTACCGCCAAACAAAGTTCGGAAATAAGTTCCGTCACATAAGGTCCGATTAAATGTGCCCCTAAAATTGAACCTGATTTTTTATCAGCAATCAACTTTACGAATCCCTCAGTTTTTGAGATTATGCGGGCTTTACCCAGTGCCTGAAATGGAAACTTAGCAATTTTTAAATCATATCCCTTCTCTCTTGCTTCCTCCTCCTTCAGTCCCACTGCTGCAATTTCAGGCTGGGTATAAATACATAAAGGAACTGCAGAATAATCTGGGGTAACATTTTCTCCCAAAATATTTTTAACTGCAATCTTTGCCTCATAACTGGCAGAATGCGCAAGCATAAATCCAGGCTTCACATCCCCAATTGCATAGATATTCTTTATATTTGTTCGCAGATAGTCGTCAATCACTACAAATCCCCGTTGGGTTTCAATGGTGATATTTTCCCATAGCCCATCTGTATTTGCCCTTCGGGAGACAGCAACCAAAACCTTATCCACATTTATATTTATACCATTATCCAGAATTACCTCATTTCCATCTTCGGTTTTATTTATCTTCTCCACCTTTCGGGAAGTAAATATCTGAACACCTGATTTTTTAAGTACTGCCTCTAAGGTTTTAGAAATTTCCGGCTCCATATTGGGGAGAATTCTATCCATAATTTCCACAATATATACTTTTGTCCCCAGACGGGAAAAATGGTGAGCAAATTCCACAGCGATTACCCCTCCTCCCACCATAAGTAATCTTTCAGGGATATAATCCAACTCCAGAATAGAATCAGAACAAAGGATATCTTTATGATCAAACTCCAGCCCCTGTAATTGGAGGGGAGAAGAGCCAGTGGCAATAATTATATTGCGAGCAGAAACTTTTTTTGTGGTATCGGAGATAAGTAATACATCATTTTCGGAAACTATCTTTGCCCAAGCATAAGATATTTCCACACCTCGTTTCTTCAACAGAAACTCAATCCCTGAACGTAGGGAAGAAATCATCTTCTCCTTACGAGATTTGAGAAAAGCATAATTTAACTCCAGAGAGGTTACATCTACTCCCCAATCATTAGCAATCTTTATCTCCTGCCATAACTGACTGGTGTAAAGAAAAAATTTAGTAGGGATGCATCCCTTATTGAGACATACCCCACCAAGCTTATCTCCCTCTACCACCAAAGTCTTAAGTCCTTTAAGCCCAGCCATTAAACCAGCAACATAACCTCCTGGACCGGCTCCAATTATTACTAAATCGTAGTCAGTCATTTACAGTTTATGGTTGGTTTTAAGATAATTAAGAGAAGCCTTTATTCCCTGAATTGAACTCTCAAGTGCCTCTTTCTCAGCAGGACTTAACGCCAACTCAATTATCTCCTCGATGCCATCTTTTCCCAGTTTCACAGGAACTCCGAAACTGATATCACTATATCCATATTCTCTATTTAAAATAGCAACTGCAGGGAGAATTTCTTTTTTATCTCTGATAATGGCATCAATCATAATTTTTACTCCTAAAGCAGGTGCAAAATAGGCACTGCCACCTTTATAATAAGATACAATCTTTGCCCCTGCATTTTGAGTCTCCTCAATTGCCTGTTGAATCTTTTGGCGATTCCCATCCTTATATATGCAAACCATATCTTTACTATGACTACCTATTACCACCGCTTCTACTTCAGAAATTTTCTTGTTCAGAAGGTGAGCCAAATAATAACGAAATCTTCCCGTATCAAGAACTCCAGCCATTCCCATTAATTTTTCACGGGGAATGCTAGTTTTTTTATAAAAATAATAAGTCAAAACATCCACAGGATTGGAAACAATTATAAAGATTGCATCTTTAAGACAGTCAAATTCCAATTCAGAAATTATATTGTCCACAACACTAACATTGGCATCCAAAAGGTCAAATCTACTCATCCCCTGTTTTCTGGGGAAACCAGCAGTAATTACAACAATATCTGCTTTGGTTCTCAGATTCTGAATAGGAGTAAATTTTATGTCTCTTTTTATTACTCCTGCAGAATGGTTCAAATCCAGACATTTACCCTGAAGAAGTTCTTGATTCACGTCATAAAGAAGAACTTCTTCAATCTCAGGAATAAACATACAAAGATAACCAATATGAGCACCAACATTACCCGCCCCAATAATCAATACTTTCATAACTAAGCAATTTTAACACATCATATCACAACGAACAACATGAAGAACCTAAAAAGAAGTATCAGAAGAAAAGAGAATTGACTCAGATAAACTGGAAAAAACAGAAGAGTTTATTGAAAATATCGGCTTAAGAAGATAAATCATCCATAGAGACACTTAAAGAAAAGAAAGTTAAAATTGGTCAATAAATGAAATTTCTCCTATATACTCTTACCTTGTAAAAAATTAAAAGAAGCAATTACAAAACATAAGGTAAATTATTTATATAATCCCCGAGCAAAGTTCTCATTTATTATTCTCTTTCTCTCCTCATCGATGGGATAACCTTTTTCTCGTAAAATCCTCTCCATCATTTCACAGGCGTGCATCAGATCCCAGAATTCATTGAGCCAGTTGTTCACGTTCTGAGGGGCAGGAGTAAAACTATTTTTGAAATCGTTAAACTCCTCTTGGATTTTAGCAAATTCTCGCTCACAGTCAAATTCTCCCTTAACGCGTGGGAACCGGAAGAAATCAGCAATGTTCTTGAGATGAGACTTGAATATGTATTTATCCACATACCAGAAAACACACGCCAGACAGAACTGGTTTAGTAGAAATGCCGGGATAGTTGCTATGCCCCAGATATCTGAAAATAAATACTGAACCAGCGCACCAGCTATTCCTGAAAGTAAAATCCATCTCCCAAATACATAGAGAAACCATTCTTTACTGAACATTTTTACCTCCGGAAATGTGTGATGTTTACTTTTAACTTTACAGAGATTATTACTTCTAAATATTTTTAACCTGTTTTTCTTTCTTGGTTATTTCCCTGTTAAGTTTTTTAATCTCAGCAATGATTTTTTCTATCTTCTTATTTTGACTCCACTTAGAAGGAGAAGTTCCAGCAATACTTTTTCCCAGGGTATAATACAATTTTTCTCTCTTCAGTTTCAAATTCATAATTTCCAGTTTCAATCTACTTCTTTCGGAAATTTCTTTCACCTGTTTTTCACCCTTTTTAATTAATTTACTTGTCTCGGAAACCACTGCCTCCAAATCTTTCTTTGTCCTTTTCCAGATCAGAGAAAGTTTGTCTTTCAGCTCTAAACCTTTTCGTGCCATATGACACCTCCTTCTCTTTCAATCAATTATAAAGGAAAAGACAACATGAACTCAAATAAAATTTTATCTCAATTGTAAACTATTTTGGAAAAAAGGAGTTTAAGAATATGACTTATGTGTGATACTCAATACAACTTTCTTCAGGAAGAAATAGTTATGGGAGTAAAAGGAGCACGACCTTTATGATATAAGATTTTTGTTTTCAAAAAATAAAAATCATATTCTTCACCTTTTCCTATAATCCGAAGATAATTTTCTCCCTTTCTGTAACAAATTACAGGACGAGTATCGATAATTGGATCAACAACAGAATTAAATTTTTTCTTTAATTTCTTATCTTTAATTTCTTCCAAAAATCTATAGTACAACCCTAAATTTAAAACATAATTCTGAAATACAGTAAGATTATCATTGTGGTAAAGAAAAAACTCAACATCGGATTGCAGGTTTGGAATTTCTATATTAAGTTCGCCATCTTCGGTAATAATAAATATTACTTTTTCTTCTACTCCTGCTGGTATTTGAAATCTGTTTTTTAAATCATAAATATTGGAATAAAACCATACAATATGGTCATTAATATATTCAGAATTATTACTGCAAATATACTCGATTATAAAAAAATTGTTTTCTCTTTTAGCCAAGGCCAATACTGGATACTTAGATACCAAAATTTTCGCAGAAAGAATCTGATAATCATGTTTGATGACTGTAATGATTTTATCTTCTATGGAAAAGTTCTCGGTTATTATAGACATAGCCCAATCCCGAAATTATTGTAAAAAATACTGTAAGATACATAACACCCAAAATAATAATTTGATAGTTAAAATGGTTATAAGTTATTATTCCCCATTCTCTAAAAGTAAGATAACTCAAAATTAAATAAATAGCGATGATCTGTGAAACTGTCTTATGTTTGGCTATCTTTGTAGCAGGAAAATGAGCATTTATAGTTAAACCATAAATTCTTAATCCCGTAATTATAAACTCACGGGCAAGTATGACTATCACCATCCAGGCTGGAACAAGTCTTAATTCCACAAAACATACAAATGCCCCCAAAATCAAAATTTTATCCGCAAGAGGATCAAGAAAAATTCCGATCTTAGATACTCCTTCTACTTTCCTAGCTATTTTGCCATCTAAATAATCAGTAATACTGGCTACAATAAAAATAACAAAAGAAATTGTCTTGGAATATTTACAGGGGGAGAAAAAAAACACCACAAAAAACACCGCGAGAAAAATCCGGGACAGACTTAAAATGTTAGGTAACCTCTGCAAAAAGGTCATATTCGATACCAGAAGTTATTCGAACATTAACAAATTCACCTACTTTAACTGGTCTACTCTTATCCATATATATTACTCCATCTACCTCAGGAGCATCAAAATAAGCCCGAGCCACATAATAATCATCTCCTTCCTCATCTACAAGAACCTGATACTTTCTATCCATAAATTTAGAGTTAACCTCAATAGCTATCTTCTGCTGAGTTTTCATAATTATATCAAACCTTTTTTTCTTTTCCTTTTCTGGAATCTGATGTTTAAAATTATAAGCAGGGGTCCCCTCTTCTCGAGAATAAATAAAGCAACCTAGACGCTCGAATTTTATATCCTGAATAAAATTCAGTAACTCCTGGAATTCCTTTTCACCTTCGCCTGGGAATCCTACCATTACTGTAGTTCGTAAACAGATGTCAGGTATGCGAGTACGTATTTTGTCAATGAGTCTCAATATCTGGTCTTTTCCAATTTTACGATTCATCATTTTCAGAATATTATCATTTATATGCTGCACTGGTAAATCAATATATTTACATAGCTTGGGTAAATTGCGGAAACATTCTATCAACTCATCACTGACATAAGCAGGATGCATATATAATACTCTCACCCAAAATTCACCATTTAATCCACACAGTTTTCTTAACAACTGTGGTAACATGCGATTACCATAAATGTCAATTCCATAAGAGGTAGTATCCTGAGCAATAATATTAATCTCTTTTACTCCACATGAAATTGCCTTTTTTGCCTCTTCTAAAATTTGAGATATTTTTTTACTGCGATACCTCCCTTTAATATTATAAATCGCACAGTAACTACAGCGATTGGAGCAACCTTCAGAAATTTTCAGATAAATATAGTGAGAGGGAGTAAGATAAATTTCTTTATCCAATATAGAGGGGAGCAATTTTCTTTCTCTTCTAACCTTTAATATCTTTTTCTCATTGAAATTCTTTATCACATCTAAAATTTGATCCCAGTTAATTCCCATCACTGCATCCAGTTGAGGAATTTCCTCCATAAGTTCTCTACCATACCTTTGTCCTAGACATCCCCCTACAATTATCTTTTTGACTCTACCTTTCTTTTTCAAATCTACTACATCTAAAATAATATCTATTGCCTCCTCCTTGGCTTCCTTTATAAAGCCACAGGTATTAATTATGGCAATATCTACCCCTTCTATATCCTGTTTAAATTGTAATCCCTCCTTGTGGAGTTTATTTATTATATATTCAGAGTCAACAAGATTTCTGGGACAACCTAAGCTTATGATACTAAAAGTAGCCATCAAACTTTTCTAGGGTAATTTCAGCCCCCGAGAAGTGATCTTTATCCCTTTTATTACTCCTCTACCTAAGGAACCAAGGTCTTTTCCATTAAGATAGACCTTAAGGCGGGAAGCAGCACCTACCCAGAGTTCAAATTCTTTTTTAGCACTCCAAGTCTCTCTCTGCCCCTTTTTTAAAATTCCCTCATAGATTTTTTCTCCATCGGCTCGTAATTGTAACCAGCAATCATCCTTAGC
>CBEUCN010000011.1:0-24571 GCA_965541635.1 uncultured bacterium
TTGGAATGATATGTTAACATAAAGGGAATGGTTTTACCTACAGGAGATAAGTTATTTTTAAAAATTAACAGAGAAATAAAGGCTCAACCACTATTTCTCTAAGTCAGGTAGGAGTCGCTTACCTTCAGGGGATAACGGTTGTAATCCGATTTTTAAAATGAGATTTCTAAAAAAAATAAATTTACACTACATTCCCGGATTTATGATATAATTGTAGTGTAAGGAGGTTTTGATGAAAGTATTGAAGAATATTTTAGAGGAAAGCAAGGAATATTATCTGGAGTTGGAGAGAAAAATCGAGAAAAGGATTAAAGATTTACCTAAGGGTAGTATTAAAGAGCGTATCATAGCGGGAAGGAAATATTATTATCTCCAATATCGCGAGGGTAAGAAAGTGGTTCATAAATACCTGGGTAAAAATAAGCCAGAAAAACTTATAAAACAGATTAAAGAAAGAAAAGCGTTATTAGAAGAGTTGAAAAAAGTAAAGGAAGCCCTAGCTTTAATTAATAGGGCAGAGAAGAAAAAATGATAGAGATAGTTAGAAGTGTTTTAAAAATATTTTATGAAAATAATCTTTTTGAAGAAGGGGTTGAACTTATAGGGAGTTGGTGTTTTCAGTTTTATGTTAAGCATTTAGGCGCTAAGCCATTTCCTTTAAGGACTCAGGACATAGATTTTTTAATCCCTTATCCTTTTAGAGGAAAGGAACATAAGAATCTGATAGAGCAATTAGAAGCCATAGGTTTTAAAAAGGATTTTACTGCAGAAGGGCATTTGTTTTTATGGAGTTCGGATTTAAAAATAGAGTTTCTGACTCCTCAGAAGGGTAAAGGTGTTCAGAAAAATATCAGAATAAATGAGCTGGGGATTACTGCCATCCCTTTAAGATTTGTTTCTTTATTATTGGACAACCCCATTACCCTAAAGGAAGGAAAAATTAAAATTAGACTTCCCAATCCTGCTAACTTTTGTCTGCATAAATTGCTTATTGTATCTCGAAGGAAAAAAATAGAGAAAGGGTTGAAGGATTTACAGCCTTGTTCTGGTTCAGGGTAGCCTCTTGAAATTTTTTCAGGTTGTGGTAAATATATAAATAAATATAAAAGAGGAGGGGTAATGAAAGTAATTTTAATATTTCTGGTTATTCTGCATTCCTCCCGGAGTGTTATTTTCTCCTTTGCCGGTGATATATCTCGCAGAATCAAGATACCCCAGATTTATTCCTTCAAGGAACTGGTCAGGGCAATAGAAGAAGGTAAGCCATTGCTCCCGGGCATCGGGAAGTTTGTTGTACCTTCGCCCTTGGGCAACAGGGACCTCTTCCATCTCAACGATGTTGCAGCTCACTATCAGGGGGAGGATGCCCTCTACTGGTTGGCCATGTTGTCCTTTCCATCGACTGTGATTACTTTTCCTCCATGGAGTTCCTCCATCAGGCAAGGAGGGAGGAAGTGTGGAAGAAGATACAGAGAATTGTGAAAATTCTAAAGGGTATAAAAATAGCGGTTTTGTATATCGCTATTTCTCCAGGATGTACAAGTCTGAGCTTGGAGGATTTCGTCAAGGAGGAGTTACTGCATGCATTTTCTAAGTACGGTAATGATTAAGAGGTTGTATCTCCTAATATTGTTGCTAGATTTGTTGGTATTAGAGGCCGAGGGAAGAAGGATAGTTTATCCTCAGAGATACCCTTTTGTTATATATAAATTTCAGGAAGGAAGGTTGTATCCGGAGTGGCGGAGTCGGAGAAAGGAGTTTCCCTTTCCGGTAGGAATTTTCTATAGCCCTAGGGGACTGACTTTATGGATAAAGCAGAAAGAAGGACAAGGGTTGCTCTCACCAACTTCCCATCTGGTGGTTTTGTCTCCCTATCTTGATTTCCATCCTGAGGTTGATTATCGGGATGAGTATAATTGGTTGAGATACCTTTTTGAAGAACTGGCAATTGATAAGGCTTTTGTAATTTTTCCTCCCGATATTAGAAAAGAGCATCCGGAGTGGTTCCAGGGCCATTCTGAGCTTACAGAAGAAGTCAGGAGACAGGGTTTTGATTTAAATCTTTTAGATGATATTAAAAACCTGCCCGACTCCAGTCACCTCCGGGATGTGATTCTGGTTGTAGACCTTGCTTATTTTGCAGATAAATTATTTCTTAACTCCTTGGAGTATGAAGACCTGATAATGCGAATCATCGATTTTCTGCGAATCCTGGAAAGGAAAAAACTGCGGATTAAAGCCTTTTTAATTTTATTCCCTTCGCAATTTGTAGATACCGAAAGGGCAGAACCGCTTCTGGAACAACTCTTGGAGCTACTTTCTACAGGAGATTGATTTTAAAAAAATGTGTGTTAAAATCCTAAAAGGAGGGTTGAAGTGGGCAAAAGGTTTAAATCTTTAACTTTCTGTCTTTTTATCTCTTTTTCTCTTTTTATTTCCATCTCCCACCAGACTTTAGCTCGCCGGATAAAAAGTGATATTTCCTGGGATTTAATTCCCGGGACCTGTATAGAGGTAATTGGGCCTCAGAAGTTGCCTTCCAGTCAGAGACCTCTTCTGGTTATATTTGACGTCCACGGCACCTTACTCCAGCCCACCTGGCAGCAGGAATATATCAGAACCTACGAATTATGTACCGGAAGAAGCGATGGCAAAGAGTGGGTAGAGTCCAATACTTGGGGAAAGGAGAGGGAGGAGGTTCTTCAGCTGATAAGTGAAATTTCAGGGAAATCTATAGTTGAGGTCAGGAGGATATTCCACGAGGTATATAGGAGTTACAGGGTAGATGGTGCCCCAGAGTTAATTCCCGGTGTTCTGAATTTTATAAAGTCTCTGGCTGAAGAGGGTATACCGATTATAGCTGTAAGTGGAAGTCCCCGGGATGTGGTTCTCTCCCAGCTTTACAAGGCAGGTTTGCTGGACTATATAGACCCGGAGTATGTGGTGAGTGAGCAGGGGTTGAAAGGTCGATCCAGAGTGGACAGGGCAAATATTATACAGGCTTTAAGGAAACTGTTCCCGGACTTTACCTTCCTTTACTTTGCGGACTGGATAAGTAGTTCCGAGATGAAAAAAATTGCTCAGGAAGATGAGAACTTTATTATTTTTGGATTACCCCAGGGAGAGTGTTCCAGTCAGCCCTGGTTGGAAAACAGAAAGGCTTTGATTGAAGTCGGAGCAAATTACATTCTCCGGGGTTGGGCGGATTATCCCTACCTTTTAACTTTAGCCAAAATGGGAGAAAAAGAAAATTTGAACCTTAAATGGTCACTACAGGAACATATAAAGGAAGTGTTATTATCCTTTTCTCAGAAAAAGCCACCAATATGGAGCAAGGAGTCGTTTCTGGAAGCATTGGCCAAGGTGGCCGCGAGGTTAGGTGCTACTTCTACAGCTGTATTTCTGAAAGACCCGGAAGGAAGAATGGTTTACTATGCTTTTCATAACAACAAAGAAAAGTGGGGTTTTAGGAGTTGGGCGGAAGCTGTAGAAGCTGCTGGTCTGGAGCATGATGTGAAGAGAGGTTTTTCTCCGAAATGGACTAAGGAGGTATTTTTGGAAAAACTTCGAGAAATAGCCCAGAGATTGGGGACTACCTCTACGAGTGCGTTTCTGGAAGATCCGGAAGGGAGAAAAATTTACTGTGCTTTTCATAATTACAAAGAAAAGTGGGGTTTTGAGAGTTGGGCGGAAGCTGTAGAGGCTGCTGGCTTGAAGCATGATGTAAAGAGAAGCTTTTCTCCAGGATGGACTAAGGAGGTATTTTTGGAAAAACTTCGAGAGATAGCTCAGAGGTTGGGGACCACCTCTACGAGTGCGTTCCTTGAAGACCCGGAAGGAAGAAAAGTTTATAGTGTTTTCCAATACCACAAACAGGAATGGGGTTTTGAGAGTTGGACGGAAGCTGTAGAGGCTGCTGGTCTGGAGCATAATGTGAGAAGGGGGCCTCCCGAGAATTGGACACGGGAGATGTTCTTGGCAGAATTGAGAAGAATAGCAGAGAAATTGGGTACACCAGCGAGCTTATTCTTCAGGAGGGACCCTCAAGGTAGAAAGGTCTGGGAGGTTTTTCAGTCTCGGGGTGAGGAGTGGGGATTTCTGAGCTGGAATCATGCTGTACGAGCAGCTGGAATAGAAATAAAAACACCCCCAGCGATATCTGAATCGCCTCCGGAAAAATCGGAAAAAGAGGAGCCACCCAATATAGTCAGGCCCACCCAGTTGGAGACAGAGGATTATCCTTGCTACGCTGCTTACTGGGCCACCGCTCTGGTTATAGCTATTGCCCAGCAACTGGATTGTTTTCAACCTTCGAGAGACTTTACTCCGGCAAAACTACAGGAGCTCATTTGGCAGGATATCTCTACTTTGGGAAGGCTTGGGGAAGTGGCCAAGGCTCTGGAATCCATCAAAACTGTTCAGGGAGATAGGGAATGGGAATCACTTGCTTATACAGTCTTACCTAAGATTTTATCCTACCTGGCGATGAGAGGCATTATGAAGATTTCTGGCCAAAATTTGAAGAGACTGCAACCAGAATTTGTAAGGCTTTTACCTCATATTGTAGTTTTATTGAAAGATCATCTCCCAGGTGAACTTCTTTCTCCTTTAGAGCTCCGTGTCAAGGATTTGAATCTGTTCGAAGCTAAGCTTTGAACAAAGCTTAAATGCTTCAAGCTGGAATTTAAGGTAGCATATTTTGTATTTTTCAAAATCAAGTTCTCTCAGGATTCTTTTATTAAGTTCTTGTGTTAAGTTGATTTCATTAAGCAGATGTTCTATCCTTGCTCTGAGGAGTTTCCTTTTGTCTTTGAGGATGCTGTCTTTTTTTCTTTTTCCTTTTTATAAGGAAGTATTTTTTTCTGTATCAAAATGATAAAATTGCTTTTTATCTTTATCATATTCATGCTGAAATGTCTCAAAGTAATGCTTTATTTCCTCTGGCACAACTGGAAGGTATTTTATCTTCTGCTTTTTCCTACCATTTTATAGTGGTAAAAACTATTTAAAGCTTGTAACTAATTTGGGGAAAAATTGTGTGATAAAGGTACATGGTAAACATTTCTTTCAGGGCTGCTCATTTCATTTATTATAACCATTCTAATCCCTCCTTAACTCCTAAATGTTACAAAATTGTCGTCGACAGTTTTGTCACATCTTAGGGTGACTGGGGCATTTTATGAGGGGATTTTGGGTATTCTTTTCCTGTGTTTTAAGCCTTCCAGGCCATATTGGTTATAACAATTTAGTCATTTGTATGCGGTCCTCCTTGTGGTCTTAAATTCTTTAGGGGCGCTGGATACACCAGATAATGTCAGTAATTTTTCGCAAAATTGCTCACCTCTTTTCTTTATTAATTTTCCCTTATCCTAGTTAACATTCCTTCATCTCCGCAATTGAAATTTGCGAAAGATAGTTTACACTACTGGTTTTTAAAAAATATTGATATTTCCTATCCCGGGTGTATAATTTTTTAACATAATTTGCGATGAAAGAGGACTTCTCCAATTTTATAACCGAAATAATAGATAAAGACATAGCCAACAATAAATATGGCGGTAAAGTCCATACCCGTTTCCCACCAGAGCCCAATGGGTATCTTCATATCGGCCATGCCAAGTCAATATGGCTGAATTTCACCATCGCCCACAAATATAATGGTCTCTGCAATCTCCGAATGGATGATACTGACCCCAGTAAGGAAAGCGAAGAGTTTGTTAATGCTATAATTGATGATGTACGCTGGCTGGGTTATGACTGGCAAGATAGATTATATTTTGCTTCCGACTATTATGAGCAGTTATATCAGTATGCCGTTAAATTGATCCAGAAAGGGAAAGCATATGTATGTGAGTGTTCTCCTGAGAAGGTGAAGGAGTTAAGAGGAACTTTAACTGAACCCGGTAAGGAATGTTCGTGTAGGAATAGAGATGTCTCTGAAAATCTCCAGTTATTTGAAAGGATGCGGAATGGAGAATTTGATGAGGGCCAATATGTTTTGCGGGCGAAAATAGATATGGCTCATCCCAATCTTTTAATGCGGGATCCTGTGCTTTATCGCATAAAAAAGGTCTCTCATTATAGAACTGGAGATAAGTGGTGTATCTATCCTACATATGACTTTGCACACTGTATATGTGATTCTATAGAAGGTATAACTCATTCCATATGCACGCTGGAGTTTGAAGTCCATAGACCGATTTATGACTGGATTCTGGATGAACTGGAGATTTATCACCCCCAGCAGATTGAATTTGCCCCTCTTAATCTTTCCTATACCATTCTCAGTAAAAGAAAATTAAGGGAACTTGTGGAGTCAGGCTATGTAGATGGTTGGGATGATCCCCGCATGCCCACAATATCTGGACTTCGGAGAAGAGGATATACTCCCGAGGCTATTCGTAATTTTTGTTTTAAAATAGGAGTCTCGCGAGTTAATAGTCTGGTAGATATTCGACTCTTGGAAGAATGTGTTCGTGAGGATTTGAATAAACGTGCTCCCCGGGCAATGGCAGTTCTTAAACCATTAAAGGTGGTAATAATCAATTACCCCGAGAATAAGGTAGAATATTTGGAGGCAATAAATAATCCTGAGGACCCAGAAATGGGGACTCGTCAGGTTCCGTTTTCACGGGAAATTTATATAGAGAGGGATGATTTTGAAGAAATCCCTCCTCCCAAATTTTACCGCTTGGCACCAGGAAGAGAGGTGCGGTTAAGGTATGCTTATTTTATTAAGTGTGTGGATATTAAAAAGGATCCCCATACCGGAGAAATTGAGGAAGTATACTGTACTTATGATCCAGAGACTAAAGGAGGATATGCTCCTGATGGTAGGAAGGTAAAAGCAACATTGCACTGGGTCTCAGCCCAACATGCAATTTCTGCTGAGGTTAGACTTTATAATTATCTTTTCACTAAGGAAGATATTTCTGATTTGAAGGAGGAGGAAGATTTTAAAAATTATCTTAATTCCAATTCTCTGATTGTGCTTACTGACTGCAAAATAGAACCAAGTTTGAAATCAGCCTCCTGTGGTCAGAGATTTCAATTCGAACGTCTGGGATATTTCTGTTTGGATAAAGATAGCAAGTCTGATAAGTTGGTATTTAATCGCATTGTGACTCTTAAGGATACCTGGGCAAAGATAAAGAGTAAACTGTAAAAATAACTTGCGAGAATATAGAGTTGGCTGTATATTATAAATATGGAGAATAAAGGCTGGTTTCTGGTTAAGTTATTAATCCTTATTACAGTTATTCTGGCATTTATTTATCTTATAAGTCCTGGCCTTCAGAAGAGTGTTTATCAGTTGCGAGATACCACTACTCGTACGAATCTCTACCAGATTCGGGCTGCTGTCCTTGCTTATTACAAAGACTATAAGAAATGGCCTTCAAATTTAAATGCCATCGTTCCTAAATATCTTCAAAAAATGCCTAAAGAGTATTTGTCTTCTATTCGGGGGTCAAATAAGGTTTTTAATGCCCATAATGAAAATGAATTTAATTCTATGAGAAAACCAGGTGGCGAAGGTTGGATTTATGGATCTTATGATGTTAAAGGAGGAGAGAAGTTTGCTCGTAAAGTTTATCCTATGAGTACTACCCTCTCTGATAAATCTGGCGATACTCTTTCTTGGTAATTTGATTGTCTCGGATTTAAAACCATTCGTGAAACACAGGAGGGAGGAGATGGAAATTATTATCGGAGGGAAAAGAAAGGCTCGCCGGGCATATGGTTTTGATGAAATAGCACTTGTCCCAGGTAGAGTTACAATTAATCCTGATGAGGTAGATGTCAGTTGGGAACTTGCTGGTACCAGATACAAGATCCCAATTATTGCTGCTGCTATGGATGGAGTGGTAGATGTTAAGTTTGCAATTGCTATGGGAAAACTGGGCGGATTTGCCGTGCTTAATCTGGAAGGTGTTCAGACCAGATATGAGAGTCCTGATGAGGTCCTGGAAAAAATTGCTCAGGCTGACCCTGATGAAGCTACAAAATTGGTTCAGGAGATTTACCAAGAGCCAATAAAGGAGGATTTGATTATTAAGAGAATTCGGGAAATCAAAGAAGCAGATGTTCCCTGTGTAGTGTCAGCAATTCCTCAGAGGGCAGAAAGATTTGGTAAAATTGCTCAGGATGCTGGCTGTGACATATTTGTAGTGCAATCAACTGTGGCTACCAAAGAACATATCTCATCACAATATCCTGTTCTTGATTATGAGAAATTCTGTAAGGAGATGAGGATACCAGTAATAGTTGGTAATTGTGTTACTTATGAGGTTGCACTGGATTTGATGAAAGCAGGAGCAGATGCCATCCTGGTAGGAATTGGACCGGGGGCAGCATGTACTACCAGAGGTGTCTTAGGAATTGGAGTACCTCAGGTTACTGCTACCGCTGATGTTGCTCAGGCTCGGGATGATTATTACAAAAAGACTGGAAGATATGTGCCGATAATAACCGATGGTGGAATGAGAACTGGGGGAGATATCTGTAAGGCAATTGCCTGTGGTGCTGATGCTGTAATGATTGGTTCTGCCCTCGCCAGGGCAAAAGAGGCACCTGGGAGAGGTTACCACTGGGGAATGGCTACTCCTCATTATAATTTACCGCGGGGTACCAGAATATATGTTGGCACCACTGGGACTTTAGAAGAGATTCTTTATGGGCCAGCACGAGTTGATGATGGTTCTCAAAATCTGGTAGGAGCACTCCAGACTGCTATGGGAAGTTTGGGAGTAAAGAATATAAAGGAAATGCACGAGGTGGAGATTATAATTGCTCCCTCTATCCAGACTGAAGGAAAACTCTTCCAAAGAGTTCAGAGAGTAGGAATGGGAAAATAGAAATTGTTCTTGACAGATAGCAGATGGAGAAAGTAATAATATTAGATTTCGGTTCTCAGTATACACAGTTAATCGCTCGCAAGGTTAGAGAAAATCATGTCTTTTCTGAGATTGTTCCATTTAATTTTCCTGTCTCTAAAATTATAAATGCTTCTCCTGTTGGAATTATATTCTCGGGTGGACCTGCCAGTGTCAGAGGAGAAAATGTTCCTCTCCCCGATATCAGAATTTTTGATTTAGGAATTCCAATTTTAGGAATATGTTATGGAATGCAGGTAATGGCTTGGCTTTTGAATGGTAAGGTAGAGGAAGCAAAAAAGAGAGAATATGGCCGAGTGGAACTTTTCGTTGATAGGGAAAATGATTTGTTTTATGGTATACCCCGAAAGAAGTTTATCTGTTGGATGAGTCACGGCGATCAAGTTGCCAAACTTCCATCAGGTTTTGTGCGGATTGCTCATACTCTTAATTCCAGAAATGCTGCTATAGCCAATTTTAAAAAAAGACTTTATGGAGTGCAATTTCATCCTGAAGTTGTTCATACTCAATATGGAAAGAAGATCTTAAATAATTTTCTTACCAGAGTATGTGGGGCTAAGAAAAGGTGGAGATTGAGTTCTTTTGTTGAGACCACTGTAAGTGAGATTCGTAGCCGGGTGGGAGAGGAAAAAGTTATACTTGGACTTTCAGGGGGTGTGGATTCATCAGTTACTGCTTTACTTCTTCACAAAGCTATTGGAGATAATCTTCACTGTGTGTTTGTAAATAATGGTTTATTGCGGAAGGGAGAACCGGAAAGAGTCCGTCAGGTATTTCAAAAGAGTTTTAAAATAAATCTTCACTATATTGATGCCCGGCAAAGATTTTTGAAAAAATTGAAAGGGGTAATTGATCCGGAACGCAAAAGAAAAATCATTGGGGAAGAGTTTATAAGAGTTTTCGAAGAGGTAGCCAGAAAAATTGGAAATATAAAATATCTTGCTCAGGGAACACTTTATCCTGATGTTATTGAGTCGCAATCAGCATTTGGAGGTCCATCTGCCAGGATCAAAACCCATCACAATGTGGGAGGATTGCCTCAGAAAATGAAATTGAAATTAATTGAACCATTACGTTTCTTATTTAAAGACGAGGTTCGCAAAATTGGACATATGTTGGGATTACCAGACGAAATTGTATATCGCCATCCATTCCCCGGCCCAGGTCTGGCAGTAAGAATAATCGGAGAAGTTACCAGATCTCGTCTTGATATTCTAAGGGAAGCAGATGCTATCATAATTGAAGAGATAAAAAGTGATGGGCTTTATCGCAGGGTATGGCAGGCTTTTGGGATTTTACTTCCAGTAAAAAGTGTAGGAGTGATGGGAGATGAACGTACCTATGAAAATGTTCTCGCAGTAAGAGTAGTTCACAGTCTGGATGGAATGACTGCTGACTGGGTGAAACTTCCTTATGCTACTTTGGGGAAAATCAGTAGCAGGATAATAAATGAAGTGAGGGGAATAAATCGGGTAGTCTATGATATAAGTTCCAAACCCCCGGCTACAATTGAATGGGAGTGAAGCAGGAGGCAGGATATAATATAGTAGATAGTAGGTAGTATATAGTAGGGAGGAGATAGCATATAGTAGGTAGGGGAGGTTATGAGACATTCTGATTTTGTCCATCTCCATTTGCATTCTCAATATAGTCTCCTGGATGGAGCCTGTAAGATAGATGAACTTTTGCAGGTTGCCAGAGAGTACCGGATGCCAGCAGTGGCTATTACTGACCACGGTAATTTATTTGGTGCTATAGAGTTCTATACTAAAGCAATTCAGGCAGGTGTAAAGCCAATTATTGGGTGTGAGATGTATCTGGCGCCCCGTTCGCGATTTGACAAATCAGGAGGATTAAGGCAGGAGAAACTTTACCATATAACTCTTCTGGCAAAAGACGAACAGGGGTATAGAAATCTTTTAAAACTGGTTTCACTCAGTTATCTGGAAGGTTTTTATTACAAGCCCCGTATAGACAAACAACTTCTTGCTCATCACAATAAAGGATTAATAGCATTAAGTGGATGTATGCAGTCAGAACTTAACCAGTGTTTAATGGATGGAAATATTGAGAAAGCCAGACAGGCTCTTAAATTCTACAAAGAGATTTTTGAACCTGGTTGTTTTTATATTGAAATTCAGAATCAGTTATTACCGGATCAGAAGAGATTGATTAATCAGGCAATACAATTGGCTAAAGAACTGGATATACCCTATGTTGCTACCAATGATGTTCATTATCTCAGGAAGGAATACAGTTTTGCTCATGATGTCCTTCTGGCAATTCAGACTCAGACCACAATTGAAGATCCTCAAAGATTGAGATTGGGCAGCGATCAGTTCTATTTTAAATCTCCTGAAGAGATGAAAGAACTATTTACAGAACTGCCCGAGGCAATTAAAAATACCATTATTATTGCTGAGAGATGTAATTTAGAACTGGAATTTAATAAAATTCATCTGCCGCGATTCCAACCTCCAGAAGGTTATAGCCAGTATGAGTATCTTAGAAAATTATGTTACGATAATCTGAATAAAAAATATCCTAACCCCTCTCCTGAGGTCAAACAGCGATTACAATATGAACTGGAAACAATCAATAAACTGGGATTTACCAGTTATTTTTTGATTGTCTGGGATTTTGTGAGATTTGCTAAAAGTAAAAACATACCAGTAGGTCCTGGAAGAGGATCGGCTGCAGGCAGCATTGTTAGTTATCTCCTTGATATTACCACCATTGATCCCTTGAAATATGGATTGCTATTTGAACGATTTCTTAATCCTGAGCGTGTTAGTCTTCCAGATATAGATATTGATTTCTGTTATGAACGAAGACAGGAAGTGATTGATTATGTGATTCAGAAATATGGAGAGAGTAATGTTGCCCAGATTATAACATTTGGAACTATGCAGGCCAGAGCAGTGGTTAGAGATGTTGCCCGGGCTTTAAATATTCCCTATCAGGATGCTGACCGTATTGCCAAACTTATACCACCTGATCCCGGGATAGATTTAAATCGTGCTATTCAAATAGAGCCGGAATTGCGCAATTTGATTGAAAATGATGAGCGGGTTAAAAAACTTATTGAGATTGCTAAAGTACTGGAGGGGCTTTCACGCCATGTTTCAATTCATGCTGCTGGAGTGGTAATAAGTGATCGACCATTGATGGAATTGATCCCCTTGTATAAAACTCCTGACAGTGAAATTGTTACTGGCTACGATATGGATTCCATCGATAAAGTGGGATTAATGAAAATGGACTTTCTGGGACTTAAGACTTTAACCATGATAGAGGAGTGTAAAAAGATAATTGCTAGGACAAGAAAACAGGATTTGGATATAGAGAATATTCCTTTAGATGATCCTGCTACTTATGAAATGCTTTCACAGGGAGATAGTACCGGGGTATTCCAGTTAGAAAGTGCTGGGATGAGGTCGTTGCTTACTCGTTTAAAGCCCAGAAAGTTTGAGGATTTAATTGCAATTCTTGCTCTTTACAGACCAGGGCCACTGGGCTCAGGAATGGTTGATGATTTTATTAGAAGAAGAAACGGAGAGGTTAAGGTTTGGTATGAGCATCCTGTGTTAGAGCCAATATTGAAAGAAACTTATGGCATTATTCTTTATCAGGAACAGGTGATGCAGATTGCTTCTGCACTTTCTGGTTTCAGTATGGCTGAGGCCGATATGCTTCGGAGGGCAATGGGTAAAAAACTCCCAGAAGTAATGGAGACTCAGCGAGATAAATTTATTAAAGGAGCGAGGGCAAAAAAAGTAAGTGAGAAGAAAGCGGAAAGAATATTCAGTTTGATTGAGCAGTTTGCAGGCTATGGATTTAATAAGAGTCATAGCACTGCCTATGCTATGCTTTCTTATCGTACTGCATATTTGAAGGCGAATTTTCCCCAGGAGTTTATGACTGCTCTTTTAAGTAGTGAAATGCACAACACTGATAAACTCCGGGAATATTTGAAATATGTCCACAGTCAAGGGATAAAAATTTTACCTCCAGATATAAATGAAAGTTATGCTCGGTTTACATTGGTGTCACAAGATTCTATCAGGTTTGGACTTTCAGCCATAAAGAATGTTGGGGATAGTGCGGTGGAATCAATCATCAAGGCCCGGCGGGCAGGAGGGGGATTTGCATCATTGTTTGATTTCTGTAAGCGAGTAGATTGCCGGGCAGTAAATAAGAAAGTTATAGAAAGTTTGATTAAAGCGGGAGCATTTGATTCTCTGGGATATAAACGTTCTGCACTTATGGCTGTTTTGGATAAAGCACTGGAACTTGCCCAGAACTTTCAGCGTGATCGTATAAAAGGACAGATGTCATTTTTTGATTCTGCTTCTACTGGATTTAAAATTGATGCTGAGAAGTTTATCCCTGATATTAGTGAATGGCCTCAGGAACAGATATTACGGTTTGAAAAGGATTATTTAGGATTTTATGTTTCTGGCCATCCTCTGGATAAGTATGCTAACTTATTAACTACTTACAGCACAATTTCTACAAAGGATATATCTACCCTTCGAGAGAATCAGGAAGTAAGAATTGGAGGGATAATAACATCTTTGAAGAAAAAATTTACCAAAGCAGATAATCAACGCATGGCAATTATGGAATTTGAAGATTTTGATGGTTCTATTACTGCTGTTGTTTTTCCTGAAGTCTATGAAAGAAGTTCTCATCTTATTGCGGAAGGAGCAGTGGTATTCTTGAAGGGAAAATATACCTTACGAGGAGACCGTCCTCAGATAGTAGTTTCAGAAATAATTCCGGTGGAAGAAGCACCATACAGATTTACTTCCTGTGTATGGCTGGAACTTGAGGATAGTGATTCTGTAACAGAAAAAGTTGAAGAATTGAGCAGTATAATCAAACAATATCAGGGAGAGATTCCGCTAAGGATAGTTTATAAGCAGCAGAGAGGAAAAGTAGTTATGGAGACATCCCAGGGGATAGAGTTAACCAAACAATTACTGGATGCAATTGAAACTCGACTTGGTTTTAAACTGATTCTTCAGCCTTAAAAATATTTAATTTTCTACCATGCAAATATTTGATTTACAGTTACCGATTTTTATGCCTGTTGCCACTCAGGGAACAGTTAAGACTTTAGATTGGAATGATGTAGCATCAGCAGGATATAAAATGATATTGGCTAATGCCTATCATCTCTATCTCCGTCCGGGAATAGATTTGATAACAAATGCTGGTGGCCTTAAAAAATTTATTTCATGGTCAGGCTATCTCCTTACCGACAGTGGTGGTTATCAGGTGTTCAGTATGGCAAAATTGAGAAAGGTCAGTTGTGAGGGTGTGGAGTTTGCTTCTCACATTAACGGTAGTTATCATTTTTTAACTCCTGAGAAAGTTATACAGATTCAGGTTGATCTTGGAAGTGATATCTTTATGCCTCTGGATGAACCTGTAGAATACCCTGCCAGTGAGATGGTGGCCAGGAAGGCAGTAGAAAATACTTTCAGCTGGGCAGAGAGGAGTAAAAGATATTTTTGTCAGGTTTATCCTTGGGATAAATGTAACCGACCATTGCTGTTTGGTATTATTCAGGGATCAACTTATAAACAATTAAGAAAAGAGGCAGTGGAAAGAATAGTTGAAATTGGATTTGATGGCTATGCTATTGGAGGGGTAAGTGTGGGGGAGCCGCGATCATTGGTGTATGAAATTTCAGAATATACTGCTCAGTTGCTCCCCGAAGATAAGCCAATTTATTTAATGGGGGTGGGCACTCCTCGTGATATTGTGATAACTGTAGAGTTTGGAATCAAGATGTTTGATTGTGTTATTCCTACCAGATATGGGAGAACAGGCACAGCATTTACTTGGCAAGGCAAGAAGGTTATAAGAAATTCTGAATACAAAGATGATAACTTACCCATTGACCCCGAATGTGATTGTTTTGTATGTAAAAATTATTCTCGGGCATATATCAGGCATCTTTTTAATGCCGGGGAAATAACAGCTCTTAGGCTTTTATCCTTTCATAATATCTATTTCTATAGTAAACTTATGGAAAAAATCAGGATGTATTACGGTAGTGAAAAATGGCAGAAGTTTAAAAGTAAGGTTTTAAAATTTTACCCGGAGGAAGAAGATGATACTCGCACAAATTCAAACTCAACAGCCTAATCCCTTGGGAGCATTTTTACCGCTGATTCTTATTTTTGTAATTTTCTATTTTCTGTTAATTCGTCCCCAGCAGAAAAAACAGAAAGAGCACCAGAAAATGCTGGAGTCATTGAAAAAAAATGATCGTGTGGTAACTATTGGTGGGATTCATGGGGTTATTCAGGATATCAAAAAAGAGACTATAGTCCTCAAAATTGATGATGATACCAAAATTATGGTGGATAAATCTGCAATAGCCAGAAAAGAGGAATAAAACAGGAGGAGAATATGAAATACACCTGGTTAAAATTACTGGTTGTTGTGGTGGTAATAGGAATTTCTATTTACAACTTATATCCTCCTCAGCAAAAGATTAACCTTGGACTGGATTTAAAGGGTGGCATGCATCTGATATTGAGGGTAGCAGTAGAGAAGATTCCTGAGGAATCCCGAAAGGATGCTGTGGATAGAGCACTTGAGGTCCTTAGAAATAGAATTGATCAATTTGGAGTAAAAGAACCTGTATTGCAAAAGCAGGGTAGAAACAGGATTTTGATTCAATTGCCAGGGATAACTGACCGTGAGCGGGCTTTAAACCTCATTGGTCAGACTGCATTACTGGAATTTAAACTAGTAGCAAAAGATCCCCAACTACTTAAGAGAGCATTATCCGGAAATATTCCTGCTGGTTATGAATTGAAATATCTTAATGAGGAGCCTTTATTGTTAAAAAAGGAGGCAGTACTTACTGGAGAATATCTGGTCAATGCTGAAGTGAGATTTGACCAGTCAAGGTTTGGTCAGCCAATAGTGGCTTTAAAGTTCAATTCCAAAGGAGCCAGAAAGTTTGCCAGAATAACTCAAGATAATGTTGGCAAGAGACTGGCAATACTGCTTGATGGGAAGGTCAAATCTGCTCCAGTAATCAAGGAGAAAATTCCTTCTGGAGAGGCAGTAATTACTGGAAGATTCAGCCTTCAGGAAGCCAGGGACTTAGCCATAGTTTTAAAAGCCGGTGCCCTTCCTGCTCCTTTGGTTATCGAAGAGGAACGCACTGTGGGGCCACTTTTGGGTAAAGACTCAATTGAAAGAGGTATTCGGGCAATCATTATTGGTAGCTGTGCAGTGGCTGTATTTATGATCTTATACTATCTGCTGGCAGGTGTGGTGGCAGTATTTGCACTAATATTAAATATATTAATAATTCTGGGGGCATTAGGGTATTTTGGAGCCACACTTACCCTGCCAGGAATCGCTGGTATTGTATTGACTATTGGTATGGCAGTAGATGCTAATGTTTTGATTTATGAAAGAATAAGAGAAGAGCTCCGACTCGGTAAAACACTTTCTGCAAGTATTCAGGCAGGTTATCAAAAGGCATTTTTGACCATATTTGATGCCAATCTCACAACATTGATAGCGGCATTAATATTATTTCAGTTTGGTACTGGTCCTATAAGAGGATTTGCAACCACATTGAGTATAGGTATTATTGCCAGTATGTTCACTGCCTTATTTGTGACTAGGATAATATACGATATTCTTGTCAATCGGGGTTTGAGCAAGTTGCCGATGCTCAGTTTCTTTCCACAGACTCCTAATATTCTATTTATTAAGTTCCGAAAACTGGCTTATATTTTCTCTGTGACTATTATTGCTATTGGAATGTTTACATTCGTTAAAAGAGGCGAGAAGAATTTTGGTATAGATTTTACGGGAGGAGTGCTTCAGGAATTTGAATTCAAGACCAGTGTAAATACTCGCAAAATTAGAGAAGCACTGGAGAAAATTGGTTTAGGAGACTCTCTTATTCAGAATGTAAAAGGCACTGCTCGATATATAATTCGCACTTATAAAGTGGAACCTGGTAAGGTTTTAAAGGTGATGAAGGATGAATTTGGTAAGGATAAAGTGATGCTTTTAAGAGCAGAATCAGTGGGAGCAATGGTTGGTAAAGATTTGCGTAAGAAGGCATTTAATGCCATTACATTTGCTCTTATCGCTATGTGTGTGTATATTGCAATTAGATTCAAGTTTAAATTTGCAATAGCAGCAATCATTGCTCTTATCCATGATGTGCTGGTAAGTATCGGGGCAATGAGTATTACCCAAAGAGAATTTTCTCTTCCAGTAATTGCTGCTTTGTTAACCATAGTTGGTTATTCTATAAACGATACTATTGTAGTCTTTGATAGGATAAGAGAGAATTTGAAATTGCGAAAAAAAATGAAATTTGCAGAACTTGTAAATATTTCTATTAATCAGACATTGGGCAGAACGCTTTTAACTTCCCTTACCACTTTGTTGACAGTTCTATCACTATTTATATTTGGCGGTGAAGTTATAAATCCATTTGCGTTTGTTCTTCTGGTTGGCATTATTATTGGAACTTATTCCTCAATATTTGTGGCATCACCTATTGTAGTCGACTGGACTAAAGAGAAGTGATAGAGCATATTCCAGAACATAAGAAAATTTTGATATTTTCTCCTCATCCCGATGATGAAGTTATTGGGATGGGAGCAACTATCTATAAAATTGCTCACCGTGGGAATGTGTTTAAAATTGCATATCTTACCGATGGCGAACGAGGAGTATGTGGTTCGGCATCTCAGGATAAGAAAAAGGAAATACGCAGGAAAGAAGCCCAGAGGGCGATGGCAATTTTAGGAGTTAAAGAAAGAAATTTAGAATTTTTGAATCTTCCTTTTTATTATACCCGCCTTCCCAGCAATGAGGATGTAGATATTGTATTTACTATTCTTACCACATTTATGCCCGATATAATTTTTGTATGTATAGATAATGATCCCCACTCCACTCATAAAAAAGGAGCAGAGGTAATAGATGAGGCTTTAATTTTATATGAAATTCCTACTATTATCTATTGTTATAAGAGTATTTGGGAAGAGTTTAAACCGCGGGAGGTAAATTTTTGTGTAGGATTTGATCAAAAAATCATGGGATTAAAAATTGAGGCTCTTAAACAGTTTCATTCTCAATTTAAAAATCCTGAAGTTCACACTTCGGAAAACCCATTATGGGAAAGAGTCAAACGTAAAGATTCTGCACTTGCTTGCAGGCTGGGTATAAAACAGCCATACGCTGAGGGATTTTTCAGGACGGAGTCACTATGAGAAAAGTTTGGACAGTTGCTTCTCCCCAACCTGAGAAAGTTTCATCATTGAGTACTGCAGTGGGAATTTCTCCATTTCTTGCTCGTCTTCTTATTAATCGTGGGATTTCAGACCCATCACAGGCGGAAAAATTTTTATTTTCCAGTTTTTATGATTTACCGGATCCTTTTTTGCTCAAAGACATGGATCAGGCAGTAAGAATCATAAACCAGGCAATTACTTGCAATCACCAGGTAATGATTTTTGGAGATTATGATGTCGATGGTATTACTGCCAGTACAATATTGTATAAATTTTTTCTTTCTCAGGGGATAAAACCTATAGTCTATCTGCCCCATCGTATTCAGGAGGGATATGGAGTGAATTTAGCTGCCGTAGAAATGGCAAAACAAAAGGGAATTAATCTATTTATATCTGTAGATTGTGGAATAACAGCATTACAGCAGATAACGAGTCTCAAACAGGCAGGTATTCAAGTAGTGATTATTGACCACCACAAACCCAAAAAAAATTATCCTCCTGCTGATGCTATCATTGATCCCTGGCAGGATGGGTGTTTATATCCTGAGAAAGATTTAACCTCGGTAGGATTGGTTTTTAAACTTATTCAAGCAATTCTGGGTAATGATAATAGAATTATGGATTTTCTGGATCTGGTAGCGCTGGGAACAGTTGCTGACCTTGCTGACCTCAGAGGAGAAAACAGGATTCTGGTAAAGTATGGATTGGAGATTTTAAATACCAGACCCCGACCGGGTATAAAGAAGTTAATTGAGTCTGCAAACTTAAATAAAAATATAGGGGTTCGCGAAATCGCATTTATAATCGCTCCTCGATTAAATGCTGTCGGCAGGATAAGTTCTGCTTATGATGCTTTTCAGTTGTTGATTACTGAAAATGAAAACCAGGCAGAATTACTTGCTGATAAACTGGAGAAGGCAAATCGCAGACGCCAGGAACTGGAGGCTGAGGTGTTGAAGGAGGCTATAAGGATGGTGGAGACTGAGTTTGATTTTTCTCAGGAGAAAGCAATAGTGGTTAAAGGTAAAGACTGGCATCCTGGGGTTTTGGGGATAGTGGCATCCCGGCTGGTAGAGGAATATAATTTACCAGTGATTGTTCTTTCAGAGATAGAAGGTATTCTGCGAGGTTCCGGCAGGTCAGTGCCTCAACTGGACATTTTTCAGGCCATTAATTCCTGTAGTGAATTTCTGGAGGAATTTGGGGGACATTCTGCAGCCTGTGGAGTAACTTTAAACTTGGAGAAATTTTCCAATTTCAGAAACAAATTTTCAGAAATTGTGAATAATTGTTTTCAGAAAAAGCCTTTCCAATTTTTGCTGGAGATAGATAAAGAGTTGGAATTCTCTGAAATTTCTCGTCAGATGTTTAACGATATTAAACTTCTGAGCCCATTTGGACCCAATAATCCCGAGCCACTATTTTTAACCACCAGAATTAGAGTTATTGATACACCTCATAAGCTCAATCGAGGTTTTTATAAAGTTTGGGTTAAAAAGGGTAAGCATGTTCATCAGATGCTGTTCAGAAAAGATGGATTGGAAGGATTCCTTTCCGGAAGAGAATATCTCGATTGTGTTTATACCCCTGTTTTAGAAAATTGGGAGGGGCTAGATACCATTACGCTTTTTCTTAGAGATTTCAGATATAGTAAGTAATTACACAACTTTTTTAATCTTCCCTTTAGACAGACAGGAAGTGCACACTTTTACTCTCTGGATTTTCCCGTCTTTTTCTATCTTTACTGTCTGAAGATTAGGAAGGAATCTCCTTTTACTTATTCCGGTAGTTTTTCTCCCCACTCCTCCTTTTTTCTTTGCCAGGCCTCTGCGGACTATTGATCTTCCTGCCCGGGGGCCTTTCCCGCATACTGCACATACTTTACTCATCTATTTTTCCTCCTTCCTTGTAAAAATTGGTTATAAATATTATCATATCAATGACCAATTATGCAAGAGATAAATAAGGTTCTTCAGGATATCAGATATCTTAAAGGAGTTGGGCCTAAGAGAGCAAAGTTTTTGGCTCGGCTGGGGATAAGAAGTATTCGTGATCTATTATATTTTTTCCCTCGCAAATATCAGGATAGAAGGTTAATCAAAAAAATTTCTACCCTTACTCCCGGTGAGAAAGTATTGATAAAAGGGAAAGTTATAGTCACGTCTTTAAAACGCTCCCAAAAGGGAATGCCCATATTTGAAGCCGTGATTGATGATGGAAGTGGAATAGTTTTAGCCACCTGGTTTAATCAACCTTATCTTAAAGATGTTATTCATAAAAGTCAGGAATTGTTGTTATATGGTAAAGTTGATTATTATCAGGGTTTAAGGATTCTTTCTCCTGAATATGAATTAGTAGAAAAAGAGAACCAAGTAACAGGGATTCTGCCGATTTACACTGTAAGTGGTAATCTTACTCAGAAATTTATGCGGAGCATGATGAGAAAAGTGCTTGATGATTATGCCCATTTGCTGGGAGAGTTTCTTCCTTACGAGATTCGGCAGCGACAGGGTCTTTTAAATCGAATTGTAGCTCTCCGGAATATTCATTTTCCAGAGTCAGAACAGCTTCTCTATCAGGCTCAGAAAAGGTTTGCATTTGAGGAGGTTTTTCTTCTTCAATTAGTTATAGGGCGTAAAAGATTAAAGAGAAAATTCTTTATTCAAGGAATAAGTTACAGTTCTAATAAAGAGTTGCGGCAGGCTTTTAAAAAAGTATTACCATTTGAACTTACCAGTGACCAGGAAAAAGTAATGATGCAGATAGAGAAAGATATGGCTTCCCCCAGACCAATGAATAGGCTTCTCCAGGGAGAAGTTGGAACCGGCAAAACAATAATTGCTTCTTATGCCTGCCTAATTGCTGGTAAGAATGGTTATCAAAGTGCGATTATGGTTCCTACTGAAATACTTGCTCACCAGCAATATATAAAAATCGCAGAAATTCTTTCCCGGTTTGGTGTTGAGGTAGGAATTTTAATAAGTGGAATGGATAAGAAATATCGCCAGGAAATGCTGGAGAAGTTGAAATCTGGAGAAATTGATGTAATTGTTGGCACTCATGCTTTGATTCAGGAGGAGGTAGAATTTAATAAACTGGGGCTGGTGGTAATTGATGAACAGCACAAGTTTGGTGTTAAGCAGAGAGAGTTATTAAAACAAAAAGGAAAAGTGCCTGATTGTCTTTATATGACTGCAACTCCCATTCCTAGAACTTTGGCACTTACATTATTTGGAGATTTGGATATTTCTACTATGAAGGAGTATCCTAAAGGTGAGAAAAATGTATTTACATATTGGGTCAGTGAAGATCGCAGAAAAGATGTTTATCAGTTTCTGAAAGAAATGGTGAATAATTCTGCTTGGGCTTTTGTGGTCTGTCCCAGAATTGAGGAGCATCCTCAAGAAAAAGTGAGGAATGTAAACGAGGTTTTCTGGGAGGTTTGTTCTCTTGTAGGGAGAGAAAAAGTGGCTCTTCTTCATGGTGGCATGAGTAGTGGAGAAAAAAATAAGGTAATCTCAGAATTTCAAGAAGGGAAGAAAAAGGTTTTGGTTACCACTATTGTGATTGAAGTAGGAATAGATGTCCCTGATGCTTCCGTTATGATTATAGAGTCAGCAGATCGGTTTGGGTTATCCCAATTGCATCAGTTGCGAGGAAGAATAGGAAGAGCAGGGCAGCCTTCTTACTGTATATTGATTGCTGATCCCAAAACCTTGGAGGGGAGGAGAAGGCTTCAGGCAGTAGTTTGGGAAGAAGATGGATTTAAGATTTCGGAACAGGATCTGGAAATAAGGGGTGCAGGGGAATTGTTGGGGGAAAAGCAACATGGTTTTATTGATATCAAGTTGAGAGATGTAAATCGCCAAATTCAATTATTGAACATTGCCCGTGATGAGGCATTTAAACTTTTAAAAAAGGACCCCCATTTAAAATCCAAAATCAATATTTACCTAAAAGAAGAATTACAGTTGAGATTTTCAGAGTTGGAATTTTAGTATGTTAGAAGTTCAGAAGTTATGATAAAATTTTTAAAATGAAATACCGGAAATTTGTAGGATTAGAAATTGGGCAGCAAGAATACAGTGTTGCAGAGTTAGAAGGCGATCCTAAAACTGGATTCCAGCTGAATTATTTTCATAAAGAAAAGATTCCTCTTCTTGCTCTCCCAGGAGCAGAGAAGACTCAGGAGAGAGTAATTGACTGGGAATTATTAATAAATCAAATTAAGAAGAAATTTAAGGAACGCAATTTAACTTCTGCAGTTGTTACTGTTACCCTTCCTGAGTCCTATTATAATTTTTTCTTACTTTCTCTTCCACCAGTGAAGGCTAAAGATTTTAGAACTCTTCTGGAAAAAGAAATTAAAAAGACCCACCCTCTTAAAGAGGGAGTCAACTATGAGATAGGGTATATGGTTCTAGGGGAAAAAAGGATTTCCAGCCTTAATGTTCTGGCAGTGGTTATAGAACAGGACAGATTACGTGAATTCCACAACAATTTTAATGCTCTCGGTATTAAACCTTCAGTATTCAGTATCAAGCCTCTTTCATTATATTCTCTTATAACTCAATTTTATCCTGAGTTAAGAGATATTATCCTTGTAGATATAGGAAAGGATACTACAAATATATTGTTTTTCAAGAATGGGCAGTTACAGTTTATACGTAACATGTATCTTACTTTGGGGAATATAGAGCAGGCACTTTCTAAAAGTTTGCTTGTGCCTGTAGATGTTGCTCGGGAATTCATTAATAAATATGGTTTTGATCTTGAGGGTTACCCTCAAGATGAACAGGGAAGAAGATTCAAAAGTTATGTTATTTCTTATCTTGATAGATTTAAATCGGAATTACAGCGTTCCATACTTTTTTATCAGGAGAAAATAGCCGGGGGGCAAAAAATCTCTAGGATTTATCTCTGTGGTTCAGCATTGGAAATTAAATCTGCTGGTAGAGTATTTAAATCAGAATTAAAATTGGATGTGGAGGTTTTGCCATTTCCTGAGAAATTAAGAGTTTATTCTGAAGTTGAGGATTATAGAGAGAAATTTGCTGCCTCTGTCTCTTCTTTGGGTTGCTGTCTGCTTCCTGTTCTTAAAGAGAAAATAAATTTTATTCCCAAGATAGAGAAAAAAAAGATATCCAAAAATATATACTTTATACTCATTGCGATATGCATAATTTTAGATGTCGTCATTCTCTATTCTTCTAAAGGTTACAAGAAAAAATTAGGTCTGCTGCAGACAGAATTCCAGCAATTGGATAAAACTCTGAAAGTGTTTCCTCCTGAACTGGAGAAGAATTATCAGAAGGTGGAAAAAAAGAAAGAAGAGATTGCTGACTTAGAGGAAAAATTTATTAATGCTCAGAGACCGCACCCCGATTGGAAGCAATTGTTTCTTACATTTGCCAGAATTGTGAATAAAGAAGTTCTTATTACTGATTTCAGAATATTCTTTGATGAGAACGAAAATATGCATTTTGAAATTCGGGGAGAGTATCAAGGTACATACCCTGATGCTCAGCTGACGTTGAGAAAGTTAAGACTGAGATTAGAGGAGTCGAAGTATTTCTCGGGGATAGAGTTTAATATTTTCAGAGGAGGTGAAGTAAGAATTGGGCAGGCACGGACCTTTTCATTTAGAATGGAAGGTCTGATAGAAACCGGCATCCTTAAGAAAGAGAAACTATGATAAAGTTTAATAGAGACTGGGTATTAATTGCAGTTATAGCAATTATGGGATTGGGAAGTGGGTATTTCCTTTATACCACTCAGATTAAAGTCATCCAGAGTTATATCCAAGAATATAGTGAGAAGATAAAAGTTGCTCAGGGAGAGTTAAGTCGAAATAAAATGATGGAAAAAGAAATCAAAGATTATGAAAAGCGAAAACTGGAGATGGAAGCCAAGGTTCTGAAGTATAAAGATTATATTCCAGAAACCATAGATTCTGCCTCTTTGATGAAAAAACTGGAAAAGTTAACTAAAAAATTTAATCTTAAAGAGCCTAAATTTGAAATCCTGCCTGGTGTAGCTGCTCAATCTTTATTCAGGAAAGAGTTTAGAATTTACTGCCAGGGGAAGTTTTTGGACATTTTGGATTTTGTCAATGCTCTTCAGAGTTCAGGTAAATATATATTAAATATAGAAGAACTGGAAATAAGAAGAAATCCAGAAATCGTTCCTCTTCTGGAGGCAAACATTAGGATTTCTATTATTCAATCTCGCATAGAAGGGCAGTCACAAGAGTAAGTTTGCTTATTTTCAATTATAATACAGAGAACGCATTTACACGCGGGAGGGGGATTTGTCCACCAGACTACGGCGGGTCCGCCTTCGGCGGAAACCCCTGCAAGAAATTAAAATTACTGCCGGGAA
>CBEUCN010000012.1:0-23401 GCA_965541635.1 uncultured bacterium
GGTAGAGCACAACCTTGCCAAGGTTGGGGTCGCGGGTTCAAATCCCGTCTCCCGCTCTTTAAAAATATGGTAAGATGAAAATTTCAAAAATTTTAAAGCCAGATACTGTAATTTTAAATTTACAGGCTAAGGATAAGGAAGAAGTAATAGAAAAGATGTTGGATGTGTTGGTAAAGGCTAAAAAAATAGATAGGAAAAATAGAAGTAAGCTTAAAAAATCTCTTTTGGCTCGAGAGTCATTGGGAAGTACAGGAATTGGCCAAGGTGTTGGCATTCCTCATGCTAAAGATGATTCTCTTAAAAAATTAGTCGCCTGTTGTGCCATTTCCCAGCGGGGAGTAGATTTTGATGCTCTTGATGGAGAACCAGTCCATATATTCTTTATGCTTCTTGCTCCCAAGACTGCAGCCGGAGAGCATCTCAAAGCCTTAGCCAGAATATCCCGTCTGGTTAAAGATAAATTTTTTCGTTCCAGTCTTCTTCAATCTAAATCCCCCAGAGATTTAATTAAGAGAATTAAACGAGAAGAAGAAAAGATAGATTAATAAAATTAAATTATAAGTTCAAGAAATGAAAAATAAACTGCGCTGGCTTTATCCTGGAATTGGAATCAAAAGATGGGTGTTTTTATGCTGTTTGGGGATTTTGTTAATGGCAATAAGTTCTGCCAGTTTGGTTAAATCTCCGGGATGGGAGCAAAGAATCTATCCTCTGGTTGGGCTAATTCTGGGAACACTAATTATCTTTATAGGAATGAAGGAGATGTTTACCAGTGTAGTAAATACACTTCATCCTCAGAGATCAAAAGACTTGGTAGAGATATTTTTAGAAAAGAAGATGTTGGGTAAGGGCCCCAATATTGTTGCTGTTGGGGGAGGAACTGGATTATCTACTCTTTTACAGGGGCTTAAAAAGATCACCACCAACACAACGGCAATTGTTACGGTTGCAGATGATGGTGGTTCTTCAGGCAGATTGCGAAAGGAATTTGATACTCTTCCTCCTGGAGATATTCGTAATTGTCTTGTGGCACTGGCTGATGCTGAGCCTCTGATGCGAGAACTTTTTCAGTATCGGTTTAAAGGAGAAGGAGAGTTAAAGGGACATAATTTTGGTAATCTATTCATTACAGCTTTAACTCAGATAACCGGTGATTTCGAGAAGGCAATTAAAGAATCAAGTAAAGTTTTGGCAATAAAAGGCAGGGTAGTCCCGGCAACTGTAGAAAAAGTGAAATTAGTGGCAGAACATGTTGATGGGAGAAAAACAATAGGGGAGTCAAAGATCCCAGAAGTCAGAACAAAAATTGCTCGAGTTTATCTTGATCCTCAGAGTTGCAAGCCTTGTTATGAGGCTGTGGAGGCAATATCTTCTGCTGATGCCATAGTGTTTGGGCCTGGTAGCCTTTATACCAGCATTTTGCCTAATCTTTTGGTTCCAGGGATATTAAATGCAATTTTAAATTCTTCTGGGATCAAAATATACGTGTGTAACATAATGACTGAATGTGGAGAAACTGATAACTATAAAGCCTCTGACCATGTGCAGGCATTGATAGATCATACCTCTCCTCAAATTCTGGATTACTGTATAATCAATTCTTCCTTTATTCCCGATGAACTGTTGAAAAAATATCGGGAGGAATTTGCTTCTCCAGTGGAGCCAGATGCCTATAATATAGAAAAAATGGGATATAAATGCATAGTCAGGGACCTTGCCCGGTTGGGAGATGTGGTAAGACATGATCCTGATAAGTTGGCAAATTTAATTTTAGAAATTATAGGAAAGGAAAAAGGGAAAGGCAGATGGATTTAAGGGGTAATCGTTTATCCTTATTATTGGCTTTTCATGCTCATCAACCAGTGGAAAATTTTGATCATGTATTTCAGGCAGCGTTTGAAAGTTCTTATTATCCATTTATAAATGTTCTTAAAAAATTCCCTGAGATTAAAATTTCTCTTCATATAAGCGGAAGTCTACTGGACTGGCTTTTGAGTAATAAACCGCAGTTTATTGATAATCTTCGGGAGATGGTTTTGCAGGGACAGGTAGAGTTATTGTCAGGAGGATATTATGAGCCTATTTTAGTGCTATTGCCAGAATGGGACAAGATTGGACAGATAAATCTTCACAGGGCAAAGATGAATGCTATTTTTGGCTATCAAACTCGAGGACTGTGGTTGACAGAAAGGGTATGGGAGCCAAGTCTTCCTGTAAGTTTGCGGAAAGCAGGTATAAGATTTACAATTGTTGATGATGAACATTTTAAAGTGGCAGGATATGAGCCGGAAGAGGTTTGGGGTTATTATCTTACAGAAGAACAGGGTAGAGAAGTAGCAATATTTCCAGGTTCAAAATTTTTAAGATATTCATTACCATTTAAGTTGCCCGAAGAAACAATTCAATATTTGAAAACCAAACTTTATGAGGGCAAAAATTGTATTACATTTGGAGATGATCTTGAAAAATTTGGTTTTTGGCCCCAGACATATGAGTGGGTATATGAGAAAAAATGGTTGCATAATTTTTTTCAGGCATTAGTTGATAATAAAGACTGGGTAAAAACTGTTCATTTCCAAGACATATTAGCCAGTCATAAACCCACATCTCGAGTATATTTACCCTGTGCCAGTTATTCGGAAATGATGGAGTGGTCGCAGAATATGTTCCGGAATTTTTTAGTTAAGTATTCTGAGAGCAATCATCTTCACAAGAGGGTGTTTATGGTTAGCAATATAATTAATCAATTGCAGGGCAAAAATAAAAGGGTGGAAGAAGCGCGCCTTCATATCTATAAAGCGCAAAATAATGATGTTTACTGGCACGGAGTATTTGGTGGTTTATATCTTACAAATCTCAGACATAATGCTTACCGTCATCTTATTATAGCAGAGAAGATAGCAGATGAGGTGAAAGAACAGGGCTTTCCCTCCTATCAGGTTCAAGATTTTGACCTCGATGGGCAAGAAGAGGTTTTATTTAAGCATCAGGATATAAATGTAGTTATTCATCCTTGCTGTGGGGGAACAGTTTCTGAGATTGATTACAAGCCCAAGGCAATAAATATAGTAAATGTGTTAACCCGAAGACCAGAAAAATATCATCAGAAGATTATTCCCCAACAGAAGATTGCCTCTGGAAGCAATATTAAAGAGAATCCTACCAGTATTCATGATATTGATATAATTAAAGAAGAAGGATTGGAAAATTTATTAATTTATGATAACTATCGTAAAGTTGTCTGGATAGACCATCTCCTTGCTCAATTTCCTCAAGAGCAGGATTTGGTAACTAATAATTTAAAGGAAGAATTGGTATTGTGGGATGTTTGCTATGATTATTCAGTAATAAAAAATATTATTACTATGAACCATAAAAATTCTGGTATTGAAATTAATAAACTGCTTGAGGTGGAAAAAAATATTTTGAATTTTGAATATGAAATTAATCCTAAAAATTATGAAGGAAACTGGTTGTGTTCGGAATTTAATTTATTATTTTATTCCCAAAAGTTGCTGGATTGGAGACAGATTCAGCAACTGCAACAGCTGGAAATTGATGACCAATGGTTTGGAGTCAGATATAAATTTCAATTTTTACCCCCAGCATTTATATTTTGTCATCCTATCTATACAATTTCTGATTCTGAATCCGGAATTGAGAAAACCTATCAGGGGATGTCATTATACTTTATCTGGGAACTAAATGGTGATGGCAAAAATTGCATAAAACTTACACTGGAGTGATGAAAGTAAAAAAGAAGATGCAGGTTAAGTCCAGGCTTGGGCTTCATGCTCGTCCGGCAGCAATGTTTGTAGAAACGGCCAATAGATTTCTTTCTAAAATCAAAGTAAGAAAAGATGATTTAGTGGTAGATGGGAAGTCGATTTTGAATATTTTGATGTTGGGCGTAGAATATGGGGATGAAATTGAGGTTGAGGCAGAAGGACAGGATGCTAATGAAGCAATAACTGCATTGCAGGAGATAGTTGACAAAGAAGATGTTTAAGAAACAGGAAATGATAAAGGGAATACCGGCTTCTCCTGGGATTGTCATAGGTAAGGCTTATGTTATTTCTGACGATATGGTTCATGTTGAAAAAAGACCTATTAAAGAAGCAGAACTCAGTGACGAGATAAAAAGGTTAGAAGAAGCTCTTCTTAAGACCAAAAAAGAGATTCAGGAAATTCAAAAAAAGATGACCAAGGAAATAGGGGCTAAATATGCTGATATATTTGATATGCAGTTGATGCTTTTAGAAGATAGAGTCCTTCTGGAAGAAGTTATTGAGAGATTACGTAAAGAACTAGTGGGAGTGGAATATATATTTTATAATGTTTTGGTTAAATATAAAAAAGCATTATCCAAACTTGATGATTCCTATCTTAAAGAAAGAGCACAAGATATAGACGATTTTGGAAGAAGGGTATTAAAAAATCTTATGGGCAAGGAAACCCCTCGGTTTAAGCAGTTAAAAGAGAAATCTATTATAGTGGCACATGATCTTTCTCCTTCTGATACTGCTGTTCTGGATAAAGAAAATGTTCTGGGATTTGTAACTGAAGTGGGAGGTCCTACTTCTCACACAGCAATTATGGCAAAGTCATTTGAAATCCCAGCAGTAGTTGGAGCTGAAAATGCTACTCTTAAGATAAATTCTGGTCAAGAAATTATAGTAGATGGGACTGCCGGCATTGTTATTATAAATCCCAGCAGTGAAACGATTCAGGAATATAAAGAAAAGAGAATCATTTTGAAATCAAAAATAGAGAAATTATTAAAGTTAAGAAATCTGGAAAGCAAAACCAAGGATGGAACCAAAATTGCAATAATGGCTAATATTGAGTTACCTCATGAAGTTAACTCTGCTCTTGATCATGGTGCTGATGGAATTGGACTTTATCGTACGGAATATCTTTACCTTAATCGGTCGGATTTACCATCGGAAGAAGAACAGTATCAGGCATATAAACTTGTTACATTGCAGATGGCTCCCAAACCAGTGATTATTAGAACTCTGGATTTGGGTGGAGATAAATTTGTTTCCCAACTTAACATTCCCTATGAGATAAACCCCTTTATGGGCTGGCGGGCAATAAGATTTTGTCTGGCAAGGCCCGATGTGTTTAAAATTCAGCTGCGGGCACTTCTCCGGGCTTCTGTTCATGGGGATTTGAGAATAATGTTCCCGATGATTTCCAGTGTCGAGGAAGTGAAGGAGATTAGGAAGATTTTAAGGGAAGTTATGAAAGAACTGGATAAAGATGAAATTCCTTACAATAAGGATATAAAAATTGGAGTAATGATTGAGACTCCATCAGCGGCTCTTATCTGTGACCATTTTAAAGGTATTGTTGATTTCTTTAGTATCGGCACCAACGACCTTATTCAATACTCTATTGCAGTGGATAGAGGTAATGAAAAAATTGCTTATCTCTATGACCCTGCCCATCCGGGAGTGTTGAGATTAATTGAGGGAATAATTACTACCAGTAGAGAAATTGAGATTCCAGTAGCAATGTGTGGGGAGATGGCAGGAGATGTTTTATTTTTTCCTTTGCTTTTGGGATTTGGATTGCGGGAATTCAGTGTCAGTCCATTAATCATCCCGGAATTGAAGATGGTGGCTTCTCATATAGATATTGCCCAGGCTAAAGCTCTGGTGGGAGAAGTGAAAAATATGGAATCAGGAAGCGAGGTCCGAGCATTTTTGAAACAGAAGATAAAAGAGCTGTTAGGGCCTGATTATCAGGAGTTACTGGAGGTATAATATGCAGGCAATAATTCTTTCTGCTGGCTATGGGACCAGACTTTATCCCTTGACCAAAACCACTCCCAAAGCTTTACTTCCAGTTGCTGGCAGGCCAGTAATAGAATATGTTTTGGAGAAACTCAAATATCTGGAGTTGAAAAAACAGACGATAATTACCAATGACAGGTATTATCCAAAATTTTTACAATGGCTTTCTAACTATACTCCTTATTTTCCTACGGTATTGCTTTCTGATGGCACCAAAAATGATAAAGAAAAACTTGGGGCTCTGGGAGATTTGAAACTTGTAATTCAGAGAGAAAATGTTGATGATGATGTTTTACTTTTAACTTCAGATATGATTTTTTCATTTTCTCTTAACAGGTTTATCAGTGCCATAAATACTCGATCCAGTGAAAACTGGATATTGTTGTATAAATTGAAGAATAAAGAGGAGGCCTGTAAATATGGAGTTGCTGAAGTTGACGAACTGGGAAGAGTAATAAAATTTGAAGAGAAACCTTCCCAGCCTTTTAGTTGCTATGTTTCATTTGGTGTATATTATCTTCCTAAAAATAAACTTAAATTGATTTTCAAATTTCTTAAAAGTCACAAGAAAAATGATGCTCCTGGAGAATATTTTCAATGGTTGATTTCCAATGACAGTTTATATGGATTTATCCAGAGTGGAGGCATCTGGATAGATATTGGAGATAAACAGCGATATTATGGAGCAGAGGAGATTGTACAAAAGAGCAGGAGGTTGCTATGGCGAAAGTAAAAAGATATTTGATAACTTCGGAGTCAGTGACTGAGGGACATCCTGATAAAATTGCTGATCAGATATCAGATGCTATTCTGGATGCCATTTTAGATAAAGATCCTGATGCCCGGGTGGCGTGTGAAACATTAGTTACAACCGGTCTGGCGTTTGTGGCTGGAGAAATTACCACTGCTACTTATGTAGAAATACCCAAGGTGGTTAGAAATACTATAAAGGAAGCAGGGTATACTAAACCTGAATATGGATTTTCGTATCAAACTTGTGCTGTTATTACTGCAATTCAAGAACAATCTCGGGATATTGCACTTGGAGTTGATATTGGAGGAGCTGGAGATCAGGGAATGATGTATGGATATGCTGTGGATGAAACTCCGGAATTGATGCCTCTTCCAATAATGCTTGCTCATCAACTCACTAAAAGATTAGCCGAGGTAAGAAAGAAAAAAATTCTGAAATACCTCAGGCCTGATGGTAAAAGTCAGGTCACAGTGGAATATGAAGAAGATAGGCCTAAAAGGGTTACCTGTGTGATTGTAAGTGCTCAACATAATCCTGGAGTTAAGATTAATAAGCTTCGGGAGGATATAATTGAGACTGTGATCAAACCAATAATTCCTAAAAAATATCTGGATAAAAAAACCAAATATTTAATTAATCCTACTGGTAGATTTGTAATTGGAGGCCCCCAGGGAGATACTGGACTTACGGGAAGAAAAATTATGGTTGATACCTATGGGGGTATTGGCAGACATGGTGGGGGTTGTTTTTCAGGTAAAGACCCCACTAAAGTTGATCGTTCAGCATCTTATATGGCTAGATATATTGCCAAAAATATTGTAGCAGCGGGGATTGCTTCTCGTTGTGAGGTGCAGTTAGCCTATGCTATTGGAGTAGCAGAACCCGTAGCAGTGATGGTAAATACCAATGGCACAGCCCGGATAAATGAGGAGAGATTGGTGAAGGCGGTGAGAGAGATTTTCCCACTCACTCCCCGCGGGATTATCAGAGAATTAAAACTTTCTCGTCCAATATATAAAAAGACCGCCTGTTATGGTCATTTTGGAAGAAATGAGGATGGCTTTACCTGGGAAAATATAGACAAAGTTGACACTCTTAAAAAGATGTTAAAGTTGAAGTGATGGGAAAAGAATATTTTATTAAAAATATCTCACTGGCTTCTCAAGGGAAAAAGAGAATTGAATGGGCTGAAAATGCGATGCCAGTATTGAGGATAATTCGGGAAGAGTTTAAAAAAAAGAAGCCTTTAAAAGGAGTAAAAATAGCTGCCTGTTTACATATTACTACTGAGACCGCCAATCTTGTTCTGACATTAAAAACAGCAGGTGCCAGAATTCGCCTGGCAGCCTCCAATCCTCTTTCTACTCAGGATGATGTGGCATCTGCTCTTGTTAAGTACCACAATTTAGAAGTGTTTGCTAAAAAGGGAGAAAATAATAAAGAATATTATTATGCTCTCGATAGAGTAATGGAATTTTCTCCCCAATTGTTAATAGATGATGGGGCTGATTTGATATCTTTAGCTCACAGAAGAAATTTTAAAGCTCTGGGAGCCACTGAAGAGACTACTACCGGTGTAATTAGACTGCGGGCTCTAGAGAAACAGTCAAGATTACAGTTCCCGGTGATAGCGGTAAATGATGCCTATACCAAATATCTGTTTGACAACCGCTATGGCACTGGGCAGTCGACCATAGATGGAATATTACGGGCTACTAATGTACTTCTGGCAGCAAAGGTATTTGTGGTTGCAGGATATGGCTGGTGTGGAAGGGGGCTTGCTCTCCGGGCCAAAGGAATGGGAGCCAAAGTGATTGTTACTGAAGTTAATCCTCTTAGGGCACTGGAAGCCTATATGGATGGATTTCAGGTAATGGATATGAAATCAGCAGTGAAATATGGAGATATATTTGTAACTGTTACCGGAAATAAAAGTATAATCACAAAAGAGCATTTTTTGAAAATGAAGGAAGGTGCTATTTTAGCAAATGCTGGTCATTTTAATGTCGAGATTGATATTCCTGGTCTGGAATCGATTGCTGTAAGTAAGAGAAGAATAAGGCCCTGGGTAGACGAATACAAACTCAAAAATGGTAAAAGGATATATCTTTTAGGTGAAGGCAGATTAATCAATCTCGTTTCAGCTGAAGGGCATCCTTCTCAAGTCATGGATATGAGTTTTGCCAATCAGGCATTGTGTTTGTTGCACATATACAAGAATTGGAATAAATTACACAACAAAGTTTATAGTGTGCCTCCGGAAATAGATTCTCGGGTGGCAAAGTTGAAACTCAAAACGTTGGGAATAAAAATAGACAGTCTAACTTGGGAACAGGAAAGATATCTTTGTGACTGGCAGGAAGGGACGTGATGGAAATCAAACGGATTGCAGTTCTCACCTCTGGTGGTGATTCTCCAGGAATGAATTGTGCCATAAGAAGTATTGTGCGTTTTGCCCATTATAAGAGAATAAAAGTTTTTGGAGTTATGCATGGCTATAAAGGATTAATTTCCAGAGAGTTTATCTCTCTTGGTCCCCGGGATGTCAGTAATATAATTTCTCGGGGGGGCACAATCCTTAAAGCCGCTCGCTGTGAAGAATTTTATGAGAAGGAAGGCAGAGAGAAAGCATATAAGAATCTAATTGCTAACAATATAGATGGTTTAATAGTGATAGGAGGAGATGGTTCATTTCAAGGGGCATTGATCTTTAATAAAGAGTTTGGCTTCCCAGTGGTCGGGATACCGGGCACAATAGATAATGATATTAATGGAACTCAGAGGACATTAGGATTTGATACTGCTTTAAATACAGCGATGTCAGCAATAGATAAAATTAAGGATACCGCCACCAGTATGGATAGAATTTTTCTTATTGAAGTTATGGGAAAATTATCTCCGGCAATTGCTGTCTTTTCTGCCCTGGCAGGGGGTGCAGAAGATGTAATAATTCCGCAAGAAAAGTTGGAACTGGAAGAAATGATAGAAAAGATAGAAGAAGGAAGAAAGAAGGGAAAGAAGAGTTGGATAATTATAGTGGCGGAAGGAGCAGGCAAGGCTGAAGAGTTTGCGAAGAAGTTTAGAAAACATATCTCTGATGTCAGGATTACGGTTATTGGTCATCTCCAGCGGGGAGGTGGACCTTCAGCCTTCGATCGTATCCTAGGAGCATTGATGGGACAGGCGGCAGTGCAAGCACTTTTAAAAGGCAAACATCATCATGCCATAGGATGGAGAGATGATGATGTGATAGTGTATGAATTGCAGGAAGCCGTAAAGCCTCATGATAGAGAAAAAATTAGTTTCTATCATCAATTGATTCATATTTTGACCTAAAACGATTTCTTGAATAATAAAAATCCTCCTATTATCAGAAATAATATGTTACCAGCAAAACCTGCTATGGCGGGGAAAATTATACCCATTTTCCCTAGAGAGTAAGCGAAAGCATCCAATGCGTAATAACAGAAGCCAATCACCAGTGAAACTCCCAGCCCTTTTAAAAGACTTGCTTGGCGAGATTTGAGTCCTACATAAAAAGCAAGTAGTAATAGTACAATAGTGGTAAAGGGGAAAGAGATTTTATGGTAGTATTCTACCAATAGTCTTGTTACCACTTCCGGAGAAATTCCCCGGAAATGAGAAATTTTTACAAATAGTTTCCTCAGGGGTTGATAACTGATCTCCATTTCAAAACTTAGAAGTTCCACTGGATCTTCCTGAAGCTCGTATTCTTTTCTGGGTAAAGCCACTGCTTCTTCTATTTCAGAAGTATCAGGATTAAGTTTATAAATTATCAGATTATATAACACCCATTTATTGTTGATATATTGAGCACTTTCAGCAGTAATCTTATATAAAACCTTCCGATTGAGATTCTGTTCCAGAATAACCACATAATTTAGTATCTTTTCACGAGGATAAAATTCACGGGCAAATATTATTCTGTTGCCCTGAGCATAAAATGTGACATTTTTATATACTTGTTCCTGCTTTTTGCCCTGAACTTTCTTTTCCAGTATCTGAGAGTATTTATAAGCAATAGGAATGATTTTCTCCTGGTCAAGAAACATAATGGAAGTAATAATCACCGCTACTGCCAAATAAGGCTTAAGCAGTGTAAATAAACTTATACCACTGGCTCGAAGGGCAATTATCTCGTTATATTTATTCATTTTGGTAAGAGAATAGATACTAGCCACCAGCATGCATAATGGTATTACCTGAAATACAATCTGAGGCAAAGAGAAAATATAATACTTAATCACCATTTCCAGAGTTGCCTTATGTCTGATAAAATCCTGAAGTTTTGTGGATATATCCACCACAATATAGATTGTAGTAATAAGGAGGAAGCAGAACAGAAATGGCGATAAAATCTTGTTTAAAATGTAACCCTCTATTTTTCTCATTTTTTAACCTTATCCATCTGGGAATAGAAATATAAACCTCCTGCAATTACAATAATATCTGGTATCCAGTGCCCAATATACACCGGCAGTTTTTTATCCAGTATCAGAGTCTCGCAACTAATAAAGATTACATAGTAAAGTATCACAATAATCAATCCCAGTCCGTAACCTACTGATTTTTCCCTGCGGTGAGTCTTTATTCCCAGAGCCACTCCAATCAAAATAAATCCCAAACAGATAAATGGTTGCGCATATCTTTTGTGTAGTTCTGAAAGTAATGGTAATATATCAATTCCTTTCTGTTTTAATTCGTTAATATTCTCCTTTAATTCTTTTATGGTGTATTCTTCTGGTTTTTTATCAATTGTTTTCCATTTTCTGTCTCCAAGATTTAAGGTGATGGTGTATTGCTTGAAATTCAATTTGTAAAACTTATTTGGTTTTCGAGGGTCAATTTCATCACTACTTCCATTATATAAAACAAGTTTTACATCAGTATCTGTTACCTGGACTATCTTTGCCTTGTGAGCAATGATTGTTCGTAGAGGTTTATTTTCCTCGCTGACATAAATGCGCACATTGTGGAGAATATTTTTTTTCATTCCATAAAAGAAGATGATGTGATTTTGGAAACTTTTAATGAACATCCCGGGTTCTAGATAAGCAGTAGGATTTTTTTTACCAATATTAAAAATCATTTCTCGGGATTTGTAGTGGGTATAAGGCAGTAATTTATCCATAAGGATGTATGTAAGGAGGCTAAATATTATTCCCAAAATTAAAAATGGTAAAGCAAGTTTTTTAGTAGAGATTCCTGATGCTTTAAGTGCAATTATTTCATTGTCGGCACTGGCTTTACCAAACACCAATAAGGCAGACATTAAAGTGGAAATTGGTATTGTATATACTAAACTGAATGGAAGCATGGTTGCAAACAGTTTTAATACCATTGTAGGCTCTATCCCTTTGGTTAATATCAAGTCTATGATTTTTACGATATTTCCTACTGAAAATGCCAAAGTAAAAATTCCTAATGAAACCAAAAAAGATAATAGATATTCAGTCAAAAAATAGTTTCTCAATTTTCTCATCATCCACCGGCAAGAGTAAATCCAATCACCTGGGCATTAAATTTTTTTAACTGGCGAGCGCAGGCGGTCAAAGTAGCCCTAGTGGTAACTACATCATCAATTATTAAAATGGTTTTGCCTTTTATAATCTGGGCATAGCAGAGATTAAGTTTAAATGCTTCTGCTATGTTTTTCCAGCGTTGATTTTCATCCAATTCTGATTGGGGACGGGTATACTTAGTTCGTATTAACAGGTTTAATAGTGGAATTTCGATTTTGCGGGCAACAGCCTTAGCTAAAAGCTTGGCTTGATTAAATTCTCGTTCTCGTAATTTGCCGGCATGTAGGGGGACATAACTGATGTAGTCAATCTTGTAATATGGGAATATATGCTGGCGATAAAAATTTAGAAGATGATTGGTAAAAAATGGTAACAGACCAAGCTGAGCTTGGTATTTGAATCTATGGATTGCTTCCCGAATTGTCTGGTGGTATTTAAATACATAGTATACAATTATCTGAGGTTTTTCTTTCAGCAGGCACTGTTTACATATTCCTTTTACACTGGGTAAATCATGAAGAGAACGACCGCAGGTTAAACAGAAGGGGGCGAGGTTAAATTCTATTTTGGTTATACATTCCTTACACAGTGGAGATTGGTATTCACCTGGGATTCTCTGGTAGCAGGTGAGACAATAATTGGGCTGAATAATGTTGTTTATTGTTTTCAAACTCACAGTTAATAAAGTGTGCATTGTGTTAAAATTATATAGGAAAAAAAGTAGTTTGGCAATTTGACACCCCCATATTTTAAATGTTATACTTTATAAAGGAGGAAAAAAGAACTGAAGTTTGGTTTTATAGATCTATTAACAATCATTGCCTGTGGGATTGGATACTGGCAAGGAAGGAGAAAAGGGATAATTTTATCCCTTTATAAAGTGACTGGATTTTGTGTGGGGGTGTTTATGTTCTACAGATTTTATGGAATATTTAAACCATTGGCAGAAAAATGGGCTGGTAATAAGATATATGGTTTTGGGCTTTTAAGTATAATTCTGCTTGTTTTAATTATCTTCCGACTGATATGGATTTTTCTATATCGGTTTATAGATTTGAAACCTGATATTGGGATTAAGGAAATAATAGCAGGATTGATAGGTGCCTTTTATGCTCTATTATGGATGGGAGCAATTTTAAAAGCATTGCAATACTTTGGTAGTAAGCCAGTTTTAAATATTATTGAAGGCACATTCTCGGCACATTACATAATGCCTTTACCCCATATGGTATATAAGACAATGGTTACTGTAGGTGGAAAAATATTCACGGGAGGTAGAGCTTATGAAACTTAAACAATTCTATACCGAAATTGTAAGAATTGGAATTGAAAATGACCCCAGAGGTAAGGAATATGTGATGAAAATTTTGGAAGAACAGAAGAAAAAATATGAAGAACTTTCCGAAAAGGAGAAGAAGTATTTTGATTATGAACAGTTAAACAACCCTTATGCTGACACCAGAATTCTATGGGGAAAAGATGATACTGAGGTAAAAAGAATTCTGGTAGGAATTGATATTGAAGGTAGTGAAATTTTACTGGCAGACAGACTGAATTCCAGTGGAAAAAAAATAGATTTGGTTCTTGCCCATCATCCTGAAGGGGGCGCACTGGCTAATTTGACTCAGGTAATGCCAGTTCAGGCTGACTTGTTATATTCGGTAGGAGTTCCTCCCAGTGTTGCTGAATCCCTTCTTGCCGAAAGGATGAAAGAGGTGGAGAGGAGACTTCTTCCTGTTAATCACATGCGTAATGTAGACATTGCTAAAGCCCTGGATATTCCGTTTATGTGTGCCCATACAGCTAGTGATAACTGTGTAACTAAATTTTTAACTCAGGTATTTCAAGAAAAGAAGCCGCAAAAACTTCAGGATATTCTGGAGATATTACTGGAATTCCCGGAATATCAGTTTGCTGCCAAACATAATGCTGGTCCCAGAATTTTAATTGGAGATAAAAATAACAAAGCCGGAAAAATTTATGTGGATATGACTGGTGGCACTGAGGGTTCCAAGGATATTTTTGATAAAATGATCAATGCCGGTGTATCTACTTTAGTATGTATGCATCTTTCTGAGGAACATTATAAGAAGGCGCAATCTGCCCATATAAATGTTATCATCGCCGGCCATATTGCTTCTGATTCTCTGGGCCTTAATCTTCTTCTGGATGAAGTTGAGAAAAAAGAAAAACTGGAATTTGTGGAATGTTCAGGATTTAGGAGGTTCCCAAGATAAAATGGCTATACCTGAAAACATAATTAACGAAATAAGGGAGCGAGCGGACATAGTGGAGATAATAGACTCTTATATTCCACTGAAAAAGTCGGGTAGGAGTTTTAAGGCGTTATGCCCTTTCCATCCTGAAAAGACTCCTTCTTTTTATGTCAGTCCTGAAAAACAGATATTTCATTGTTTTGGGTGTGGTGAAGGAGGAAATGTATTTCATTTCCTGATGAAATACCTTAATATCAGTTTTGTGGAAGCAGTCAGACAGGTGGCAGAAATGGTAGGAATTGAGATACCGCAAAAGGAGCATCAAGACTCTGGCAGTAAGAAGTTGCTGGAGATTAATAAACTGGTTATGGATTTTTACATAAAACAACTTAATTCTGAGAAGGGTAAATCCTGTAGAGAGTATTTAAAATCCCGGGGACTAACTACAGAGATTATTTCACAATTTCAACTGGGGTATGCTTTACCCCAATGGGATGTTCTTTTAAATTACTTGAAGAAAAAAGGCTACCAGATTAAAACTCTTCTGGAAGCAGGTTTGATTTTGGAGGCTAAGGAAGCCGGTTGTTATTATGACTTATTCCGGGATAGGGTGATTTTTCCAATAATAGATCACAAGCAGAAAGTATTGGGATTTGGGGGGCGGACTTTGGGTTCGGCTTTGCCCAAGTATCTCAATACTCCGGAAACATTGGTGTATAAAAAAGGCAAAACTCTTTATGGAATAAATTTAACTTTGGAGGAAATAAAAAAACAGCACTCAGTAATTGTGGTTGAAGGGTATCTGGATATGATCACACTTTATCAGGCGGGGATAAAAAATGTTGTTGCATCTTTGGGAACTGCTCTTACTTCTGACCAGATAAGGTTCTTGAAAAAATATGTAGAGGAGGCAATCATCATCTTTGATGGCGATCAGGCAGGACAGATAGCATCGCTTAGAGGGCTGGATATAGTTTTGGAAGAAGGTTTAAAAGCAAAAGCAGTTGCTCTCCCTTCTGGTTATGATCCTGATAATTTTATTCATAAACAGGGAAGGGAGGAATTTTTGAAACTTATAGAAGACTGTCAGGAAGTTTTTGATTATAAGCTTAATACTCTAATAAAAATCTATGGTAAGGATAGCCTTGATTCCAGGATAAAGATAGTAGAGGAGATGTTTTCTTCAATCGATAAAATTCCCAACTATTTGTTGCGTGCGGAATACATTAAAAGACTTGCAGATAAAGTAGGATTTGAGGAGAAAATCTTATGGCAGCAGTATAATTTAAAGACTCAAAAGTCAACCCCCACAAGTATTAAAATATCACAGACAGTCAGGGAGAAAAAGTATAACACAGTGGAAGCAACAATTATAAATTTAATGCTTACAAATCCGCAACTTATTGAGGAGTTGAAACAAGTATTATCTCCTCAGGAATTTATAACTTCAGATCTTCAGAGGCTGGTTGAAAAAATCTACAACATTTATCCTGATTGTGAAAAACTCAAACCCGGAAATCTTTTAAACATAGTTAGTGAGAATGAAGCAAAACTTCTTGCGGAAATTATGAGTGAGGATATTGAATACAATCCAGAAGTGTTGGATAATTTATTTACTGATTGTGTGGTGAGATTGAAAGAATTGCGAATAAAGAAATACTGTGAGTTTTTAATGCAGGAGATAAAAAAGGCACAAACTGCACATGACGAAGATAGAATGGATAAATTGTTGCGGGAATTAAATAAGGTGGTGAGAAAGAGTAAAATAAGTATTTAATTTTAAGAGGAGGAGATGGTGGGCTATGGTTAGAAAAATTACTGACAAAAATTTAGCAAAGTTAATATCTTTGGGAAGGGATAAGGGATATCTTACCTATGATGACGTAAATGATATTCTTCCGGAAGATGTCATTTCTTCTGATGAGATTGATGATATTCTTACTGTTCTAGGAGAAGAACATATAGAGATTGTTGATGCTGCCAAAAAGTTGGAGGAAGAAGAAGAGGAGGCTCTTCCCATTACTGAACCTGTAGAACGAGAGAAGGAGGTTTTACCTCCTGTTCATATTGAGGATCCGGTAAGACTTTATCTTAAGCAGATGGGGCAGGTCCCACTGCTTACACGGGAGCAAGAAGTAGAGATTGCTAAGGAAATCGAGGAAAAAAAGGAGATATACCGGGAGGCGATTTATAGATGTCGGATTACCAAAAACATTGCTCTGGAAATTGCAGATAAGGTTATAAATGGAGAATTAAACTTTGAGGAATATATTGATGAAGATGAAAAACAGTCTCGCGAAGAAAATGTAAATAGAGTAAAGAAGTTAATAAAAAGATTAAAACTTTGCAAAAACGAAGATAGTGTTTATAAAGTTCTCCAGGAATTCAGATTTACCAACACTGCCTTGGAGATGATGGTAAAGAGAATAGAGGATTATGTCCAGGAAATAGATAAACTCGGGCGTAAACTGAGAAAGGTTGAGAAGAAAAGGAAAACCACAAAAGTAAAGGAGGAGATAAAACTGCTTAAGAGAGAAATAAAGAAAATAGAACTTTTATTTAGAGAATCACGGGAAAAGATCCGCAGACGGTTAAATGATATAAGAAGCAAAGAAGCCCAGTATATAGCTGCTCAACGTAAACTTATTGAGGCCAATCTCAGGTTGGTAGTGAGTATTGCCAAGAAATACACCAATAAGGGGCTGTCATTTTTGGATTTGATTCAAGAAGGGAATATCGGGCTGATGAAGGCGGTGGAGAAGTTTGAATATCGCCGGGGGTATAAGTTTTCAACTTATGCCACCTGGTGGATCAGGCAGGCAATTACCAGAGCAATTGCTGACCAGTCACGAACTATAAGAATCCCAGTTCATATGACTGAGACTATTAATAAACTTGTTAGGGTATCTCGTAATATCGTTCAGGAGAAGGGAAGAGAGCCTACTCCAGAAGAACTTGCCAAGGAATTGAAAATGCCAGTGGATAAAGTTAAAAATATTATAAAAATAGCCCAGGAACCAATATCCCTTCAGACACCAATTGGAGATGAAGGTGATACCCATTTTGGTGATTTTATAGAAGATAAAAAAACTGTCTCTCCTGCCAATGCTACTGCTTATTCCATGCTCAGAGAGCAGTTAGCCGATGTTCTTAATACTCTCACAGAACGTGAACGATTGGTATTGCAATACCGATTTGGTATTGGAGATGGCTGTCCTCGTACTCTAGAAGAAGTGGGGAAAATGTTTAAAGTTACTCGAGAGCGAATTCGTCAGATAGAGGCAAAAGCATTGAGAAAATTAAGACATCCTACCCGGTCCCGAAAATTGCGAAATTTCTTGGATTTAGTGCTAAAAGAGGAGCAAACCCCCATTTAAAAATAGGGACAGCTACCTATTTTTAATCATAATAAATTATAATAAATTATAATATTCTATTATCCCAGAGAATAATGTGGCAATGCAAATAAGGGTTGATGGGGAGAAATTTATTTGAGGGTTATATTTGGTTTGACAATTCTTCTCAGAATTATATAATTCAAGACAAAACAGAAGGAGGTTTCTATGAGCAGATTAACCATTAAGGATCTGGATCTGCGTGGAAAAAGAGTTCTCATGCGGGTGGATTTTAATGTTCCTTTGACTCCGGATTTAAAGGTTAGCGATGATACCAGAATAAAGGCAGCACTTCCCACAATTAAATATGCTCTGGAACAGTCAGCAAAGGTGATTCTCATGAGCCATCTGGGCAGACCCAAAGGAAAGGTTGTGGAGGAATTGAGGTTAACGCCTGTGGCTAAAAGATTATCTGAACTTCTGGGACAGGAAGTTAAAAAAGTGGATGATTGTGTGGGAGAAGAAGTTGAAAGAGCAGTAAGTAAACTTAAGGAAGGTGAGATTTTACTTTTAGAAAATGTCAGGTTCCATCCGGAAGAGGAAAAAAATGATCCTGAGTTTGCAAAACAACTTGCAAAACTGGGAGATGTGTTTATAAATGATGCTTTTGGTTCCTGCCATCGTGCTCATGCCTCTGTTGTAGGAGTTCCTGATTATCTGCCAGCAGCAGCAGGGTTTTTGCTTATGAAAGAAATAGAATATTTTGAGAAGATACTTCACAGTCCTGAGAAGCCATTTTATGCTATTTTGGGAGGAGCCAAGGTCTCGGATAAGATTGGAGTAATTGAGAATCTTTTAAATCTTGCAGATAAGATTCTTATTGGAGGTGGAATGGCTTATACATTTTTAAAAACCCAGGGCATTCCTATTGGTAGTTCTAAACTGGAAGAAGATAAAATAGAAATAGCAGGACAACTTTTAGCGAATGCACAGAAGCGGGATAAAAAAATTATATTACCGCAGGACCATATAGTAGTGGAGAAGATAGATCCTGAGGCTCAAACTGAAATTGTAGGATTGGAGATCCCTGAGGGGAAAATTGCAGTAGATATTGGTCCCAAAACAGTTGAGATTTTCAAGCAGGAACTTAAAGATACTAAGATGATTGTCTGGAATGGGCCTCTGGGTATATTTGAGATGGATAAATTTGCAACTGGTACCAGGCAGGTGGCAGAATTCGTTGTTCAGTTGCCAGCGATTAAGGTTGCCGGTGGTGGAGATACTCTTGCTTGCCTGGAAAAATTTGGACTGGCTGATAAGTTTGATCATGTCTCTACTGGTGGAGGAGCATCTCTGGAATATCTAGAAGGAAAAACTCTTCCAGGTATCGCTGCCTTAAGGGAGAAGTGAGATGAATAGAGAAATAATTTTTGCCGGTAACTGGAAGATGCATAAAAGAATTGGGGAGGCAATAGAACTCGCTAATGGCCTTTTGCGGGAACTATACGGAATAGAAGAATGTAAGATAATAATCTGCCCTCCTTTTACTGCCCTGTCAGAAGTGAAAGATGTGATTATGGATAGCGATATTTTGCTTGGTGCTCAGAACATGTTCTGGGAAAAGGAAGGTGCTTATACTGGGGAGATTTCCCCTTTGATGCTTAAAGATGTAGGTTGTGAATATGTTATAATAGGACATTCTGAGAGAAGGAAATATTTTGGTGAAGACGAACAGATAGTAAATCGCAAGATAAAACTTGCACTGGAAACAGGACTTAAACCGATTTTCTGTTTGGGAGAAAAATTAGAAGAACGCAAAGCAGGTAAGACCTTAGAGATAGTAGAGATTCAACTTATTGGTGGACTGAAGGATTTATCAGGAGAAAATATGAGGAATGTTATTATTGCCTACGAACCAGTGTGGGCAATTGGTACCGGAGTAAATGCTACTCCCCAGCAAGCAGAGGATGTTCAGGCATTTATTCGTCAGAAACTAACAGAGCTTTATGGAAAACAGATTGCCGAGGGGGTTTCAATCCTTTATGGAGGAAGTGTAAAACCGGATAATATAGAGGAGCTTATGGCTGAGAAAGATATAGATGGTGTGCTTGTGGGAGGGGCAAGTTTGAGGGTGGAGAGTTTCTCTCAAATAGTGAGAAAAGGTATGGCTGTGAAAATCAGGAGGTAAGAATATGTATTCCCTTTTGCTGGGCATTTACATAATAGTATGCATTTTACTTATAGCGGTTGTTCTTATTCAAAGAGGGAGAGGTGGTGGGCTTTCTGAGACTCTGGGAGGAGCATTTCAATCAATGTTTGGTCCCAAAGTTACCAATGTGTTAGTAAAAGCCACATCAGTCTTGGCCACACTTTTTTTACTTCTGAGTTTACTTCTTGCCAAAATGTCCACAATCCAGAGCAAGTCTCTTCTGGAAAGAGTTGAGAAATCTGAAAGCACCTCTCACAAATAATAATGAGAGAATTTTTATTATTTTCTCTTCTGCTCATCTCCTGCAGTCAATTTCCCAGTTATAACACTTCTACACGACAAGGAAAATATGGCGGATATCTGTATTTAGCCACCACATCTGATCCCAAATCTTTCAATCCCATACTGGCAAAAGAAACATCCACCACTCAGATTACATCACTTATCTTTGAGGGGTTAACCAGAATAAATGCAGAGACTCTGGAAGTAGAACCCAATCTTGCATGTAGATGGGATGTGAGTCCTGATGGCAGGGTTTGGACTTTTTATTTGAGGAAGGATGTGAGGTGGAATGATGGAGAAGAATTTACTGCGGATGATGTGGTATTTACATTTAACCAATTAATTTATAATCCCCAAATTCCCTCTAGCGCTGGTGACATTTTGAAAATAGAAGGTAAGCCATTTAAGGTTGAGAAGATAGACAAATATACTGTGAGATTCACCCTCCCTGGTATTTATGCTCCTTTTTTAATGGCAATGGGGCAGGAAATTTTACCCAAACACAAACTGGAAGAGATAGTAAAGCAAGGTAAATTCAACACTGCATGGACACTGGCAGAAGATCTTCAAAATATAGTAGGTACAGGGCCATTTATGCTGAAAAAATACATCCCTGGGCAATTGATAGAGCTGAAGAGAAATCCTTATTACTGGAAGAAGGACAAACAGGGCAATCACTTACCCTATCTGGAAGGGATCAGGTTTGTAGTTGTTCAGAATCAGGATACAGCATTGCTTAAATTTCTAGATAAGGAAGTTGATTATTATCTCATGCGAGGTGAAGATTTCCCTCTTTTAAAACCTCTGGAAAAGAAAGAGAGTTTTAAAATTTATCTTTCTGGGCCTGCTTTTGGTTCTAATTTTATAGTTTTTAATCAAAATATAGAAGTAAATCCCAGAACAAAAAAGCCATATGTTAAACCTTATAAATTAAAATGGTTTTGTGATAAGTGCTTCCGTCAGGCTATTTCTTATGCTCTGGATAGAAAATCAATGATAGATATAGTTCTTAATGGGTTTGGATATCCTCAATACGGTCCCATGTCCCCCAGTTCTGGTTATTTTTATAATCCTGATGTACATACATATCCTTATAACCCTGATAAATCAAAACAACTTCTTGCGGAAATGGGGTTAATGGATAGGAATAAGGATGGATTTTTAGAAGATGAGCAGGGACACAGGGTGGAGTTTAACTTATATACCAATGCTGAAAATCCAATTCGGGTAAAAATCTGTGAGATAATTAAACATGACCTTAAAAAAATCGGCATAAAGGTTAATTTTTTGCCTCTGGAGTTTAATAATCTGGTTTCCAAATTAGTGGCTGATTATGACTGGGAAGCAGTGGTGATTGGTTTTACTGGAGGGATAGAACCCCATTTTGGTAGTAATGTATGGCTTTCCTCAGGGCATTTGCATGTCTGGTATCCCAAGCAGAAAAAACCTGCTACCCAGTGGGAAAAAAAGATAGACGATATTTTCATAAAAGGGGTTCAAACACTGGACAGAGAAAAGAGAAAAAGACTTTATGACAGATGGCAGCAAATTGCCAGTGAAGAACTTCCTTTAATTTATACTGTTCTTTCAGAAAGCATGTTTGCAGTAAGGAACAAATTCGGTAATTTGAGACCTACTCCTTACGGTGGTGCTTTCCATAATATTGAGGAAATTTATATAAAAACCCAATCCTAACCTCGCTTTCCTAACTACTTCCATCATTCACAGTGGAGGTGTAGATAGGTCAGAGTTTGAAATGGTTACCCCGCAGGGCCCGTGAGCTTTTTCTCTTGAGTTTGAATATCCTGTTAAATTGAGTAAGAAACTTAATGTAATAATCGAGGTCTATATTGGGATTGTATTTATTCCCTTCCATTATCCGGAAATCCTTTTTCAATTTGATTAAATATCTATCCCTCTTTTTCTTATCCTTAGGCATTTTTAAGAACCTGCATTAAAAATTTAAACTCATCCTCCAGTTTGAATAGCTGAAAATATTCCTGGATTAGTTTCCAGTTTATTTTTCTCTTATAAAGCCTGAGGATTGCCTCTATATCCGCAAGTTCCTTTAATTTCCTTTGGGGATCGTTAGCCATGGCTTGGATTTTCAGGCCGATTATATCCTCGGGACGAGCTACCTTGATACTTAATTTTCCTCTCCGGACATCCTTGAATTCCGCCCTGGCTAACATTTTCAGTGAAATTTCTCTAAAGGCATGAAGAAAATCCAGAGAGCCTAGATCCTTTTTATTTGACTTATACTGGGAGACATTTTCGCTCCGGAAGCGAAGTTTATACCCCATTTTAGTAAGAATCTCATCTAATTTATTCAAGTCTTTCTTGTGAATTAAAAAATCCAAATCCATCGTAGCCCGTGGTATGCCCCAAGCCCCCAGGGCAAATCCTCCAATCAGAGCATAGCGAATTCTGTTTTTTTCAAACTCCGGAATTAAATTTTCTAAAACGAGTTCAAAATTCATTTCTTTTTCTCTAGTTTCAGCCTTTCCTTTATTAGTTCCAAGTCCGCTTTGTCAATTGCTCTCGAGGAGTCTTTTTTCATTTTTAAAAGGTCGTTTAAGGAGATGACCCTAAGACTAAAATTTTTTCCCCTCCTTAACTTTGAATTCCGATATATTCTCTGGAATTTTTTTTCATCCTCTAGGAGTACATCTATCAGCTCATAGCCCTTTGCATCCTTGAACGTCAGCCACTGTCCGATGAGGAGTGGAGGTTTATCGACCAGTCGCAATAACTGCTCCTGATCTGTATGGAGTTTTAACTTGCTTAAATGCAGAAATATGTTTATTAAATTTTCCCTATCTGCAGGAACCATAATGTCCACATCCAGAGTTGCTCTGGGAATACCATGGAGAACTAAAGCACTTCCCCCTATGACCACAAATTTTACTTTGGCTTGGGAGAGAACTTTTAAAGCGTTTATTGTCTTCTCAGGTATCGTTTCTTTTGGCATCTCTAAATTTCTTTACAATTTTTTTATGTTTAGAAGGCAATAGAGACTGAAAGAAATGGGCCTGGGAAAGTGCCCACTGCAATTGCTGTTCAGGGTTAAGTTTCATAAACTTTTTAATCTTTTTCAATCGGCCTTCGTCCATATATTTAAATGATAACTTTTTTCCTTCCCGAAGTCAAAAATATAGAAAGAATAAGTGTATTCATGTTATAATTCAAATTTATGATTTCCTATGTCCTGAAGAGGTTTGCTATTGCCATTCCTTTACTTTTTATAATCAGTTTCATAAC
>CBEUCN010000013.1:0-21944 GCA_965541635.1 uncultured bacterium
AATTCCTCCTCGCCGGGGGTTTTTAAAATCAGATAAGGCCATCTTTTTTATAACCCCATAGGCCGTGGCCAGAATAAGATATTTATCATCCTCAAATTCTCTAACTGGAATCGAGGCTGATATAACTTCCTCTTTAGCCAGATTCAACAAATTTACAATGGCTTTTCCCCGTGAGGTTCTAGTGCCGGGAGGTATTTCATGAACTTTAAGGCCATAAACTTTACCCTTGTTGGTGAAAAATAACATATAGTCATGAGTGGAGGCAATAAACAAATGTTTGACAAAATCCCCCTCTTTAAGACTCATCCCAATGACTCCTTTCCCTCCTCTTCTCTGCCGCCGATAGGCAGTAAGTGATTCTCTTTTTATATATCCCTGATTGGAAATTGTTACTACCATATCCTCCTCTGCAATCAGATCCTCTATTTTTATTTCCTTAACTTCACCCACAATTTCAGTAAGTCTGCCATCAGCATATTTTTCTTTTACCTCATTCAACTCCTGTTTAATTACCTCCATTACTTTCTTCTCACTGGCCAGAATACTTTTATACAATTGGATTTTCTTTATTAATTCCAGATATTCCTGATCCAGCTTTTCTCTTTCCAGGCGGGTCAATCTCTGCAATTGCATTTCCAGGATTGCCTGGGCCTGAACTTCACTGAGTTTCAATTGCTTCATTAATTTTTCCTTAGCCTCAGAAACATTTTTGGATCTGCGGATTATATTTATAACTTTATCAATGTCTACCAGTGCTTTTTTCAACCCTTCTACAATATGAGCACGCTTTTCTGCTTTATCAAGTTCAAATCTTGTTCTTCTAATAACCACCTGTTGGCGGTGATGGACAAATTCTGAAATTAACTGTTTAAGATTAAGAATCTGAGGTCGATTATTAACCAAAGCCAGAAAGATAATTCCATAAGAAACTTCCAGCTGCGTATGTTTGAATAATTGATTGAGAATTACTTCTGGATTCTGGTCTTTTTTAATTTCAATTACTATTCTGATACCTTCTTTATCCGACTCATCTCGTAAATCTGAAATCCCATCAATTCTTTTTTCTCTCACTAGATTGGCTATTTGTTCAATTAAATTGGATTTGTTTACTTGGTAGGGGATTTCTCTGATGACTATTGCCTGGCGATTACCCTTAAGTTTTTCTATCTGGGTTTTTGCTCGAATCTTGATTATCCCTCGCCCAGTATGGTAAGCATCTCTAAGCCCATCAACGCCATATATTATTCCTCCCGTAGGAAAATCTGGTCCCGGAAGATAACTCATTAACTTTTTTATATCAATGTCAGGATTATCTATATAGGCAATTACGGCTGAGATCGTCTCCCCCAAATTGTGGGGAGGGATATTAGTAGCCATGCCTACAGCAATTCCAGAAGAACCATTTATTAACAGATTGGGAATTTTAGCAGGTAAAAGAACTGGCTCAGTTAAACTATCATCAAAATTGGGTCGGAAATCAACTGTATCTTTATCCAAATCATTCAACATCTCCATGGCAATATCTGCCAGCCGGGCTTCAGTATACCGCATTGCTGCTGGAGGATCACCATCTACTGAGCCAAAATTGCCCTGACCATCAATTAAAGGATAACGCATGGAGAAATCCTGAGCCATCCTGACCAGAGCATCATAGACTGCCATATCTCCGTGAGGATGATACTTCCCCAGAACTTCCCCCACTATACGAGCACATTTTCTATAAGGCCGGTTAGGTAAAAGACCAAGTTCCCTCATGGCATAAAGAATTCTGCGATGGACTGGTTTTAAACCATCCCGAATATCAGGCAGAGCGCGTCCAATAATCACACTCATAGCATAACTGAGATAGGAATCCTTCATCTCATCTTTAACATCCACAAATTGTAATTTATCTGCTGGCATTGGCATTCTCCCTATTAAATATCAAGATATCTTATTTCATGAGCATGGTCTTGGATAAAATTTCTTCGTGGTTCTACTTGATCCCCCATTAAAGTAGAAAAAATTTTATCTGCTTCCACAGCATCTTCCAAGGTAATTTTAACCAGAGTTCTTCTGTCAGGGTCCATTGTTGTTTCCCATAACTGGGAGGGATTCATTTCTCCTAGTCCCTTATATCTCTGAATCTGCAGTCCTTTTCTGCCACTGGCATCCACATATTCCAGAATTTCCAATAAGCAATTTGTTTCAGTTTTTTCACTATTTGTAAGCATAAACTTTCTGGACTGGGTATTATTCCCTAGAATATCACCTGGAGAAAAACCCATCTCTTGTAATTTCTTAATATGTTTAACCATCTCCATCTGTTCCCATATTTCTATAACTTCCAGCCCTTCCACTCCCGCTACACTCATATCTTCAGCGTCAAACTCTATTTCTTTACCCAATTTTTTTTCCAACAGTTCTATGTAAGCACTAAGTTCTTCATCGCTGAAAAAGAATTTATACTCATCCTTAAAGCGCACCTGATAAATTGGGAGCTTTTCTTTACGGCGCTGGTTCCACATTTTAAGATACTGCCCTGGATTTACCCGTTTCTTTTCCAATAATTTTAATACCTTTCTTATGTCCACCAGAATTAAAAGGAGATTTAACAATTTCTTCCCCCACAGTGTTATGTTGGCGTTTTTATACACTAATTTCATTCCCTCACTTCCCAATTCCAGCACTAATCGCGCCATCTCTTCTTCTGTTTGAATATACTCCTCTCGCTGCCCTCTTTTAACTTTATATAATGGTGGCTGAGCAATATAAATATACCCCCCTTCTATTAATGGTTTCATCTCGCGATAAAAAAATGTCAACAATAATGTCCGGATATGGGAACCATCAACATCAGCATCACACATCAAAATTATTTTGTGATAACGTAACTTAGAAATATCAAACTCCTCTTCAATTCCCGTTCCAAGGGCACTAATAATCATCTGGATTTCTTCACTTTTAAGGATTTTATCCAGCCGTGCCTTTTCTACATTTAGTATTTTCCCTTTTAGAGGCAATATTGCCTGATATCTTCTATCTCGTGCCTGCTTAGCAGAACCGCCAGCAGAATCTCCTTCTACCAGAAACAATTCACAAAACTGGGGATCCTTTTCTGAGCAATCAGCAAGTTTACCAGGCAAATTGCTAGTTAAATCCAAGGCTTCTTTTCTGCGGGCAAGTTCCCGTGCCTTGCGGGCCGCCTCTCGTGCCCGACAGGCCAGAATCGCTTTTTCAGCAATTTTTTTAGCAACAGAAGGATTCTCCTCAAAGAAGAAACTCAGTTCCTCATTTACGACTGATTCCACAATTCCCTGAATCTCACTATTGCCGAGTTTGGTTTTAGTCTGACCTTCAAATTGAGGAGTAGGAAGTTTAACACTAATCACTGCTGTTAAACCCTCACGAACATCATCTCCTGAGGGTAAAGATTCATTTTCTTTAACCAATCCTTGAGAGCGGATATAATTGTTTATTGTTCTGGTAAGTGCTGATCGAAAGCCAGACAAATGAGTGCCTCCTTCCACAGTATTTATATTGTTAGCATAAGTGAATATATTTTCAGTATAACTGTCGTTATACTGCATGGCCACTTCTACCATTACTGAATCCCGAATGCGTTCAAAGTATATAATTTTTTTATGAAGTGGATTCTTGTTTTGATTAAGATACTCTACAAAACTTACAATCCCGCCTTTAAATTTATACTCTACAGATTTATCACTACGTTCATCTTCCAGAATTATCCGCAGTCCTTTATTTAGAAAAGCAAGTTCTCGCAAACGGTTAGTAATGATGTCAAACTTAAAATCTGTGGTCTCTTTAAATATTTCAGGGTCAGGTTTAAAGGTAATTTTGGTACCGGTAGTCTTGCTTTTTCCAATAATAGTAAGTTTTGTCACTGGTTTGCCATATTCATAGCGTTGATGATAAACCTTCCCATCTCTTCTTATCTCTACCTCTAACCATTCTGAAAGAGCATTAACCACTGACACTCCTACACCATGTAGTCCCCCAGCGACTTTATATACTCTGCGATCAAATTTTCCGCCAGCATGAAGAGTAGTCAAGACTACTTCCACTGCTGGTTTCTTTTCAGTTTTATGCAAATCCACTGGAATTCCTCGCCCATCATCTGCTATGGAAATACTCCCATCAGAATGAATGCGAACCTTAATGGTGGTGCAGTAACCAGCCATTGCTTCATCAACACTGTTGTCTACCACTTCATATACAAGGTGATGAAGTCCCCTCACCGAGGTATCTCCAATATACATTGCCGGCCTTCTTCTTACTGCCTCTATTCCTTCCAAAACCTGAATTGTAGTAGCATCATACCTTTCTTTAGTCATCTCACCCTCAATCTAATTTCTTTAATTTCTGGAAATGTAAGTATTTTATTTAATTCTTCCAATAACTCTTTCTTTTTAAGATTCAAAAAATAAAGCCAGTTGCTGTCATCAACATCAATCACCAAAACTCCTTTACGAAACAAAGCAGGATGAGCATAATCTTTGAATTTTTCTCCAATTCGATTCCAGGCATTCAGAATTCTTTCCCATTGTGATTTCTGTTTTTCTAATTTTTGTAACAGGTTATGTAAACTTTCTTTAAATGAATCTGGCATTTTATACTAATTGCATTGGCAATACAAGATAAATGTAATAAGAGTTTAATCTAATAACTCCTGGCTTATCAGCACCGTTTAATTCCATTTCTATCTCTTCTTCCGAAATTGTTTTTAACACATCTAATAAATACTGGGGATTAAAACCAATTACCATATCCTCTCCTTTATAGTCCACTTCCAATTCTTCTCGAACCTCACCTAATTCTGGTGTTATTTTGGAAACGGTAAGACTATTTTTTGTAACTTCTAATTTAACTGCTATGGATTCTGCAGTACTCAAAAGACTAGCTCGTTTTATTGCTTGATAAAATCGAGAAGTTTTTAATTTTATTTTATTAGAACTTTCCTGAGGAATAACATCTTCATAATTAGGAAATTCCCCTTCAATTAATCTGGTAATTAATTCGGTATTAGAAGTAATAAATGATATTTGGTTATTTCTGTCTGAAATTTTTAAAAATATTTGATCGCTTTCTGTTTTATCAATTAATCGCAATAATTCAACAATTGCTTTCTGAGGGATAATATATTTTCCTTGAAAATTGGTATCAATTTCACTGTGATATAAGGCCAATCTCCGGCCATCACTAGCTACAATTCTTAAATTCTGTCCTCTAAAATCAAATAAAATTCCATTCAAAACATATCTCGTTTCTTCTCGAGAACAAGCAAAATAAGTTTTAGAAATCATTTCCTTAACAAGCTTAGTATTCAAAATCAATTCATTACCACTGACTTCTGGAATGTCTGGATATTCATCAGGAGAAAAACCAAGTAATTTCACATAAAATTTCTCTCCTCTCAAAATCATTCCAAAACCTTTGGTCTCTTCTATAACAAAAACATCATCACTGGCTTCTCTTAAAATATCGTGGAATTTTTTTCCAGGAGTGGTAATCTTTCCAGGCTCAATAATTTCTGCAGGTATTTGCTTTTTAACACATATCTCTAAATCTGTAGCCGTGATATTTAAACTTTGTTCTTTGGTTTCCAGTAATAAATTAGAAAGAATGGGAAGAGAAGATCTAGTAGGAATAGCAGTTATTACATCCTGTAACCCTTTAGTAATTTCTTCATGTGTAACCTTAACCTTCATAAAATACACCTCCTTCTTTTATTAATAGTTTTTTATCTCAGTAGTACTTATAAACCATGTGGATTTGTTAACAAAGGTTGCAACATTTTCAAATAAGAAGAAATAGAAAAAAAACAGTTTGTGTATATTCTGTTGATATATTTGTGTTTTTCCACATTCCAAAAGGAAAAAGCAGTTATCCCCAAATTTTCCACAAGTTATTTAGGTAGTTGTAACCAAATTTCCTTCAATTTTATCCACAATTCCTTTCAGTTTGCCGTCTCGTTCCTGTTCAACTTTTTGAATAGCATGGAGAATGGTTGTGTGGTCTCTTCCTCCCAGGGCTTCTCCAATATCATTTAAAGAAGCATCAGTATGCTTTCGAATAAGATAAATTGCAATTTGTCGCGGAAACACTACCGATTTCTTACGGGATTTACTTTTCAGATCCGCCACAGATAAATTAAAAAATGCAGCAGTTTTTTCCAAAATATAGGGTATATTTAATCTGGCTTTAGTTTCCTGAATCATGTCATGAAGGATTTTTTTTGTCAGAGCAAGGCTTATTTGCTCATCTATTAATGTAGCATGTGCGACTACTCTTAACAATGCACCTTCTAATTCTCGAATATTGGAAGAAATTTTCTCAGCAATGTAGGCAAGAACTTCATGAGGAATTGTAATCTGAAAGCGCTGGATCTTTTTTTGCAGAATTGCCATCCTGGTTTCATAATCCGGCTTTTGAACATCAACAACCAAGCCCCAATGGAATCGTGATACGAGGCGTTCTTCCAGTTCTGGAATTTCTTTGGGAGAGCGATCACTGGAAATTACAATCTGTTTATGAGCATCATAGAGAGCATTAAAGGTGTGAAAAAATTCTTGCTGGATACCAGCCTTACCTGCCAAAAAATGGATATCATCTATAAGAAGAAGATCGATATTACGATATTTCTCTCGGAATTTGGCAGTGGTTTGAGTCTGAATGGCCTGAACAAGTTGATTGGTAAATTCTTCACTGGAGATATACTGTACGCGAAAATGAGGATAACGATTTATTATTTCATGTCCAATGGCGTGAAGTAAATGAGTTTTACCTAAACCTACGCCTCCGTAAATAAACAGAGGGTTATAAGCCTTGGCTGGAGAACTACTAACGGCCAATGCTGCAGCATGGGCAAGTTTATTGCATTCTCCAACTACAAAGTCACTGAAAGTATAATTAGGGTTTAATCTTTCCAGAATATGTTTTGATATTACCTGAGTAGAGGGAGTAATTTTCTGTTGAGGAGGCCTCTCTGCAATTGAAAGTTTGAGACGATATTCTTTGCCAGAAACCGCTTTTAGATATTGTAGAATTTTTTCAATATACCTTTCTCTTATCCAGTCAGCAAAAAAAATATTAGGGGCTTTTAATTCCAAAACCCCCTCTTCTACTTCTTCAATTTCTAGTGGCTCTATCCAGAACTTATAAGTATGGGATCCAAATTCGGAAATAAATTTTTCCTTTACCCTATCCCAAATCCCGAGATTGAGTTGCATAGTGCTTAAATTATACCATGATAGAAGTGATTTTCAATAATTAATGTTGATTTAATTTCATCCATCCTCTATAATTGTCGCGAACAGGAGGTGGTAGAATTGAAGAAGAATTTACGTCCCAGGACAAATTTGAAAAAGAAGAGAAGGCACGGCTTCTTAAAAAGAAGTAAAACCAAAGCAGGCCGCAAGGTGCTGGCTCGCAGAAGGAAAAAAGGAAGAGCAAGAATTGCAGTTTAAAAAAGGGAAGGTGGTTTCTATTAATTCTAAAAAAGAAATAGAACATATCATCCGCGATAGCAAGAAATATCATACCCCTAATTTTTTGTTATCTGTGCACAAGGCTGAACATAATTTGGTTCGGCTTGCAATAATTATTCCCAAAAAGAAGGTGAAAAGAGCAGTTGCTCGTAATCGATTAAGGCGGTTGGTACGCGAGGTTTTTATAACAGAGAGTTCCAAACTTGCTGGCAGGGATTTCCTGTGTCTTTTGAAGAAAGCAGTAGGGCCAGAAAAATGGAATTTCCATACGGTCTATCACCAAATGAAACCAGTGTTGGAAAAAATTGAAAGCGATAATTAAAACTATTATTAAATTCTATCAAAAATATCTTGCAATTTATCTTCCTGTAGAATGTCGATATTATCCTACCTGTAGCCAGTATTTTATAGAGGCGATAGAAAAGAAAGGAGTTATTAAAGGTGGAATTCTGGGGATAAAAAGAATTTTAAAATGTAATCTATTATTTCCAGGAGGATATGATCCAGTAAGATAAAATGGAGAAAAGAGCATTTATTGCAATTTTGATCTCAATGATTATTATCCTTTTGTATCCCTATTATTTGAAATGGGTTGGATACAAGCCTCAGGTTGTCAGTAACCAAGAAATGAACCATAATATATCGGTAAAAAAATTGGATGATACGGTTAGTAAAAATGATACGGTTGAGTTCACCTCCGAAACTAAAAATGATACGGTTAATGATACGGTTATTGAAAACAAAAGATTAAAAATCGACATAAATCTCGACAATGGAGCAATTCTGGGGGTAGATTATAAAGAGCCTAGCGGAGAAAAAACTATTTATTCTTTGAAATACAAAGGATTAGGGTTATTAACTCCAACCGTATCAACCGTATCATTTTCTCCATTTATTCATGATACGGTTATAAAATTTAAGAAAGAGAAAGGAGTTAGCCGACTATATAGATGGAAAGATCAACATTTTACTGCCCAGTTTTATGGTGAAGATAGTTTGACCTTCTGGTTCCCCAAAAAAGTGAAACTTCCTTTTCGAGAGCAGAGATATTACCGGTTTATATTCTGTGCCAATAATGGCCAGAGAATAATTATGAAACCTGCGAAATTATATAAAAATGGAGGAAACATGCAGGGGATAGACTGGTTTGCTCTTTCTACTCGCTATTATTCCCTGCTTTTTGACCCTCAGGGAAACATCAGTGTTGAGATTGTATCTTCACCTGATGAACCGGTTTTTGGTATAAAAATTATAAGTCGAAAAAAGAATAAAATTGAGTTAAATGGATATTTTGGCCCTAATTCTGAGAAAATTTTGGCAAAGTATTCTAAAAAATGGTTAAAATTGTTAGATTATGGCTTTTTAAGCAATATAGTGAAAAAAATGCTGGAAGGACTCTGGAAAATAACTCGCAATTATGGGATAGCAATTATAGTATTAGCACTATTATTTAATCTTATATTTTTGCCTCTTACCTACAAATCGTTCCGGAGCATGAAGAAACTTCAGGAACTACAGCCAGAAATTCAGGCTCTGCGAGAAAAATACAAAGACAACCCTCAGGCAATGAATAAAGAAGTGCTCATGCTTTATCGTAAATATGGGGTCAATCCCATGAGTGGATGTCTTCCAATGTTGCTGCAGTTGCCAGTTTTTATTGCTCTTTATAACACTTTATTGAGATCATATGAGTTGAAGAACGCTGGGTTTTTATGGATTAAGGACCTAGCGGAACCTGATAAACTTGTAGTGCTCAAACATAGTATACCCCTTATTGGCAATGAGATAAATTTGCTTCCAATATTGATGGCAGGAATAATGTATTTTCAGCAAAAGCACTCACCTACCTCCACTTCCTCATCCGGATTGTGGATAATGCCTCTCCTGTTCGGATTTATCTTCTACAAATTTCCTGCAGGTCTTGTACTTTATTGGTTGACCAATTCTGTTTTTATGCTTTGTATTCAGAAATTGAGGAAATGAATTTTTCACGTGAAAAATGATTATTGCAATTTGTAATCAAAAAGGAGGGGTGGGGAAAACTACTACTGCTATCAATCTCAGTGCAGGGCTGGCGACAATAAGTATGGACAAGATTCTTCTTATAGATTTCGATCCTCAGGGAAATACCACCTCAGGATTGGGAATAGATAAGAATCAAATTGCTGGTTCTGTATATGAGTTTTTAGCGGGGGAGGCAATGGAAACAGTGGTTCAGTCTACCAAGGTTAGCAATCTCTATATCCTGCCTGCGAATATTTCGCTTTGTGGGGCAGAGATAGAACTTATAGAAGATGAAGATAGAGAGTTTAAATTACATAAACGACTGAAGGCAGAAAAGCATGATTTCCCACTTATAATAATTGATACTCCTCCTTCTCTTGGTATTTTGACTATCAATGCCTTGGTAGCAAGCGATTTGGTAATTATTCCTATCCAGACTGAATTTTATGCCTTGGAGGGATTAGTGGATTTTCTTAATACATTAAACTTAATAAAGGATAGAATAAACCCAAAACTTGACATTTTGGGAATTTTGCTTACAATGGCTGATTATAGAACCAGAATTGCTTATGATGTTGAGCAGGAACTGCGGCAAAAATTTAATGATCTGGTTTTCCACACAGTTATCCACAGGAATGTTCGGCTGGCAGAAGCCCCCAGTTATGGCTCACCTATTCAGATATATGCTCCTAGTTCAGTAGGAGCATATTGTTATAATCGACTTGCTGAGGAGGTTAAACAGAGGTTAAGAAAAAGATATGGAGAAGGAGAAAAAGAAAGGATTGGGGAAGGGGCTATCAGCCCTGATTCCTCCCAAACTGGAATCGGAACCTAAAGGGCCTCTTACTGAAATTGAGGTCTCCAAAATAAGATTCAATCCTCTTCAGCCTCGAGAAAATTTTAATGAGGGGGAGATAGAGGAACTGAAAAAGTCAATTGCAAATGATGGACTCTTACAACCTATAGTGGTGACAAAGTCTGGCAATGAATATATTCTCATTGCAGGAGAAAGAAGGGTCCGGGCAATAAGAAAACTGGGGTGGGAAAAAATTCCTGCAGTAGTGGTGGAGAATGCTGAGGAGGTGGAATATCTGAGAAAGTCTCTGGTAGAAAATATCCAAAGAACAAATCTCAATCCTATTGAAGAGGCTACTGCTTATAAAAAGCTGATAGAGGAATATGGATATTCTTTAGAACGAGTGGCTAATGAAGTTGGGAAAGATTTTTCTACTATTTCCAACACCATTCGTCTGCTGAATCTTCCTGCTGATATTCAAGAGGAAATCAAGGAAGGGTATATTACTCCCGGGCATGCCCGGGCACTTCTTATGGTTAAAGACGAAGATGAGATGCGGACACTCGTTGCTGAGATCAAACACAAGAAATTGAGTGTCAGAAAAGTAGAGGAGAAAGTAAGAGCAATAAAAAAAACAACTTTACTTGACCCTAATATGATGCATATAATAGAAAAATTACAGCAGAAACTGGGAACCAAGGTGCGAATAATAACAACGCGAAAAGGCGGAAGAATGGAAATCCAGTTTTTAGATAATGAAGATCTTCACAGATTAGTAAATATAATCTGTGGGGAGGAGTGATGCTTAATCAAACTCTGATACTTATAAAGCCAGACGGATTGAAGAAATCTCTTACCGGCAATATCCTTACCAGGCTTTCTGAAACCAAGTTGGAAATAATTGCAGCCAAAATTGTAAGAGTTTCCCGCCAGCTTGCGGAAGAGCATTACAACCATCTTAAGGATCAGCCATTTTTTGAAGAACTCATTCGTTATATTCAGGGAGAACTTCATCAGCGCAAAAAAGTAATGGCCATGGTCTATTGGGGAGAAGATGCTATTCGCAGGGTTAGAGAGATTGCAGGAGCCACTAATCCGGAAGAAGCAAGTCCCACTTCTATTCGCGGGCAGTATGGCAGAATCACTACAAAAGGACTGTATGAAAATGTAATTCATGCTTCTGCCAATGAACAAGAGGCAGAACGGGAAATAAAATTGTGGTTTGAACCTGACGAAATTATTTTTGATCTTTATCCCACAAAAGTTATAAGAATTGGAAATATAAAAAAGAGGGTATGGATATGAAAAGCCTTGATAAAGGGGTGATTCGCAGTATGACTGGTTACGGGAGGGCCAGTATTAGGGGTGAAGGATTCTCCTGTACAGTGGAGGTGAAAAGTGTTAACCATAGATATTTAGAGGTTAACACTAAATTACCTGACGAGTTTCTCCGTCTCGATATCGAGATAAAAAGAATTGTAAAGGGGTTCGTTAAGCGGGGAGTGGTCTATCTCAGTCTCAATTTTGTTTATGAAGAAGGGCCTGATCTAGAAATAGATGATGCTCTATTTCGAAAACTATTAAAACTGGAAAAAGAAGTAGAAAAGAGACATGGGATTTCTCAACCTTTAAACATTCATTATATTTTAAGTTATCCTGGCGTAGTGAAACAAATTCAACCCAGAATTCCTCATGCTAAAAAAAGACAGGCAATTCTCCATGCTTGCAATGCGGCTCTCCAAGCCTTAGTAAAAAGCAGGGAGAAGGAAGGTCAGAGTTTGAAGAAAGATATTCAAGAAAGATTGAAAAGGATTGAACGTAATTTAGAATTGATTGAAACTTTGGAAAAAATAAAAGAGAAGCAATTGTTAAAAGCGATAGAGGAGGAGGTTAAAGTTTTGAAACCAGAGGAACCCCCCACACCGCCTTCCACATCTGAGGAGATAGTACGTTTAAAAAGCCATCTTAAAGCCGGGCATAATCTTCTGGAGAAAGGAGGAGTAATTGGTAGGGAACTGGATTTTTTGGCTCAGGAGATGCATCGCGAGGTAAATACTCTTTCCTCAAAAGCATTGTCTCCTCGCACTCCTCGCTATGCAGTTAAAATAAAGGCGGAGATTGAAAAAATAAGGGAACAAGCTTTGAATATCGAATAATGGTTTTAAACATTGGCTACAATAATTGTGTGATGGTTGATAAAGTAGTGGCAGTGGTAAATGCTGATTCCAAACCTGCGCGACGACTGAGAGAAACTGCAGATAAAAATGGGCGATTGATAGATGCTACCAATGGTCGCAAAACCCGCTCGTTGATAATTACTACCAGTAATCATATAATTCTTTCCTCGCTAAATCCTGAAACCCTAATTCAGAGATTAAATGAAGTTCAAAAATAGATTGTTTATCATTTCCGGGCCATCAGGAGTGGGTAAGACTACTATTTCACATTTGTTATTGAAAAGTGTGCCGAAATTACAGAAAACGATTTCCTGTACCACTAGAGAAAGAAGACCAGGAGAGGTGGAGGGTAAAGATTATTATTTTATCTCTCGAAAAGAATTTCAGTCTCTCATTGCCAAAGATGCTTTTCTGGAATGGGCAAAGGTTTTAAATGATTTTTATGGAACTTTAAAAAAAGAAGTTATAACCATAATGAGATCAGGTAAAGATGCTTTACTATGTATAGATGTCCAGGGAGCGGAACAGGTTAAGTCTAAAATTCCATCTGCCTGCACTATTTTTATTCTTCCGCCCAGTTATTCAGAGTTAAAAAATAGAATGGAGAAACGAAATGAAAAGAAAGAGGTGATTGCCAGAAGATTGAAGCTGGCAATTAGGGAAATAAAAAAAGTGTACAATTATGATTATTATGTGATAAATGATAAGTTGAACAAAGCGGTAACACTGGTAAAATATATAATTTATGCTCAACGTGCAAGGGTAGAGAGAAAGATTGTAAAGGAGGTAGTAAAAGATGTCTTATGTGAATTATGATAAAGTGACCAAGAACATAGATAGTATTTACAAAGCAGTTCTGATTGGGGCTCAGCGAGCCATAGAGGTTGCTGAAAAAGCCTCTCAGGAGGCAAGAACATTACCACAAAAACCCACCACTTATGCTATAAGAGAACTGGAAGAGGGGAGACTTAAATATCGGATGGTGAAATGAAAAAAATTCTCCTGGGGATAACTGGTAGTATTGCAGCATATAAAGCCTGTGAGTTAACAAGTAAATTTGTGCAGAAAGGTTATGAGGTGAAAACAATAATGACTCCTGGGGCCCTGAAATTTATAACTCCTTTAACATTTCGAGCATTGACTGGTAACGAGGTATATACTGATATATTTGAACATAAAAATTTGCATGTTCAGCTGGGAGAATGGCCAGAGATAATTTTAATAGTACCAGCCACCGCCAGTTTTATTTCTAAACTTGCAAATGGTATTGTATCTGACTTGCTTACTCTAACAGTAATTTCATCTCAAGTGAAGACTCTTATATGTCCAGCTATGAATGAAAACATGTATAGGAATGCGATTATCCAGGAAAATATTAAAAAATTAAAAAATGCTGGCTATCTTTTCTTGGGGCCCTATAAAGGATGGTTAAGCTGTGGTCATGAAGGAGAAGGAAGGCTTGCTGATATTGAAGATATTGTTGCTAAGGTTGAGGAACTGGTGAGATGAAAATCTTAATTTCTCTGGGGCCATTGCGAGCTTACATAGATGATGTGAGATTCATTACTAATCGGTCTACTGGAACCTTGGGGTATAAAATTCTGGAAGCAGCCCTTTTACGTCGACATCAAGTAAAGGCAGTTGTGGGAGTATGCAATTTTTTAAGACCACAGGGAGTGAAGGAATGGATTGAGGTTGAAGAGTATCACCAGTTAAGACAGGCTATGGAAATCAATTATGATTGGGCAGATGTGATTGTAATGGCAGCAGCGGTTCCTGATTTTTTACCCGAGAAAAAATTCAGTGGAAAGATTCCTCGCGATCAAAAAGTCCTTATTCTTAAGTTAAAAGCTTCCGAAAGTATACTGGGGGCTCTGGCTAAAAAGAGGCAGAGGAATAAAAGATTAATTGTAGGTTTTTCTCTAGAAAAGGAAAAATCAATAGAGAAAGCAATTAAAAAATTCCAAGAGCATAAATTGGATTTGATGGTCAGTGCCACTCTTGATGAACTAACACCTCCATTTGGAGGTAATCCTGTGTCTCTGGTTTTAATAGAAAAAGATAGAATAGAGAGGTTACCGCTGTGGAGAAAGCATAAAACTGGAGAGTACATTTTAAATCGGATAGAGGAACTCTGGTATAAAAAGTTTCCTCGTAAATAATTTTAGCGCATGGTTGTTCTTTGAACAAAAAGTGAAAAGGCAGTTAGTGGACGGGGAAGAATCCGCAAAACTGCTTGCTATATGCCATTTGCCATAAGCCAACAAGGGCCGGGGTGGCGGAATTGGCAGACGCATCGGACTTAAAATCCGATGTCCCGTAAGGGACGTGCCGGTTCGAGTCCGGCCCCCGGCAGGGGGGATGAGAAGGGAAAAGTACAGGAGGAATATAAATTTAAAATAACTTTACACCTAACACTTTTCTCATTACACTATAAAAAAATTAAAGGGCCCATAGCTCAGTTGGTTAGAGCGTCACGTTGACATCGTGAAGGTCGGTGGTTCAAGTCCACCTGGGCCCATTTTTATAACATGAAAAATGAAAGTAGATGAATTACAGAAATTGAGACATAGCACTGCCCATATTCTGGCCAGTGCAGTAAAACAACTTTTTCCGGATGCCAAATTAGGAATTGGGCCGGCAATAGAAAATGGTTTTTATTATGATTTTGATCTGGAACACAAATTTACTCCAGACGATTTGAAAAAAATAGAAGAAAAGATGAAGGAAATAATTGCCCAGGATTATGAATTTAAACAGGAAATAATTTCTAAACAAGAGGCTCGCAAACTTTTTGAACATATGGGTGAGATATATAAACTGGAAATACTGGATGAGATTGAAGATGAAAAAGTAAGTATATACCGCCATGGAGATTTTGTAGATTTGTGTAGTGGTCCTCATGTAAAATCAACTTCGGAAATTAAAGCCTTTAAACTTCTATCCATAGCCGGTGCTTATTGGCGGGGAGATGAATCCCGAAAAATGTTGCAGCGAATTTATGGCACGGCATTTTTTACTCCCAAAGAACTTGAGGATTATCTTCGCCATTTACAGGAGGCAGAAAAGAGGGACCATCGGAGATTAGGAAAAGAACTTAGGTTGTTTGGATTTTTTGAGTCTGCAGGACCAGGACTTGTTTTTTATTTCCCCAAAGGGGCAATAGTGAGAAGAATAATAGAGGATTATATCTTGGAAAAACATCTTGAAAGAAATTATCAGTTGGTTATTACTCCTCAGATTATGAGAGCAGAAATCTGGCAGACTTCTGGTCACTTGGATTATTATCGCCAGTATATGTATTTATTTGAAGTTGATAATGTGCAATATGCCATAAAACCTATGAACTGTCCGGGACATATATTGATATTTAAATCTCAAAGAAGAAGTTATAAGGAACTTCCATTGCGATTGTTTGAACTTGGCAATGTTTATCGCCATGAGAAGACAGGAGTTCTACACGGTCTTCTCAGAGTAAGAGGGTTTACTCAGGATGACGCTCATATTTTCTGCACAGAGCACCAATTGCGAGATGAGATTAAGGATGTGATTTTATTTACAACAGAGATTATGGCTGATTTTGGATTTGAGGATTTTGAGGTGGAATTGAGTACGCAACCTGAAGATTATATTGGATCTCAACAAGAATGGGATAGAGCCACCCAGGCATTAAAAGACGCTCTGGAAGAACTGAGGATTGATTATCAGATATGTGAGGGAGAAGGGGCTTTTTATGGCCCTAAAATTGACATAAAACTTAGAGATGCAATTGGCAGGTTATGGCAGTGTGCAACAATTCAATGTGATTTTGCCGGGCCCGAGAGATTTGATGTTACCTATATTGGAGAAGATGGGCAGCCCCGGCGATGCATAATGGTTCATCGGGCAATTCTGGGTAGTCTGGAGAGATTTCTGGGGACACTTATCGAACATTATGGCGGAGATTTCCCATTATGGTTGGCGCCGGAACAGGTGCGATTGATCCCAGTTTCAGAAAAATTTCTTGCATATGGTGAAAAATTGAAGAAAATATTACAGCAAGAGAAAGTAAGAGTGGGACTGGATAATAGAAACGAAACTCTGAATTATAAAATTCGCCAGGCACAGCTGGAAAAGGTGCCTTATATGTTGATCTTTGGCAAACGGGAAGAGGAAAGTGAGACTGTTTCTTTACGATCCAAACTCCGTGGAGACTTGGGGACAAAAACTGTATCCCAATTGATTGCAGGGTTGAAAAAAGAAATAGATACCAAGGGCAAGGAGAAGATTGAATAGAAGAATTCGGGTAAATTATCAGATAAAAGCATCACGGATCCGGTTGATAGATGAGCATGGTAATCAGATAGGAATAGTCCCCACACAAGAGGGTCTACGTATAGCTCAGCAGAGAAACCTTGATCTGGTAGAAGTTGCTCCTCAGGCTGACCCTCCAGTATGCAGGATATTAGACTACAGTAAGTTTAAATATCAGCAGGAGAAAAGAGAAAAAGAGGCTAAAAAGAAGAAAGTCCATTTTAAAGAAATTCGATTCAAACCTCGTATAGAAGAACATGACTATCAGGTAAAGCTGAGAGCGTTAAGGAAATTTCTGGAGAAAGGAGACAGAGTAAGAATAAGAATATGGTTTCGGGGAAGAGAGATGGTTCATCCCGAAATGGGAGATAATCTAATTAAACGGGTGCTTCAAGATGTGGAGGATATTGCCAGTGTGGAGAAACCACCTACGCATGAAGGGAGAAATATTATCTGTATACTTTTCCCCAAGCATAAATAGGAGGATTGTATGCCAAAGATAAAAACTAAAAAAGCAGTGCAGAAGAGAATAAAGATTACTGCTTCCGGGAAGTTGAAGAGAGCACAGGCCGGAAGGAGTCATTTAATGCGGAAGAAAAATAGCAGAAGGAGACTACGCCTTAAACGCCCACGATATATGGCTGCAGTTAATGAGAAAAAAGTAAAAGAGATGCTTCCCTATGGATAGGAGGTAAGAGATGGCAAGAGCAACTCGTTCTCCAGCAAGAAGAAAGAAACACAAAAAAATATTAAAAATGGCTAAAGGCTACAGAGGGGGCAGGAGTAAGCTTTATCGCACAGCCCTGGAGACGGTAAAAAGAGCACTTGTCTATAGTTACAGAGATAGAAGAGTCAGGAAAAGATTTTTCCGCAGATTGTGGATTACCAGAATCTCGGCTGCCTGTCAGAAAGAGGGTATATCTTACAGTCAGTTTATTAATGGATTAAATCGAGCGGGCGTAAAGGTGGACAGAAAGAACTTAGCACAAATAGCTTTGACCGATGAGACTGGATTCCGGCAACTGGTGGATTTAGCCAAACAACATCTCAATAATTAATGCAGATTAATCCAGCCAGATTAATAATCACAAGTTTTTTACTTGTTATTGTTGTAGGCTGGTTTCTGCTTCTGTTGCCGATATCTACTACTAAGGGAATTTCACTTATTGATGCCCTGTTTACTGCCACTTCTGCCACCTGTGTAACAGGGCTGATAGTTAAAGATACCCCCCATGATTTTACCCCCTTTGGGCAAGGTGTAATTTTGATTCTTTTCCAGCTTGGTGGTCTGGGTATAATGACTTTTTCCACCATATTTGCTTTAGTTATTGGCCGCAGAGTTACAATGCACAACCGCAGAGTCCTGAATGTTGTTTATGATAACCTTAAAATAGATGTAAAGATTCTATTGAGGTGGATATTAACTTTTACAATTTTAATAGAATTTCTGGGAGTGGTATTGCTCCATATTTTCTTTAAAGATAAAGGAGTGTTTTTCTCCCTATTTCATGCAGTTTCTGCTTTCTGCAATGCTGGTTTTTCCCTGATGTCAGACAGTTTCCAGAGATATAAAAATAATCTATATATTAATCTGGTTATGAGTTTCCTGATTATTGTTGGTGGACTGGGGTTCTGGGTTTTATATGACTTGAAAAGATTATTGACAGCGAGGGTAAAAAAAGCAGAAGCCAGGATGGCATTGCATACCAAAATAGTGATTTTATTCACAATATTCCTGATAATTATAGGAGCAGGGTTAATTTTTAGTATCGAATATTCTCATGTCCTTAAGAATCTCAACTGGAAGGCAAAAATTTTAACTTCTTATTTTCAGGCGGTAACTGCCAGGACAGCGGGGTTTAACACCTTGGATATAAACTCCCTTGCACCTGCAACGAAGTTTATACTGTGCGCACTAATGTTTATAGGAGCTTCTCCTGGCTCCACAGGTGGAGGAATAAAGACTGTGACCTTTGCTTTAGTAGTGATGGGTATAGTTGCTATTCTCAAGGGGAAGAATCAGATAAGGATATTTAATCGTGCAATCCCTCTAGATTTATTTGAGAAAGCAATAGTCATTTTTATTCTGGCTCTGATCTGGATAGCACTGGCATTATTTCTACTTTTTATTATAGAAGATAAGCCTCCATTATCTTTAATGTTTGAGGTCTTTTCGGCATTTGGAACTGTAGGACTTTCCTGTGGGATTACTCCTTATTTGACCCCATTTGGTAAATTTATTATAATTCTTACAATGTTTCTGGGCAGAATTGGTCCCATGACTTTGGCCATTGCTCTTACTAAGCGGGCAGAAGGAGAATTCCGCTTGCCAGAAGAGAAAGTAATGGTGGGGTAATAAAATAAAAAGGAGAAGAAGAAATGAGACAGTATGCAGTTATTGGCCTAGGGAAATTTGGCCAGAGTGTGGCTTTAACACTAACTGAGAGCGGAGAACAGGTTATCGGAATTGATGTTGATCCTCATGTAGTTAAGGAAATGGCAGATAAACTTACCAATGTAGTTGAGGCGGATGCCACTAATGAAAAAAATTTAACTGCTCTCGGAATAAAAGATGTGGATGTAGCTATTGTGTCTGTAGGCGAGAACTTTGAAGCCAGTATTTTAATCACACTTGCTCTCAAAGATCTGGGTATCCCTGAAATTATTGTAAAGGCAAAATCAGAGTCTCAAGCAAAGGTTTTGGAGAAAATAGGTGCCACCAGAGTAATAAACCCTGAAAAAGATATGGGGATAAGACTGGCGAAATCATTGGTATCTCCACGGATAATAGACCACATAGAACTCTCCAGTGATTACAGTCTGCTGGAGATGTCACCACCGAAGGAGTTCGTTGGAAAGTCACTGAAACAATTGGATGTGCGCGCCAAATATGGAATAAATGTTATTGCTATCAAACATGAAAAAGGAGACATAGAGATTGCTCCCTCAGCAGAGCATGTAATAAAGGAAGGGGACCTTCTGGTTGTTATTGGAAAGAATAAGGATATTGATAAGGTTAAAAAGAAAGAATGAGCACAGAGCAGTTACAGTACATTTTTCAGGATCTAAAGAGTAAACTTAACCAGATTCAGGACCTTAAGTTACTGGAAGAATTACGAACTATCTACTTGGGTAGAAAAGGAAAGATTGCAGAATTAATAAAAAAAATTCCTGAACTTCCATCGGAAGAACGTCCTTTATTTGGTAAAGAGATAAATCTTCTCAAACAAAAAGTTCAGGAATTATTTACTAAGAAAAAACAGGAACTTCAGCAGGTTAACCAGGAGGTAAAAATTGATTATACCCTTCCTGGAATAAGGCCCAAGATTGGAAGCATTCACCCCATAACTAAGGTGATTGATGAAATCGCTAAGATTTTTGAACATATCGGATTTACAGTGGTAGAAGGGCCAGAGATTGAAACGGATTATTATAATTTTCAGGCTTTAAACATTCCCCCAGGACATCCCGCCCGTGATAATTTTGCTACTTTTTATCTTCCTTGTGAAAATTATCTTCTGCGATCACAAACCTCAACAGTGCAGGTAAGAATAATGGAGAAAGTGAAACCTCCGATAAGGGTTATTGCTCCTGGTAAAGTATTTCGGCCGGACAATCTTGATGCCAGTCATTCGTTTATGTTTCATCAGATAGAGGGGCTGGTTGTGGATAAGAATACTAACTTTTCCCATTTAAAAGGGACGCTTTCTTACTTTGTAAAGAAATTTTTTGGGGCAGAAACCAGAATGAGATTTCGTCCTCATTATTTCCCCTTTACTGAACCCTCAGCCGAGGTGGATATTTCCTGTATTATATGTAAAGGTAAGGGTTGCTCAGTGTGTGGAAAAAAAGGATGGCTGGAGATACTTGGTTCCGGCCTTGTTCATCCCAATGTTCTAAAACAAGTAGGGCTTGATCCCCAGATTTATCAGGGATATGCCTTTGGTATGGGTATAGAAAGAATTGCAATGTTGAAATATGGTATTGATGATATCCGGACATTTTTTAATAACGATTTGAGATTTTTGGAGCAGTTTAAATGAAAGTTTTGTATTCTTGGCTTAATGACTTTGTTACCATAGATGTTTCCCCACAGGAGTTGGCAGACAGACTTACCATGGCTGGGTTGGAAGTTACACAAATAGAAAAGGTGGGAGACGACTGGTTATTGGAAATCGAGGTTACTCCCAATCGGCCGGATTGTCTGTCAGTGGTGGGAATAGCCCGGGAATGCGGGTTGGTTCTGGGAAAAAGGATAAAGCCTCCCAAAATTCCATTCCTTCCCCGCATATCGCGGGCCCATATCAGAGAGAATGAGTTTGAAGTAATAATTGAAAATTCTGAGGCCTGTCCTCGCTATATTGCCAGGGTGTTATTGAATGTGGAGATAAAACCCTCTCCTGATTTTATCCGCAAAAGACTGGAAAAAGTAGGACTGAGGTCGATAAATAATGTGGTGGATATAACCAATTATGTTCTGTTGGAACTCGGGCAGCCAATGCATGCTTTTGATTATGATAAGGTTCAAGGGAAAAAGATAATTGTAAGATTTGCTCACCAGGGAGAGAAAATAATAACTTTAGATGATGAAGAAAGAGTCTTAACTCCAGAAGATCTGGTTATTGCTGATTGTAACCGGGCAGTGGCTTTGGCTGGAATTATGGGTGGTAAAAATAGCGAGGTTAGTTCTGATACTAAAAATGTGCTTCTGGAAAGTGCTTATTTTGATCCCGTTACTATCCGGAGGACATCTCAGCGTTTAGGATTAACTACAGAATCTTCTTACAGATTTGAGCGCGGTGTGGATTTTGTGAATGTGGAGCAGGCTTCATTATACGCCTTAGACCTTATAAGAAAATATTGTTCTCCCAGTAAAAGGCTGCAAGTTCATATTGATAAAAATATAGACCTGATAAAAAAACATATTCCGGCTTCATCTAAGGTAATACTCAAGTTCTCAGATGTAGAAAAAGCACTGGGGATTTTGCCTTCGGTTTTCTGGATAAGAAAAATTATTCAACAGTTGGGATGTGAAATAGTAAGCATAACTAAAGATGGTTTAAAAATTCAAAGTCCATCATTTCGTCGCGATTTAAAACAACCAATAGACTACATTGAGGAGATAGCCCGGTTATATGGATATGATAAAATTCCAGAGAAGGATTTGCCAGAAATTGAAGTTTCCCA
>CBEUCN010000014.1:0-21746 GCA_965541635.1 uncultured bacterium
ATGGGAGTTGTTGCCAATTACCCCATAATCCTGGCTCCAGCCATGGGACACAATTTCTTCTTTGCCTATACTGTTTGTCTGGGAATGGGAATATCCTGGCAGGTGGCTTTAGGTGCCAATTTCCTTTCCGGAATTATATTTCTTATTCTTTGCCTTTTTCCATTTGCGCGCTATTTTGTGGATTATGTTCCCCAATCATTAAAAAATGCCATTGCTGTAGGTATTGGTCTTCTCATTGCTCTTGTGGGTTTACAATGGGGAGGAATTGTAGTGGCAAAGCAGGGCACGATGATAGGACTGGGGGCATTGAATAAACCGTATGTAATATTAACGATTGCAGGTTTAATAATTACCTCGCTACTTTTAGCATTTAGGATAAAAGGTGCATTGCTTTTAGGAATTATTATCTCAGCAATAATAGGGATGTTTATGGGCTTGGTGAAATATCAGGGATTTATCTCCCTTCCGCCCAGTATATCACCTACTTTTCTAAAACTTGAGCCTCTGTCAGCACTTAAAACTGGAATATTTATGGTTATCTTTGTATTTTTCTTTCTGGATGTTTTTGATACTGTAGGAACACTTATAGGTGTGGGACAGCAGGCAGGCTTGATGAAAGAAGGCAAACTCCCGAAAGCAAGAAAAGCACTGTTCTCTGATGCTTTGGGAACAGTTTTTGGTACACTTTTGGGTACATCTACAATAACCAGTTACATAGAATCAACAGCAGGTGTGGTGGCGGGGGCCAGAACAGGGTTTTCCAGTTTGGTTGCAGGGTTGTGTTTTCTGTTTTCTATTTTTTTCTATCCTTTAGTCCGCATGATAGGAGAAGGAGTTAAGGTTGGTTCTCAGATGTTTCATCCTGTTACTGCTCCGGCTTTAATTCTCGTGGGTAGTTTTATGCTCAAAAATGTAAAATTTATTGAATGGGATGACCCTACAGAGGCAATTCCAGCATTTATTACCTTAATAATTATGCCCCTGACATTCAGTATAACTGAAGGAATAGCCTTTGGATTCATCTCTTATTTCCTGTTAAAGCTTTTTACCAAAAGATGGAAGGATCTTAATCCTCTGGTCATAATTTTCGCTGTTCTTTTCATCCTACGTTATATCTATATTTACAGATAATATCTCTTCTCCGGTTATCCCTATTGTTTCTACATTTAAATTTCAATTTTTCCTCTTTTTCCCTTGACAGAAGATGAATATGTAATTAAAATACCACATTGTGGAATAAAGTGGAATAAAGTGGAATATGTTTTACGGCGAATATTCTCATACTCTGGATGCCAAAGGTAGAGCGGTTCTCCCTGCCAAGTTCCGCCAGATAGCAAAGGAAAAGAAAATTAAGAAATTTTACCTCACAAGGGGCATGGAGAAATGTCTGTTTTTATTTCCAGAAGAAGAATGGAAGACTCAGGAGGAAAAATTTAAGTCGCTTTCCATAATGAAAAAAGATGCCCGCAGTTTTAATCGCTTATATTTTTCAGGAGCCACTGAAATAATTCCTGATTCTCAGGGACGATTTCTTATTCCTGCTTATCTTAAAGAATATGCAGATATAACAAAAGAAGTAGTGTTTATTGGTGTCTCCAATAGAATTGAACTCTGGAGTAAAACTAACTGGGAAGAATTCACTTCCCAACATCTGCAAAATTTTGAACAGATAGCAGAAAAATTAATTGAGGAATGAATTATTTAATTTCGGCGATAACAATGACAGAAGAAAAGGCTGAACATATTCCAGTTATGCTCAATGAAGTTATTCAGTTTTTGAATTTAAAACCTGGAGATGTAGTAATAGATGCTACTATTGGAATTGGAGGGCATGGGGAGAGAATTCTGGAGGGAATTTTACCTGGGGGAAAACTTATTGGTATTGATTGGGATGAAAATAGTTTACATCTGGCAGATAAAAGGCTGAAGAGATTTAAAGGTCATTACTATCTTTTTCATGAAAACTTTGTTAATATCGACAAGGTTCTTGGCACACTAAATATAAAAAAAGTTGATGGTATTGTTTTTGATCTCGGCATCTCTTCTTATCAATTGGAGAGCAGGAGAGGTTTTAGTTTCAAACACGATGCCTATCTGGATATGAGGATGAATAGCGATGAGTCTCTTACTGCTTATGATATAGTTAATTACTATCCATTAGAAGAAATCTCATCCATTATTAAGAATTATGGTGAGGAGCGTTATCATCGTCGAATTGCTAAGGAGATTGTAAAAGCCAGGAAAGTAAATAAAATAGAAACTACCACTCAACTTGTTGATATTATTCTTAAAGCTGTTCCTTATTCCTATCTCAAACAAAAAATTCATCCTGCAACCAGAACATTTCAGGCATTGCGAATAGCAGTGAATAGGGAACTGGAAAATTTAGAAAAAGCACTGGATAAAGCAATTGAGGTTCTACTTCCGGAAGGGAGACTGGTGGTGATAAGTTTCCATTCTCTTGAGGATAGAATAGTAAAAAGGAAATTTAGATTATTTCAGAAGAACAACCGGGCAGATATAATTACTTCCAAAGCAGTAAGGCCTACTGACTTTGAAATTCAAATTAATCCCCGTGCCCGGAGTGCAAAATTACGGTGCATTCAAAAGAAGAATAACCATAAAAAAAATCTATTACTTAAAATTTTCTTATTATGAGCAGAATAGGAACAGTATATTGTAAAAAGATTTTGAGTTTAGTAATCATTACCATATGTGGTTTTATTTATTTAGAACAGAAGATGTGTCTTCTAAAACTGGGATACCAGAAGGCGAATTTGGAACAGGCGATAAAGAAACAGCAGGAAAGGATGGAGCAGATGAGATATCAGATAGCGAGTTTAGAAAATCCTTACAGGTTGGAAAAAGAATTTTTTGAGTGTAATCCTGAATTCACTCCTGCTTCATCCGTAAGAGTGGTGAAAATCCCTTATAGAGAATATAAACTTCAGAAGCAAAGTCTGGCATCTGAAGATAGAAAAGTTCTGTTTGCTGAAGAAATTCCTTAATTCTGAGGGAAGAAATTGTTAAATATAGATATAAAAAAAATCAGATTTGTAATTATATTTTTATTCCTGATCCCGATTGGAAAATTGGGATACCTACAGGTAATGAAAGGGCGGTATTTTTCAGCAGTAGCTGAGGAACAGCAGAAAAAAATCCTCACCATTTATGGCAAAAGAGGAGAAATTCTGGATAGGTGGGGAAGAGTATTAGCTATGGATAGGAATGTTTATTCTTTATATGCCAATCCCAAAATGATAAAAGATAAGGAAAAATTAGCCCAGCAATTGCAAACAATTTTGAAAATAGATGCTCACAGAATAAAAGAAAAGTTAAACAAAAATTGTTACTTTGTATGGCTGAAGAGAGGGATAGACGATGATAATATTGTAACTAAGATTAAGGATTTCCGAGGTCTGGGAGTGAAAATCGAAAGGAGAAGAATTTATCCTCAAGGAAAACTTGCCTGTCATGTGTTGGGAGCAGTAGATATTGATAATAATGGCATAGCAGGCGTTGAGTTGTATTATAATCATACCTTACAGGGGGAACCAGGATATGTTCTCACAATAGGAGATGGGCGTAATTTTTATCTTGGGGGATTCTCTAAGAATATGGTTCCTCCCCGGGAGGGCAATAGTTTAATTCTTACCATTGACCAAGTTATACAGTATTATGCTGAACAGATTGCGGAAAAGTTATATAATAAATATCAACCGCGCAGAGTAACCATTATAGTTATGGACCCCTACAATGGAGATGTACTTGCTCTCACTAATAGACCAGCGTATGATCCCAATTATATAACTAAGGATGATATAAAAAACATGAAGAACTTTGCCATTACTGAGATGTTTGAACCGGGATCGGTATTTAAGGTAATTGCTGCGGCAGCTCTGCTGGATCAAGGAGTGGTGAATTTGGGCGATAAAGTTTATTGTGAAAATGGCAGTTATAAAATAGGAAAAAGAATTCTTCATGATTATCATAAATACCGCTGGTTAGATTTTGAATCAGTAGTTGTTCATTCCAGTAATATCGGAATGGCCAAGTTCTGCTCTCGGATAAATGATGATACTCTTTATCGTTATCTCAAATTATTTGGCATCGGAGAGAAAACAGGTATAGATTTGCCAGGAGAGGTTTCGGGAATTTTAAGACCACCTGAGAATTGGACCTCATATAGCAAAATTTCTCTGGCTATTGGCCAGGAGGTTGCAGTAAATCCAGTGCATATTGCCAAAATGGCGGCTATAATTGCCAATGGAGGATTTGATATTCAGCCTCATGTGGTGAAAGAAATAAGAAATTCTCATGGGATGACTATATGGAGATTCAGTTTTCAGCCCAGGAGGTTGCTAAAGCCTGATACTGTAATTAAGCTTAAGCAGATTCTCCAGAAAGTGGTGGAGAAAGGGACCGGCAGGTTGGGAGGAAGTAGAGTTTGTACTGTTGCAGGTAAAACTGGGACTGCTCAGAAGGCAGATCTTGTAAATGGAGGATATGCTAAAGGGAAGTATACTGCAACATTTGTAGGTTTTTTCCCGGTCGATACCCCCAGGTTGGTTGTGGTAGTTACAGTAGATGAACCTCATGGCTCTCATTTTGGAGGTACAGTGTGTGCACCGGCATTTAAAGAATTAGCAGAACGTTGTTGGATATATACTAGCATTACACAGGAAAGAAGGGTGAAAAATGAAGTTGAAAGAAATTTTGTCTGGAATTGAGTATTATTGCCGAAACTTTCAGAATCTGGAAGTGAGAGGAATTGCTATAAATTCCAATCAGGTATTTCCAGGCTATATGTTTGTAGCAATAAGAGGGGAAGAAAAGGATGGACACGATTTTGTGTATGAGGCGATAGAGCGGGGTGCTAGCGTTTTAGTTGTGAATAAAGGTTTTGATCAACTTATGTTTCACAGAAATATTGTGGTAATTCAGGTTCCGGACACCAGAGAAGCAATTTGTAAAATAGCAGCAAATTTTTATGGCCATCCTTTTAGATTTTTAGACATTATAGGGATAACCGGAACCAATGGTAAGACCACAGTAAGTTTTTTGCTGGATAAGATTTTTACTTATGCTGGTTATCACTCAGGAGTGATTGGTACTGTATGTTATCGGATTGGTAATAGAGAAATCCCTTCTACCAACACTACTCCTGACTCTGTAAGTTTGCAAAAATATATGGATGAGATGGTTCAGTCAGGGCAGGATGTATTGATTTTGGAGGCTTCATCTCATGGGCTGGCACAAAAGAGATTAAATGGAATAAAGTTTGATTGTGGAATATTTACCAATTTGGGTAAAGATCATCTTGATTACCATAGGGATATGGAGAATTATTATCGAGCAAAAAAAATACTGTTTACCGAACTCCTCAAAGACAATGGTGTAGCAATTATTAATATAGATGATGAATATGGACATCGCCTATATGGTGAAATTTCTGGAGAAAAAATAAGATATGGATTTTCTCCTCAGGCGGATGTTCGAGCAGTAGAATATAAGATGAGTTTTAAGGGTATTAGTTTTAAAGTTGATGTCATGGGAAGAGAAATAAAAGTTTTTTCTCGTTTACTCGGTGTCCATAATATTTATAATATCCTGGCTGCCCTTGCTGTGGCTTATAGATATAATATTGAATTTTCCAAGGTTCTCTACGCTATAGAAAATTTTACTGGAGTACGGGGAAGGCTGGAGAGAGTATTTGGTTCTTCTCATTTAAAAGTATTTGTTGATTATGCTCATACCCCTGATGCTCTTGAGAATGTTTTATCTACTTTACGCAGTTTAAAAAAAGGGAGATTATGGGTAGTATTTGGATGTGGTGGAAATCGCTATCGTGAGAAGAGAGCGATTATGGGAGAAATAGCTTCTTATCTTGCTGATAGAGTAATAATTACTTCTGATAATCCTCGAGATGAAAATCCATTGGATATAATAGAAGACATTCTTACTGGAGTGAAAAATAAAGATAAATGTGAAGTAATTCCTGCCAGAAAGGAAGCAATAGAAAAAACCATTGAACAGGCAGATATTGGAGATGTAATATTAATAGCAGGTAAAGGTCATGAGAGATACCAGATTGTTGGCAATTTAGTTATTCCATTTGACGACCGTGAAATTGCCTCCCGGGCACTTATCAGAAGGACGATGCGAGAAATGGCAAATGTCAGTTAATCTTGAAATTGATGAAATTGTAAAGGCCTGTAATGGGAACTTGATTGCTGGGGAGGCAGAAGAACATGTAAGAATAAAAAGATTTTCCATAGATTCCCGTGATGGAGAAAGATTTGATTGTTTCATAGCACTGAAAGGGAGGAAGTTTGACGGTCATAATTTTATTTCCGAGGCCATTGCTAAAGGAGCAAAGGTAATAATATTTCAGAAGGGGTTATTGCCCCAACTTCCCTTAAGTCGTAAAAATGTTTTTTTTATTGAAGTTAGTGACAGTTATCAGGCGATATATAATTTAGCCAGATATAAGAGAAAGAAATTTAAATTTCCAATTCTGGGGATAACAGGAAGTACTGCCAAGACTACAGTTAAGGAGATTTGTGCTCAATTGTTATCGTTAAAATATGATACCTTTCGCAACTATTTGAATCAGAATAATCTTTTGGGACTAAGTCTTAATATATTGAATTGTGATCGTCAGTATGAAATAGGAGTTTTTGAACTTGGGATTTCTCAGCCGGGGGAGATGGATCTTCTGATAGATATTCTTTCCCCTCAACATGGACTTATTACCAATATCGGCCCTAGCCATCTGGAATTTCTTACCAGTGAGGAGAAGGTGTTTGAAGAAAAGAGTAGACTTTTTCAGAGATTGCCTCCTTCTGGTTTTGGTTTTTATTCTAAAGATGATGAATATCTTGGTAGCCTTGAGCAGTGGGAGTTGCCATTAAATTTTGTTACTTTTGGATTTCTTTCTCAGAATAAATATTGGGCGAAACCAGTTTATCTGGGACTTGATGGTAGTGAGGCTATTTTATGGAATGGAGAAAAAATAAGAATATCTTTACTGGGTTACCATAACATTTTTAATGTTTTGGCAGGAATTGCAGTGGGTTTAGAGCTTGGAGTTCCCTGGGAGGCAATATTAGATATTTTACTCTGCCTTAAACCTTTGCCGGGAAGATTTCATTATTATTCCTGGGAGAGAGTGCATATCATTGATGACAGTTATAACTCCAACCCTTTATCATTACGCAAGGCTTTAGAATTTTTGTCTCAACTGGAATTTCCAGGGTCTAAAATTGCAGTTTTGGGAGATATGTTAGAACTGGGAAGAGACTCGGAGGAATTACATTTCCAAGCCGGAGAATATGCTCGGAACTTGAATATTCATAAATTTCTATGTTACGGTCCTTATATGGAAAATTTTGTTCGCGGTGCTGGTGAGAAAGCAGAGCATTGCTCTCAGGAAGAAATAATAGAGAAGGTTTTGCAATTTTGTACCCAAATGGTGTTAATTCTTTTCAAAGCCTCGCGAGCAATGAAAGCCGAGAGGATAATTCAAGAGATAAAAGAAAGGATAGCGTCGAATGCTATATAAAATACTTTATCCTTTGAGGGATTATTTTTTTGGATTTAATATTTTTAAATATATTACATTTAGAGCAATAGCGGGATGTGGAACTTCGTTTTTTATTTTTCTACTTTTTTATCCCCAATTTGTAAAATTTCTGCAAGCAAAAGGATTATTAGAGAATGTTAAGAGGAAGGGATGTGAGGATTTATATAAGTATCATCAAAATAAGGAAGGCATTCCCACTTCTGGTGGGATATTGATTATTCTATCTACAGTAATTGCTTCTGTTTTATTTTGTGATATTTCTTCTCCTTATGTATTACTGGCAATATTTTCACTGATATTTCTGGGATACGTGGGTTATATTGATGACGTGTATAAAATAAAGAGGGGAAAGGGGGGGTTGAAGAAAAGATATAAGCTTCTTGCTCAATTTGTGTGGGGAGTAACGGTGGGAGGAGTTTTATATCTTAAATCTGGTTATCCTGCAGTTGTTGAAATTCCATTTTTTAAACACATCTACCTTGATATCGGTGTTTTATATCTAATTTTTACTGCCATTGTAGTTATGGCTACGTCCAACGCAGTTAATCTTACCGATGGTCTGGATGGGCTAGCAATTGGAGCAGTAATAATTGCCAGTACAGCATTTGCGATAATGGCTTATATTGCTGGTAATGTTAAGTTTAGTTCTTATCTTTTTGTTTCCTACATTCCAACTGCTGGAGAATTAGCGATTTTTCTTTCTTCGCTGATTGGAGCCAGTGTAGGATTTTTATGGTATAACGCTTATCCCGCAGAAATTTTTATGGGAGATAGTGGAGCACTGGCATTGGGAGGGGCAATTGCTACCACTGCTATAATTATAAAGAAGGAACTTTTGTTATTGATAATAGGGGGGTTATTTGTAATCGAGACGATATCGGTATTAATTCAAATTTTTAGTTTCAAACTCAGAGGAAAGAAGGTATTTTATTTTGCTCCTATTCATCATCATTTTCAAGTTAAAGGCTGGCCAGAACCGAAAATTATTGTTAGATTCTGGATTATATCTAGTTTATTTGCTTTACTCAGCCTGTTAACTTTGAAGATAAGATGAAAGAAGTCTTTTTCTGCGTCATCGGGCTTGGTAAGAGCGGATTTTCTGCTGCTAAATTTTTAAAAACTAAAAAAGCCAGGGTTAAGGTTACTGAATTGAGAGATACTCCAGTTTTAAGAAAACGGGCAAAAATTTTAACCAGTCTGGGAGTGGAAGTAGAACTGGGTGCTCATACCCCAAATTTTTATAGAGATGCTTCTATATATATAATCTCTCCCGGTGTCCCCAAAGATAATCCTGTCGTTCAGTATGTGCGTAAAGAAAATCTGCCTCTGATATCAGAAATTGAATTGGGCTGGATGTTTACTCCCTGTAAGATAATTGCCATAACTGGAACCAATGGTAAGACTTCTGTCTCCACATTCAGTTATAGAGTACTTAAAAAAGCAGGTTTTCGGGTATTTCTTGCCGGAAATATTGGAATTCCATTTACTGAAATCGTTAGTAAATTAAATTCTGAAGATATGGTGGTATTAGAGGTAAGTTCTTTTCAACTTGAGGATATAATGTATTTCCATCCTTTCATTGCTGTGGTGACTAATATTTCCTGTGATCATCTTGATCGCTATCCCAGCCTTAATGAATATCTAAGAGCAAAATTAAATATATTTAAAAATCAAACTCGAGATGACTTTGCAGTTTTAGATTCGAGGCAAAAAGAAATCAAAAATTGTATTTCTAAAATTCCTTCCACAGTTATTGATGTTTCCAAGTTGGATATTAATGATTTGAATTTGAACAAAAAATTCGTACTGGCTATAACTCAAATATTAGGGATAGATAAAGAATTTACCATTCGGGAATTAAATAAGTTGAGGAATCTTAAACATCGTATGGAGCTGGTGGCTGAAATCAATGAAATAAAATTTATAAATGATTCCAAGGCTACCAATCCTCATGCTACTCTCTGGGCTCTGGAAAACATTAATTCTGAAATTATTCTTATAGCCGGAGGCAGAGATAAAAACATGGATTTTGGCATCGTTAAAGAAAAGATTGCTGAGAAAGTGAAGGCACTTATTCTTATTGGGGAGTCTAAGGAAAAGATATCCACTGAGTTGGGAGGATTTGTAGAAGTTGTGAAATATGCTGATGATTTAAAACAGGCAGTAGATATTTCTTATAAACTTGCAAAATCTGGAGATTGCATATTGCTTTCTCCAATGTGTGCCAGTTTTGACATGTTCAGGAATTATGAACATCGAGGAGAAGAGTTTAAAAAAATAGTCAGGCAGCTGAAATAATGTCAAGGTTAGGCTGGAGAATAACATTTCTAACTGCAACTTTAGTTTTAATTGGTCTATTGGTTTTATACAGTTCTTCCGGAATTTATGCTCAGTTTAAATATCAAGATAGTTTTTTCTATGTTAAAAAACAACTTCTATTTGCATTTGTAGGATTTATATTTGCTGTTATTGCTTATAAAATAAATCTGGATAAAATTCGCCTCAAAAGCAGATTGATATTATTTCTGTTGTTTCTTGCTCTATTAGGAGTGTTAATCATTGGAAATAAAGCAGGAGGGGCTAAAAGGTGGTATCGATTATTTGGATTCAGTATTCAACCTATTGAATTTGCAAAACTTGCATATGTATTTTATCTTAGTGATTTTCTGGAGCGCAGGAGGTTTCAGATTTATAAGTTTAAGAGAATATGTCTTCCAGTATATATAATTCTGATCGCGTTTGTGCTGGTTTTACTTTTACAACCGGATTTTGGCAATGCAATGTTTTTAATTATCTTAACATTTTCTATTTTTTATTTTGTGGGCGTTCCACTTAAGTTTTTGACTTTCACCGCCTTGGGTATATCTCCATTTTTAATTCTGGCTTTGTGGAAATTCAAATATATCAGGATGCGGATACTGGGGTTCCTTTTTCCCTGGAAATATTCTCAGGATATAGGATTTCAGTTAATTCAGTCATATATTGCAATTGGTTCCGGAGGGCTATTAGGTAAAGGGTTGGGAATGTCCCGTCAGAAATTATTCTATTTGCCTCAGGCTCACAATGATTTTATATTCTCCATAGTTTCAGAAGAATTAGGTTTTGTGGGAGCAGTATTTCTTATTTCTCTTTATTTTTTTCTGGTTTGGAACTTTATTGTGATTCTGAATAACCTTAAGGGTTTGTTTGCTCGTATTTTTATGGTTGGATTAATATGTACTTTCAGTTATCAGGTAGTTATAAATTTAGGTGTGTGTTTGGGCCTGTTACCTACTAAAGGATTACCATTGCCATTTGTGAGTTATGGAGGTTCATCTCTGGTAGCCAATTTAATTCTTATCGGACTGATTCTAAATCTTAGTGAAAATTATACTCGATAAAATGATTATTCTGTTTACTTCTGGTAGCGGAGGACATATTGAACCTGCAATTTTATTAAATCAGCGACTCAAAAAAAAGGGCATAGCGGTTAAGTTAATAATTGGGAACAGTTATCCTAAATCTTGTGATGCTCAAGTATTAAATTTACCGCGTAAAAAAATACTATTACTACTGTATTTGCCTGTTTTGTGCTGGTCTGTTATGAAATATTTTATTCTCCGAAGGCCCCGATTAGTAATAGGTTTTGGGGGATTTCAGTCTCTGCCAGTTTTGTTCATTGCCAGAATTTTAGGATGCAAAATTGCCATTTATGAACCTAATATAAATTTTGGAAAGGCAAATAGATTACTTTTACCTTTTGTTAATGCAGTTTTTTTAATCTGGATAGAGACCGTTAAAACTCTATCTTCTGGCTATCTCCAAAAGATGTTTTTAATCCGGCCTTTAATTAGGGAGAGCAAAAAGAGTATCTTACCCAAACAAAAATTTAATATTGTGGTTTTTGGAGGAAGCCAGGGCTCTCAATTCTTAAATAATCTTGCCATGCAGTTATTATGCGATCTCCAGCATCTTCAAAATATAAAATTGGACTTAATTACTGGGCAGAAATTTTATCATCAGTTAATAACACAATTATCTAAATTGAACACCAGTATAGAATATCATGTCCACGATTTTTGCTCCGATATGAGCGATTATTATTTAAATGCTGACTTTTTAATAACTCGGGCTGGAGCCCAGACTATTGTGGAATTGATTTCTTACTGTAAGCCCGCCATGTTAATTCCTTATCCTTATGCCGGCGGACATCAGTTACAGAATGCTCGTTATCTTTTACATCGGGGTTGCTGTCTGGTAGTTAATCAGGAAAAGATTGATGGCAAAGTAGTAAAGAATATAATTTCAGCAATAATAAGAAATCCCAGAATACTGCAAACAATGAAGAGAAATCTGGAAAATTTAAAACAGGAATTGTTTACCAATCTTGGAATGGAGGATGTAATTGTCAGATTCCTGTAAAGTTTCCTATTATCTTTGTGGGATCTGTGGTATTGGAATGAGTGCTCTTGCGCAGTTGATTAAGCATCTTGGTTTTAATGTTCGTGGTTCCGATGTTTCTCCCCAAATGGAAATAAAGGAAATTTTGAATTCTCAGGGGATAGAAGTATTCTCAGAACATGATGGTAAAAGATTAAAAGAAAATGATATTGTAATTGTTTCCGAGGCAATCACAGAGAATAATTCTGAACTACAGGTTGCTAAAAGTAAAGGTCTTAAGATAATGCACCGTGTTCAGGCAATGAAGTTTTTTCTGAAAGGGAAAAAGATAATTGCGATTACGGGAACACATGGTAAAACCTCTACCACCTATATAATTGCTGGAGTTTTAAGACGGATTATGGGTAAAAAAGCAGGAATGATTCTGGGGGGGATTGCTGTCGACTTTGGAACTAACTTTTTGGCTGGTGAAGAATTATATGTAATTGAGTTAGATGAAAGTGATGGTAGTTTTGTAAGTTTTCCAGCAGATATAAAAGTGATAACTAATATTGACTATGACCATCTGGAAAATTATCACGGTGACTTTTATTTTCTTAAACATAGTTTTGAGCAATTTCTATCTCAGGGCGGGATAAATATTGTCAGTGATGAATGTGAGGAGATTTTAGATTTTTTGAGATGTGATGTGGTGTATGGATTGGATTCAAACTGTAATTACCGTGGGGAAATAGTTAAAAAAAACAAGTATGGAAGCAATATCCGTTTGTATAAAGACGGTAATAGAGTTTTGGAATATAACTTCCCAATTATTGGATATAAACTGGCAGTAAACAGTCTTAGCGTGTTTGCTGTTGGAGAAATTTTGGGCTGGGATTTAAAGGTGATTGGTGAACAGGTGTCAAAATTAAAAGGAATAAGAAGAAGATATGAGTTTAAATATCAATCACCACAAATAAAAGTGATAGAAGATTACGCCCACCATCCTCGTGAAATAAATGAAGTTATAACTACAATAAGAGATTATCTTAATCCTGAAAGATTGATAGTGGTTTTTCAACCCCATAGATATACTCGCACTAAATATCTATGGGAGGATTTTAAAACCTGCTTTACTGGCAGTGATATTTTGTTATTGACTGATATCTATCCTGCTTTTGAATCTCCAATTCCGGGGATAGAATCTCTCCGGCTGGCACAAGAAATAAGAAATGTTGACTGTATGTATGTTCGGAAAAAGGATATTCCATCAGTTCTATTGTCTATATGGAGAGAAGGTGATATTATATTAATTCTGGGAGCTGGAGACATAAACAAAGTTTCTGAGATCATTGTGGAAGGGATTAAAAATGCTTGCAGTTAGTAAAGAGTCACCAATTATCAATTTTATTTCAGTAAGAAATAAAGGGGAGTTAAGACACCTGCTAGAGGTTTGTAAAGATAAAAATATCAAAGTAATTGGTAATCTTACCAATACCGTTATAAGAGAAAATAAAGAAGAGTTGATTATGATTAAACTGACTGGAGAGTTTTCTACAATACAATTAATTGAAAATCAAATTATTAAGGTTGGAGGTGGTGTAAAAATTTCATATCTCCTTAATTTCTGTATCAATAATAATCTTGGTGGATTGGAATTTTTAATAGGGATTCCGGGGACAGTGGGAGGAGCAATTTATTGTAATGCTGGTGCTTTTAGAAAAGAGATTGGAGATTATGTTTGGAAGTTAATCTGTATAGATAGAAATGGCAAAATAAAGGAATTGGAGAAAAACAGTATTAATTTTTATTACAGATCTTCCAGTATTGGCGACAACATTATCCTTTTTGCCTTTTTCAAACTTTACCCTGTTAGGAGAAAAGAGATAAAAGATAAAATGCGGAAATTTCTTGTTAGCCGTTTTCAGAGTCAGGATTATCATTTTCCAAGCTGGGGTTGTTTTTTCAAAAATCCTATCTCCGATAATGCTGGGGAGATAATTCAGGAGTTAAACCTTAAGGGGAAAAAAAAAGGAAATGTCTGGGTATCTCATAAACATGGCAATTTTATTCTTACAGATGGTAGTTATTATTTTCAGGATGTTTTGGCGGTGAAGGATATGATTCAGCGTAAAGTATGGAAGGAAAAAAGAATATGGCTGGAACCAGAGGTTGAAATCCTGTGGTGAATTTTAGAAAGTTTTCTATTGCAGTTTTAAGAGGTGGACCTTCTACTGAACGGGATATTTCTCTTCTTTCTGGAAAGGCAGTTCTGGAATCTCTTCGTAAGCAGGGATATAGAGTAGTTGATATAATACTTCCCGATAGCAAGGACATCGATTATCTTGAAAACTGGTTATTATCACAATTAAAAAGTCATCAAATTGAAATCTGTTTCATAGCTCTTCATGGATGGTTTGGAGAGGATGGACACATTCAGGAAATTCTGGAAAAAGCAGGATACAGCTATACCGGTTCTGGTCCTGAAGCTAGTAGATTAGCGATGGATAAAATTGCTTCCCGTAATCTTTTGGAATTCAATCACATTCCTGTTCCCAAATATAAAATTTATGAAAGTATTCCTGTGGCTTTACCTTGTGATTTACAGTTTCCGATGATAATTAAACCCTCCTGTCAAGGTTCAAGTGTGGGGCTGAGTAAGGTGGACTCTCCGTCTCAGTTTTATTGTGGACTCAGTCAGGCTTTGAGATATGATGGTCGGGCAATAGTGGAGGAGTTTATCTTTGGGAAAGAACTTACTGTGGGAATTTTGAATGAGAGACCTCTTCCGGTAATTAGGATAGAATCCAGTCTTGGAATCTACAATTATCAGGCTAAATATACTCCAGGATTTACTAATTATATTGTTCCAGCAGATATTTCTGAAGATGTTTCTGCTCGGGCTCAAGATTATGCTCTTACAGCCCATAATATTCTGGGATGCACAGGGTTTTCTCGTGTAGATATGATTTATTCTCCACAGGATAATGAGATATATGTGCTGGAAGTAAATACTATTCCGGGGCTCACCACCAGTAGTCTTCTTCCTAAAGCTGCTAAGGCTGTGGGAATTGATTTTGATAATCTGGTGCAAATTATGTTAAAATCAGCTATAACGAGGAGGAGAGATGTCTGTTCGAGCAGAGAAAGCAAAAAAACAGATTAAAAATTTGGGAGAAATAATAGTATGGATGATTTTTATAGGAGCAATAATTGTAGTGGTTAGCGATATCCAAAAATTCAAAATCCGTTCTCCATATTTTACAGTGCAGAACATAGAACTTAAAATTGATTCTCGGAGAGTAGAAAATCCTGGCGAGGCTTTTATTTATTTAAATATTAAAAAGGGGACTTCTATTTTTGAGATAAATCCTGGGAAGTTGGTCCAGGAAATAATGGTTCGCCATCCAGAAGTGAGAGAAGCAAAGGTTGAGAAAAAGTTACCCCATACCTTAGTGGTTGAGGTAAACAATAGGATTGCCGTGGCTCAGGTTCGCCTTACTCAATTTTATCCAGTGGATAACGAAGGATTTCTATTACCTTATTCTAGCAATTTCAGATTAAATAATTTACCGTGTTTACAGGGGATTGATTCCAGTGAATTGAAGGTTGGAGAACAAAACCAAAATCCCAAATTATTACTGGGATTGAAAGTCGTTGCTTTAATCCGTAAAAATTTTCCTCAAATTTACAGAAGCATTGATATCGATGTAGCGGATAAGAGGAATATAATTCTCTTTCTCCCATCAGGGATAAAGGTGAAATTGGCAGAGTATAGACTCCAGGACAAAGTGTCCAAATTAAAAATTATCCTCCAGGATGTTAACCGCAAAAACCTTCATCCGGAGTTTATAGACCTCAGATTCGATAAAGCAATACTTATCCCTAAACAGCAATGATTAAATATGGTTTAGATATTGGTTCTTGTGGAATAAGGATTTTAGGGGGACGATATTCTGGTGAGGATCTTACTCTTATAGGAGGGATTTCTGCTTCCATAGAAGGCTATTTCGGAGGAGCTATAACTGATAAGAGAAAGTTGGTTTATCTTATTTTGGAAGCGGTCAGGCAATTTGAATCTAAATATGGGAAAAGACCCTCTTCTTTTGTGCTTGGAATTTCTACCCCGCAGTTGTCATATGTGAATCTCTATAAAAAATATCTTCGCAAAAATAGTGACTCTCCTATTTTCGAGAAGGAAATATCAAAATATACTCAACAATTGCTACAGGAAATAATTCCTTGGGACAGGAAAGAAATATATTATGAGGTAGAAGAGTTTATACTTGATGGACAGAGGGGGATAGTGAATCCTTATGGATTGTCTGCTTCAGTAATAGAGATAGTGGCAAATGCCTGTGTATTACCTCTTAATTATTATAATAATCTTATGTTGCTGTTTTCTGAATTGGGACTGGAAATAGAAGAGATAGTTCCAGAGATAATTGCCCAGTCTTATGTATGTCTTTCATATCAGGAGAAAAAGGGTAGTGTTATGTTCATTAATTACGGCTGGGGAACAGTTAAAGTCACAGTATTTAAAAATGGAATAATAAAGTATCTCAGGTGCTTCCCCAGCAATCTCAAATCTATTTTGGAACTTATGGAAGAAGTATACCATCTTGATGGTGGTTCCAGTGGGGAAATTTTACAAGAGTTATTTGTTACTGAGGATCGTGTGGTAAAATTTCAGAATAAGGCTTCAGTTCAGACAATTCCTGTCTACAATGTTTATTCTTTAGTAAAAAAAAGACTTTCACGAATGTTTTATAAGATAAGAAAAGACTTGGAAGATAAAGGAATTGGTTCTCACTTCAAACAGGGAATAAAGGTATCAGGGGGTATAGTTACAAATTATCCAGGATTAAAAGAGATTATCTATGAGGTATTTCATCAACCTGTTGAAATTTGCTCTCCGGAAGGTGTTGCTCCTGAATATATTACTGCTCTGGGATTGTTGAAATATTCTGTTGAGAGGGAAAAAGCGAGGTTAAAAGGAAAAAATTTACTCTCACGGTTAATTGCAAATTTAACTGAGTTTATCCATAAGTATTTTTAATTTTTAGTGAAGATTCTTCAACTCATTACCCATCTGGAAATAGGAGGAGCACAAAAAGCAACATTGCACCTTTCATCTTATCTTAAATTACAGGGACATCATGTAATTCTGGGTTCTGGTCCTAGAGGCTTATTGACAGAGGATGCCAGGAAAATTCTGGGGCGGAATTTTAGAATATTTAGATTTTTAATTCGCGAAATTAACCCCATATTTGACCTTGTAGCATTTTTTACCTTATTTATATATATCCGGGAACAGAAGTTTGATATAGTCCATACTCATATCTCGAAGGCAGGATTTTTAGGACGATGGGCAGCATTTTTTGCAGGAGTGAAATCAGTTCATACTGTTCATGGTTTTGCATTCCATGAGTATCAGAATTCAGTTGTTAGGTGGGTATATATAATTCTGGAAAAAATTACAGCCAGAATTACCTCCAAAATAATTGCAGTATCTGAAAGGGTAAGAGATAAAGGATTAAATTATGGAATAGGTAACAACAATAAATATGAGGTGGTATATGAATTAGTACAACTGCCTCCCGTAAGGATTAGGTTGTTAAAAAATACTTCTTCCCAAGTTATTGGCATGATTGCTGCCCTTAAACCTCAAAAAAATCCTTGGGATTTTATAAAATTGGCAAAAATTATTTCTCGTCGATATCCTCAGTTACAATTTCATATTGTGGGAGATGGAAAACTTGGTAAGAAAATGAAAAAAATGGTAAGCCATTTGGGAATAGAGGATAGAGTTAAATTCTGGGGGTGGAGAAAGGAAGGCTGGAAGTTTATGATTAACTTTGATATTATGGTGCTGACCAGTTTATTTGAAGGCCAACCCCATGTGGTTATAGAGGCGATGGGACTGGGAATTCCAGTGGTTGCTTATGGAGTTGATGGAGTTAATGACATTATTAAAGATGGAATGAATGGGTTTACAGTCTCTCCTCGTAATTTAAGCGAATTGAGAGAAAAGGTGGAATTGGTATTAAATGATTTTTCTTTAAGAAAAAAAATTTCTACAAATGCATATACTTGGGTCCGTAAAGAAAAAAAATTGGATTGTATTTATAATTCAGGTAGAATAGAAAAGATTTACATGGAGGTGAAAAATGAGCAGACCTGATATTATAATATTAGGTTTGGTAAGTTTTGTAACCTCTTTTTTCCTTTCTTATCTTTTTCACAAAAAGAACATAAAAATAGGGAAAAAGGAAAAAACTACATTTGGGGGGGTGGTAATCTTTATTTCCATATTTATAACATTACTTATTTCTCCATTCGCAACAGAATTTTCAGCCTGGAGGCTCTTTCTTCCCTTTATTCTTATGTTTATACTGGGGTTTATAGATGATTATCATGAATTTTCTCCTTATCTTAAACTTGGTGTTCAAATCCTGATAGTGGTAGTAGCAATTTATCTGGGAGTGGTAACTAAAATCATATATATACGTCCAATATTAAACTATGTAATTACCTTCATATGGCTTCTAATTTTGACCAATGCTTTCAATTTTCTGGATATTCTGGATGGATTGTGTGTGGGAGTTGTAACTATTATCAGCGGTGGTTTTGTGGTTACGGGATTACTGAATTTTCAGCCTTTGAATCTTTTTTTAGCAGCTGTTACATTTTTTGCTGTTCTGGGATTTCTTCCCTATAATTTCCGTTCAGCCAGAGCCTATCTTGGAGATAGTGGAAGTCTTTCTTTGGGATTGCTGTTAGGCATGTTGAGTATATCCTACAGTTATGCTCGTGAACAGAATCCCTGGGCATTGTTAACTCCTATAGTGATTATGGGACTGCCATTGTTTGATTTTATGTATGTGACCATAAGGAGAATATTGCAGGGGAAGTCAATTTTTAAAAAAAGCCGTGACCACCTTGCAATCCTTATGCAAGATAATGGCCTTTCTCCTTCCACAGCAGTAACAAAGTTTTACTTTATTGGTATTCTGTTTGTCCTTTCAGCATTGGCACTTCAGTTTGCTCCTTTATTGTGGTGGGCGATAATAATTATGGGTTATGCTATGTTTTTGTTTCTCTATCTGGGGATAAAGTATTATTGATGGCCAAAAAGGTCAGAAATTTAATCCTAGGGGCGGGAATAACTGGATTAAGTACAGGTTATCACCTTAAACAGGATTATTTAATACTGGAAAAAAATGAAATTGGTGGCTTGGCAAGGTCTAAGAGAATTAAGGGGTATATCTTCGATTTCAGCGCTCACCTATTACACTGTCGAACAAGATATTTTTTAAACTGGATGTATAAAAATCTGAATGGACAACTTCAACTCCACAAGAGAAACGCCTGGGTTTATTCTCATGGAGTCTATACCAAATATCCCTTTCAGGCAAATCTATATGGATTACCTAAAAGGGTGGTTAAGGAGTGTCTGCGAGGTTTACTGTCTATAGATGAAGAATCCGCTCGTAAAGAAAAGAATTTTCAGAAATGGTGTTATAAAAAATTTGGTTATGGGATAGCCAGACATTTTTTTATTCCTTACAATTATAAATTCTGGACTACAAGTCCCAGCCAGCTTACTACTGAATGGGTAGATGGTTTCATTCCTCAACCCCAGATAGAGGATATCTTAGATGGCACATTTGATTACAGTCGGAAGGAATTTGGATATCACAGTAAATTTTTTTATCCCTGTAATGGAGGAATTGACGTTTTCACCCATAAGTTGGCAGAATTTTGTAAGGGTAGAATTATAAAAGATGAAGTAAAAGAGTTAAACTTAAAGGAGAAATGGGTTACCACCACATCTGGGAGTAGATATCGATTCCAAAATTTAATTTCAACAATCCCTTTGCCAGAACTTGGAAATATTATTGTTGATATTGATAAGGTTTTAAAGAAAAGTTTTAAAAAATTGAGATATACTTCAGTAATAAACATAAATCTGGGAGTTAACAGAGGCAATATTTCTAAAAAAGACTGGATTTATTTCCCGGAAGATAATCTGGTTTTTTACCGGGTGGGATTTCCGATGAACTTTGCTCCTCAATCTGCACCCTATGGAAAAAGTTCTATTTATGTGGATATAAGTTATTCTGAGAATAAGCCAGTAGAGAAAAGAGATATTCTTAAACGGGTAGTGACAGATTTGATAAAAGTTGGAATTTTAGAAAGAAATGATGAGATAGATGTTTGGGATATGAACGACATAAAATATGCCTATATCATTTATGATAAAAATTGGAATGTTGTTCGAAATAAAATTTTATCTTCGCTGAGAAGATATCAGGTTTATTGTGGAGGAAGATTTGGAGGATGGCATTATCTATCGATGGAGGGATGTTTTTTAGAAGGTAAAAATATAGCGCGAGAGATAAAAGATGGCTGATATCTTAAAAATAATAATCACCAGACGTTGGATAAGAAAATTCAAAAACAAAACTGTAGGGAGAAATATAATTTGGTAAAATTATCACTGCAGGGGCATGGGCTCCTTCTAGATTAAATAATCAACCATGGAGATTTGTGATAATTGAATCTCAAGAATACAAAAATAATATAGCCAGCCTTACTCATTAAAAGTAATAAAAAATGGCCCCAGTAATAATTGCAGTATTTTTAGATAAACACTCAAGTTATGATCGAGAAAAAGATATTGTGGCAATAGGAGCCTGTATTCACAACATGCTTCTGGAAATTCATTTTCAGGGGATAGGTCCCTGTTGGGTAGGAGAGATATTAAAGAATAAGCATCAAGTTAATAAATTCGGAAGGTAGATGACAGATATGAGATTTGTACAGTAATTGCCATCGACTATCCTAGTGAAAAACCGAAAGAAGTGTTCAGAAAAACCAGTTGGTGATTTAAATAATTAATAAATTTTAAATAGTTTCTTTTCTTAACTTTTGAATCCATTCCTTGATGGTTTTCACTGAACTATCTACTTTATTTATTTCTGCTGAAGCAAGTTTTAATTTCCCAAAACTTACCTTATAAAATATTTCTGTGAGATAAAGTAGGTCTTTTGAGATTATGACGCCCTTTTTAAAGAACATATAAGCATATTCTCGGGGAGTAAGATATTTTGGTCTTCTATATCCTGCTTTTTCCAGTAACTGTAATATATAAAGATAGAAATCTGTGATCTTTTTTTCTTCTTTGGTTAGTTTTCTTTTAGGTAAAAATCGCAGAATTTTTTCTTTTTCTAACTTTTTTTTGCGTAATTTTTTAATTATTGTCCAACTTACCAATCCTGTTAATACCAGTGAAATGAAAGATATATAAATTTTATAATAGGTAATCAGATTATATTTAATCTTGTAAATAATTGCTTTGATAGAGGTAATAATTTTAAGTATCAGATATTTTATTTTATTTATAATTAATTGCTGGGTATAATAAGAAAATCTAAGAATCCATCTTTCCCAAAGATCTTTAAGTTTCTGGAAAAACTGAATTAGGGGTGTAAGAATTTTTGCTTTCTTTTCTTCCTTTGGGGGAGATACTTCTTCTTGAGGAGGAATTGTTTCTTCAGGAGGTACTAATTCCTCTTCAGGAGGAGTTATTTCTTCCTTAGGAGGAACTATTTCTTCTTGAGGAGGAGATACTTCTTCTTCAGGAGGAATTGTTTCTTCAGGGGGAGTTACTTCCTCTTCAGGAGTGATTACTTCTTCTTCAGGAGAAATAGTTTCTTCTTCAGGAGGAGATACTTCTTCTTCAGGAGGAATTGTTTCTTCAGGAGGTACTAATTCCTCTTCAGGAGGAGTTATTTCT
>CBEUCN010000015.1:0-21705 GCA_965541635.1 uncultured bacterium
CACGGTCAATTTTAGCCCGAATATTATATCTCAAGACCAAAGATGCCTTTAAATCCCGAGTCATTCTAAATACTGCTACTACTATTGAGGCCAGAGCGTGTCTTAAAAAAGTGGAAAAGATAATTGATAAACGAAAAAGGAAAATAATTGAGAATATCTTGAAGGCAAAATGCAGGTATTAATTTTAATTACTAAACTGATAGCAGTAGTTATAGTGCTGGAAGTCATCATCCGGCAGCCAGCCTATTGTTTGTGGGCATTTTTAAAATTCTATTTTAAAATCTATCGCCCGCAACGAGCCCCCTGGCAAAAAAGAAAACTGAGGTGGTACCTATTTATTCATATTCCTCGCGAATATCTGGCTACTGCTATTACTGCAGTTTATATTTTATTCCTGTACAACTTCAATGCCAGCTGGGTGTTATTGATTGCAGTTTCCGGCTGGATGTTCAAGAAGATAATTCAGGATCCACTGTTTATTCTTCATACTTATATCCTTAATTTGTTCTCTTCTCAGAAAGAAAGTTCATCTCAGGAAGGTAATTTTTCTTTACCCTCAGCAATCTACATGCCTCATCTTGGCTATTCTCGTGAAGAAATAGAAACGGCGCTTGAGGTTTTATTCTTATCTTATTTTAATAATAGGCCTGCCCGACCAGTAGTTATGTATCATTCTGATAATCGCGATCCGGAATTAATATACCAGGCATTGAAAGTTGCTAAAACTCTGACTAGAAAATTTAACATTAATAATTTTCTGTTCTGGCAGAGAAACATCCAGTTGCCGGAGAGAAACTTTCTGGGCAAGCCTGGTGCCTATCTTGCCGATTATCAGAGAATGGTTTTGGGTATAAACCAGCCGGTTATCTATACTGAGAAAGAATGGGACGGCCGCTTGCAATATAAATTTAGACTGGATGGAGATAAGATTGTAGAAGAAAAGATGCATCAGCCCTTTGTTATTCCTTCTCATCTTAGAGATGGTTACCGTTACTTTCTTATTTATGATGGTGGCAGATATCTTTTAGAGGAAAAACTATATTTACAGACAGACAGTAAAAAATTTGAGGCTGAGGTAAAAATTAACTTCTATCTTGTAAACAAGAAAAATCCTCTTCAACTTTATCGGGTATATATGGGGGCAATCTATGACTTGGAAGGTAGACTTATTTATTCTCCCCGACAGTGGGAAATGCATGCTGATGGCAGAATATCAATTAAACATCCTCTACCAGTTATAGATAGTGGACCATATCATTTGATAATTGAGAGGGTGATATTTCTTAATAACAGAAAGTTTTACCTTGATCGCGAAATGAATATTCGCGATGAAAATTATGAAATTTTCATCGCTGGCAACAAATACAGACTGATAACCAAATATTTAGCATACAAACGGCGGGGGAATTTCCTCCATCTTGTGGACAATAATTTCCAACCAGATAGTAAAAAATTTATTGGTAGTGATTTTCGGAGAAATCCATTTCAGGATATGCACAAATTTCCACAACAAGTGGTGGAAAAAATAAACAAGGATCCTGATTTTGATTACTTTGAAAAAATTCAAATTCAGAAAGAGGGTATTTGGGGCAATCAAAACTTAATTTCCGATTTTGCCACTGGATGGGAAAATGAATACCTGATACCAGATAAACTTCACAAATACCGAATAATTCTTAAGGGAGGTTATTATCTTATCCCTGAAAAATACAAGTCTAAAGACATATTTTATGCTCCTCACCGCCAGAGACAGATTGTATATCAGGACAGATTTTATGGAATAGAGGGCGAAGCCCAGTTCCCATTGATTCCAGTAGATGGGAGCCAGATTCCCACTGCACAAAAATATATTCTCATCAAGGCAGAATTCATTGAAAAACTTAGAGTTTGTGATGAGGGGTATATATTTACTGAAAATAGTAATTTTATTATCAGGGAGGGGAAACTCTATTATCTAGGAGAAGAGCCGGAACTAATTTTTAACAACCCCCAGCCCTTATTCAAGGCACTGATATACATTGATGCCAGAGATAATAGTTTGAAAAAAAGAAAATTAATTGCTCCTCCCGGGGGATATTATCTTGACCAGGATAAGATTTTACTTACAGAAAAAGTAATTTCTGGGAGGATAGAAGCAATTGTTAAAGGTAAACAAGTAAAGGTGTTTGACCCTATCAGCAAGCGGTTAATTTCTCTTGATGACAGATGGGGAATAAATGAATTTGGAGTTTACTCTCCCCAGAGTTGCAGACAATTTAATATTCAGACAAAAGTAATCTACCACAATGGTTATCTTTTTCAGGAGGAACTCATTGCCAGAGAAGGGGAGTATAAACTCCTAGAGGATTCGGTAATAATAGGAGACTACACCTATCCTCTGGGTTTTGTTTTGGAAAGAAATGGCAGGCTTATAAGGCATTGTGAAAAAATAGTTTCTCCTCAATGTTCTCCTCTTATAATAAATCAGATTGATTCTGACGGCGAGTTTTTGAAAGGAAGCCTAACTTATATTAATTCTCAACTTAGTGCCCAAATTCTATTTAAAGACCAGTTTGAATTTGGTATGATTCAGCCGGAAATTTCATTTGCCAACAGCACAGATTCTCTTTTCGCAAGGTTATTATCCTGGGCACATGAAGAATTCAAATTTGCAGAGCGGACGCTGTTTACCACCTATCAGGAGGCAAACTCTTATGGCAAAATTTCCAAGGCATTACCCCTTTATGTTAACAACATTATGATAAAGGAGGCAATTCCAGTAATTGCCAGAACCCACGACCACTGGGAGGCAATGGCTTTGCGCACAAAATTATTTACCAGTGATAAACCCAAACAGGCAAAGATTATAGAGAATGTTCCTTCCAATTTTTACAGTTTCCTGAAACGCAAGCAGGGCTGGCTGGCAGGGGATTTGTTGCTTCTTAGTCTGGAGTCAAAACTGGGGGCAGTGATAAATTATATTCGCAGTCTACTGTATTTTATAAAAGGAAAAATTAAACTTGCTGGTTTCTGGAAAAATTATACCAAAACCTATTTTAAGTGGCTCAATAATGAGAAGAGGTTTTATTCTGCTCTTGGAGAGCAAAGAATTTCTACCCTTAATCGCACCACATTATCCACTACTTTTCTAATGTTGTGGTTGATAACTACAGGCTGGCTAGCCTTGGTATTTCCAGGAGCCCTGACTACCAAAAATCAGTTACTGGCTTGGATGTTATTTATGCTGTCTGTGGTATGTATAATAATTCTGCCCAAGTTTTTCATTCCTGTCTGGAAACTATTGCTTCAGGAATTGATCAGATTTTCTTCAGTTATTTATCTGGGAGTAATTTCTGGCTTATGTTATTATCTTTCAAAATTAATTCAGTGTTATCCCTATTTGGCTCAGATTTTTCTCATCCTTGGTTGTATTTACTTCTTAAGCCGAGCAGTGTTTTTACCAATTATGTTTATAATATTTGGCCATCGCAGACGATTACGAATTCGTTTTGGTGGATTTTTGGGATTTTTCCTTTTAATTGTATTTCTTCTAAATTTCTATGACTTTCTGGATTTGATTGCTGAAAGTAAAAATTTCTACTGGCTACCATATATTCTTCTCCACCAGATACCTATAGTTTTTACATATCTTTTACCATTACTTGCAATTTCTCATTTCTTCCCCTTGGGTAGAAGAGCAATAATCACATTAAAAGAAGGAACAAAGGAACTTATTGCCACTACTTCTACATTACTTATGCTTCTGGTTTATGAACCTTTCCATATTCTGAATGTAATGATTAAACTTATTTGGAGACCGTTTCAAAAAATAGCCTGGCTGCCTCAGAGTTATTTTGACCGCAAATCTCAGAAAATAAATTCCCTGTTTAAAGCTTACATTCATTTTATACTGCCCCCTCTATTTTCTATTGTGATGGTAATTATCCCTGTAAAACTTCATCTGATTACTTCTCGAATTCTTATATATGGCTGGCCGATATTTGTGTGGTCATGGCTTCTGGGCCCATTCTGGGCATACTGGACTGCTCGGCATCGCAGAAGTTTAACTCGGCAGACACCCAGAAATATAATTTTACGCAAAATAGTTTTGAGAAGTTATGACTTTGAAAACCTGGATTTATCCCAATTACAGGAGACAGTAAAATCTTTACCCTTTGTGGAAAATGAAGAGGATTCTGTTCGCATTCAGTTATTTATCCTTATTCATAAGGCATTCAAATCCTTATCAATTGAAAAGCAGAAAAAAATTATTGCCCGAGCGACCCAGGTGGCTGAGTTTCAAACTGATCCCAGAATAACTGACTGGAATAGTCTTTCAGAATTTTCGCAGGTAAAACTTTTAAAGCCTTACAGAAAATATATTCCATCTCAGGTATGGAATAACATCCTTTATTTAGAGGCATTACTTTTCCAGATGGTCAAAAAAGGCTGGGCAGAAGTGGAATGGCAGAATATGAGCTTGAAACAGAGGCAGAAAATCAAATCCCGCCTTCTCCGCAAGTACCGCTTGGCTTAAACATTCCATTTCAACTCATTCAAACTCAACATGTTCGGAGGTCTCACCTCCGAACATATTGGGAATTAATGGGTTAGAGTAACTCAGTGGATTGGAAGTTAATGTGATTGTGATTATGTGTAGATGGAGAAATGTTTGGTGTTTAAAGCCGTATCTTGTGCAGAAAATAGGTAGCTGTGTCTGATTTTTGAAGATGTGACAAACATGTCGTTGACTAATTTGTCGCATTTTGGAGTGGGTTGAGAGACAGGCCTCCTAGATTATTGTGCAATGCTAAGTCTCGCACAGAAAAAGTTGACAGAATAAGCGTTGCTGGTTTTGTCAACTTTGGGGGGTGGGTGTCCAGTGTCCAGCAGGGGGAAAAAGGGGAGGGTTTTCAATTTGTGGAGGAGAGAAGGAGTTGGGTTGACAGGGTGTCGGGGATGTGCGATATTTATAGTAGCAGGAGAGGAGGAAGAGAGTGAAAAAACCGGCAGTGGGCAGGGCGGTTTTAATAGTTGTAGTTTCCTTTTTTATTTCTGCGGCCTGCTTTGCATTTACAGGTCCTGTTGGTTCATCTGGCTTGACAACTGTTACCCAGCCAGAAATAATTCCTGATGCCGGTAGCCCGCCTGAGGAAGGAAGAGATTTGCTTATGATTCCTGTAAGCATGCAGACTCCACCTGATACTTCCCAGGCAGTTGCCTATGATAGCGTCACTATGGCATTGGCTTTATCAAATCCTGAGGGAAAAGAAGACATACCTTTACCACTTCCAGTTGAGGTATTGGATAGTTTTGAAGCTCCCTTAGGGACAATTTATACTTGGTGGGACATAGATGGAACTGAGGTGTATAAGAGAGAATTTGTTAAAGATATCTCCCATTCAGGTTCTCATTCCATGAGGGTAAGGTTCAGGAAATCAGATAGGAAATACGCTTTCAGTTTCTTTGCATTGCAGCCAACCCAGGATGGCATACATAATGACTTTTCAGAATATGATAAATTGATATTCTGGTTATATGTTCCCAAGACATATAAAGACAGACCATTAGAGCTTCTGGTTAAATTTGAGGATGATAAGAAAAATAGCTGGGAGGAGAAATTTAAACTTCAGCCCAAGGAGGAATGGCAATTAATAGAAGTTGATTTATCACAGGTAAAAGGAGTTAATTTAAGCAAGATAAATAATGTCTTATTCTTTGCAGATCCCGGAATAGTACCATCAGCAGGCGAGTTTTGGATGGATGATATCTGTTTAATTAAGGAGGGATACGAAGTTCCCGAGAAGGCACCAAATATACCTCAAATAGAGCAGGTTGAGAGCGAGTTTGGGTTAATAAAAATAAGATGGTCCGATGAGTTAGAATCAGGGGCATTATTGTATGAACTCTGGATGGCAGATAACCAGGATTTTAATAATGCGGATAAAATTATTTTAAATCGCAATCAAATAGAATTGGCAATGGAACAAGAGGCAACATATTATTTTAAAGTAAGGGCATTAAGCCATTATCTCGAATTTGGAGGGAAGGCAAGTGATTTTTCTGATGTATATAAATTTGAATATTAGGGATGGTAAATAAGGTAAATGGAATTTTATTTGGCTTTTCTATTTTAATCTTATTCAGTCAGCCCTCGTGGGGATTGATTGCTTTCTCACAGAAGGAATATCTTCCTATAGCATACAATTTAACTCAACAGGAAAGAGCTTATCCCTTGCTTAATAAACAAGATGCGCCTCAGTTACCTCCAATTCAAATAGTGGATAATTTTGATTATCCTTCGGAATTCATTTCTACCTGGTGGGACATAGATGGAATGAAAGTATATAAGAGAGAACTTACTGAAGAGATAGCCCATTCAGGCACTACTTCTATGGAAGTCAAGTTCAGAAAAGGGGATAGGAGATATGCCTGGAGCTTCTTTGCATTTCAGCCCAAGCAGGATGGGATACACAATGATTTTTCTGAGTATGATAAACTGATATTCTGGATAAAGGTAGATAAGACTTACAAAAATGAGCCGTTAAGGTTAAAAGTAAAACTGGAGGACAAACAGCATAATGGTTACGAGAAGGAATTTGAATTAAGGGCAAACAGTAATTGGCAGATGGTGGAATTTAATTTTAGCAGAGCTAAAATAGATTTAACTCAGATAGATAATGTATTATTCTTTGCAGATGGAGGGATAGTTCCCTCTGGAGGTCAATTCTGGTTAGATGATATATATCTTTTAAAGGAAGAAATAGAAACAACTACGCCTCCTCAACCAGGCAAATTAAAGGTTGAGCTTAAGCAAAATAACTACATATTGAGCTGGGAGGATGTAGGGGCAAACTTATATGAGGTCTGGGCATCTTGTGATTCGGAATTTAAGGAGCCTATAGAGTTTATAACAGATAGAAATTATTTAGACATAACTAAACTTGCAGAAAGAAGTTATTATTTTAAGGTGAGGGCATTAAGCCAGATACCAGAATTAGGGGGCAAAGTAAGCGGTTTTAGTGAAGTTTATGAATATAAGCCGCAAGCAGATTTACCACCGTTAATAGAGGTGGTCTGGTCGCAGGCAGGAGCAGATACAGATAATGTATATCCCATAGGGGCATTAGTAAGGTTAGCAGTAAAGGAGAAATATAATGCAGAGGATATAGTATCCGCGAAGGCAAGGATAACCTCAACCTCAACAGGATATAATTCTGGCTGGATTGACTTACATTTATCAGAATCCAAGGATTATTATTTCTGTCACTGGAATACCTTAGGTCTAAAGCCTGCCTCAGATTATCAAGTAGAATTTATGCTTAAAGACAAATCCGGTGAGATTACAAGAGATGATTCCTTAGTAATAACCTTATCAAGTTACTTACCAATTGTGATAAGTCCAGTATATAAAATAGATAACCTAATTTCCTTCAAAAATTTTCTATTTAATATTTCCTACGACCCAAATTTTGCTGAATCCGAAATGGGCAAGTCATGGATTCATTCTTACATGATCAAATTAAAGGAATATGCAGATGGGTTGATTGAAGTAAATTGGGCATTCCAAGGCTCCGAACTTTTTCAACCCATTGGTGGTGGACAATATAAAAATATAAGACCAGGCATATTTTTAAGCAAATTATGGAAGGAGGCAAATGAATACCTCGTTAAGGATAAATGGGGAAGAATTTATAGGTTCAACGAAGAAGGAAATTTAATAACCATAAAAGAAAGGAACGGAAATGAGACAAAATTTACCTATGAAGATGGATTACTGAAGGAAATAATAGCTCCTTATGGTTTAAAACTTGAATTCCAGCATCGTGAAGGTTACATAAGCAAAATAAGGACACCATATGGTAGGGAAATCGAATTCTATTATTCTGGTAAGTTGCTTTCAGAAATTAAAGATACATCAGGTAGACAAATTTCACTTCGTTATTCAGCAAACGATTATCTTGAGGAAATAGTTGAAGAAATTAATGGCAAAAGGAAAGTTACTTATTTAAAGTACGACGAAAGAGGAAGATTAAAGAACATATCCCAGGGGTATGGTGTAAATTCAATTTCATATCGATATTATGATGAGGAAGCAAGATTGGAAATATATAAAGCTGGGAGGTTTTACTGTCAGATCATTTATAATACATCTGGACAGCCAATTTATTTCGAAGATGCCTTAGGTGGGAAAATTCGTATAAATTATGATGAAAGAGGACTTGTATCTGAAATAATTGATAAAAATGGAAATAAATATAAGTTTGAATATGATGAAAGCGAAAACGTAACCAAGATTATAGATCCATTAGGTAAATCTATAGAAATAGATTATCATCCAGAATTTAATTTACCGGTTTTGATAACAGATAGCAGGGGTGGAATTACCAGATACGAATATGATGAAAGGGGCAATTTAACAAAGCTTGTAGACCCTTTAGCAAACGAACTGATTTTTGAATACGATGATAAAAATCTCTTAACCAAAGTAATCGATCAGGATGGAAACGAGATCAGATATTTTTATGATGAACATGGAAATTTAATAAAGATAATAGATCAGCTCGGATACGAAATAAAATTTGAATTCGAAGATGGGCTTTTAAAAGAATTTTCTGATCCCTTTGGCAATCTTACCGAGGTTCTATACAAGGCGAAATCTGGGCTTATTTCAGGATTCAAAGATCCATTAGGGTTTATAACTCAATTTGCCTATAACAGTGCGGGGGAAATAAAATCACTTAAGGATCCATTAGGTAGATTAAGACAATATGTATATGACGATTATAACAGATTAAGCGAAGTAATTTATCCTGACGAAAGCAAATTGAGATACGAATATGATCAAAGGTCAAGGCTTATAAAGGTAATAGATAGAGAAGGAAATGAAATATGTTACGAATATGATGAATTAGATAGGATTAAAGCAAAAATTTATCCTGATGGCAGAAAGATAGAGTTTGGATATGATCCCAGTGGGAACCTGATATTTGTTAAGGATGGAAAAGATTTATATCGCTACGAATATGACGAATTAAACAGGTTGATAAAGGAAATATTGCCGGAAGGCTCTGAAATTGGATACGAATATGATGGAGCAGGAAATTTAACAAAAATAATATATCCAGATGGGACCGAAGTCATTTATACCTACGACTTAATAAATAGACTGGAAGCAATATTTACAGAAGAACTTGGAGAATTCAAGTTTATTTATGGAGAAGGCATTCCGAGGCTAAAATTAGGCAAATTAATTTATCCTAATAAAATGGAAGCAATTTATGATTATAATCAATTAGGTAAATTAACTGAAATAAAATATTTAGAGCCAGAAGGGAAATTACTTAAATATTATCAATACGAATACGATCCCATATTAAATAAGACGAAGCTGACTTCAGATGAAGGAGAATATGAATTTAGATACGATGCAATTTATCAATTAACTTATGCGAATACACCAGATGCAGAATATAAGTTTGAATATGATGGAAATGGAAACAGGAAAAAGGCAATTATAAATGGGGAGATTTCAAATTATGAGATAAATGAATTAGATCAAATAATAAACGCAGCAGGAAATGAGTACATATATGATGCCAATGGAAATCTAATAGAAAAGATTATACCTCAAGGTAAAACGAACTACATTTATGATTACGATAACAGACTTATAAAGGTAATTCATCCAGATGGAAGCCAAACGACTTATAAATATGATTACTTGGGCAGAAGAGTTGAAAAGAATCATAATGGAAAAATTACAAGATATATTTATGCGGGATGGAAATTAATAATGGAAGTAGATACAAAAGGGAATGTTATAAGAAAATATATAAACTTACCACAAGCAGGTCCAATTGCATGCATGGTGGATGGAGAAGAAATTTATTATTTAAGGGATGGGAGCAACAACATAACTGCGATAACAGATAAAAATGGCAGGATAATTGAAGAATACAAATACACGCCATTTGGGCAATTAATAAATGAAATAAGTGGAATAAACGAGGTATTATTTGAGAGCAAGTTATATGATAGGGGGACAGGCTTATATTATTCCTTAAGTCGCTATTATTCTCCCGAACTTGGCAGATTTATACAGGAAGATCCGGAAGCAACGCTCATAGATACAAACCTATATGCATTTGCAAACAATAATCCCATAAATTTTGATGATCCCTATGGAACATGTCTTACATGGATTAATCCCCGCTTAGGCATTATAGGAGGGCATGGAGGCGGAGGGAAGTTCAGCCTATGGGGATTGTTGGGAGTTGTGGCAGCAGTTGTGGTAGCTCCTGTGGTAGCACCTGTGTTGGCACCTGCTGTAGGAACTGGGGTAGCCATAGGCACAGCTGTCACAGCAGGCACCCTGATAAAAACAGGCATAGTAGCAGGTGCAGTAGGCTTAGGGGCCTATGGGGTCTATTACTTTGCTCGGAAACACCCCGAGTTATTTAAACCTGGTGGTTTATTGAACCCTTTACCATTACGGGGTGCCCCGGGGCCTAATTATACACCATCTCCTAAACTGCCAAAGGGCAAAGTGGGTAAAGTCGTGTACTTTGTTACTGAACTTTTACGGTTACTTAAAGAGTTTAGATTGCCTTTTTAAAACATGTCCTTGTGGATAGCTTTTTTAGACGAGGAAAAAATATTCATAGCAAGTGACGCCCGAGTCTGGTGTGAAATTCCAAACAAAGGGATAAGAGTCTACGACTGTATTCAAAAAATAAGAAGATTGGGAAAAACACTGTGGATGGTTAACTCAGGATTGGGAACAGGTACGTGGTTTTGCTATCATAAGATAAGAAAAAGCAAGGTTGTAAAAATCGAAGACATAGAAAATTTGGAACCCCGCTTTTTCTCTGAAATTCATAATCAATTGCTTTACTACTATAGAATAAAATACATCCCAGAAGAGGATCCATATACAGGGATGCACTTTTTATTTGCAGGTTTTGACTCTAAGGGATATCCCTTATTGTGTTTTATAAGTTCAAAAAATAACTTTGAAAAACAATATTTAACTCAACCTTATTCCTATATTTTTTCTAAAATCGACTATAACAAAATTGATAAATTGATAGAAGAAAAGATTCAGACAAATGTTGTTGGACTTGTCAAGAAAAATAAGGGGAAGGTTGATAAAGAAATAATAAAAAGCTTGAGTTCACTTTACGAAAATGTAGGAAAAGAAAATTGGGGGATAGGTTCTTTAGCTAGTTTTTTATACGCTTCAAAAAATAAATATTATCTAAAAAAATTCCACATCATAGAGAGATATATCGACTCAATGAGGTTAAAAGTAGACATGTTTTTCTATAACCTTCAACGGAAATAACTTGTTGGAAGTCTTTATAATATATATGGTTAAAAAGGTTGGTTCTTTGAAATTCTTGTTTAATAAAAACAGGCATAGTAGCAGGTGCTACTGCATTAGGAGCTTATGCTGCTTATAGGGGGTATAGGAAGGCCCGGGATTGGTATAGATTACAGAGGGAAAGATATGCTAGATATCTATCAAAGATAAGAAAAAGTGAAACTCCTTCTCCAAAATTACCTTTTGGAGAAGAACCACCGCCGATTATCCCAATTATTGATAAAGAAAAAAAACAGCTTTTAGACTTTTTCGTCGAAGTATTACAGTGGCTTACCAGTCCATTTTCACCTTTCTTTTAGGTATAATATAATGATGGATTTGAAAGAAAAATTAGAATATGTTAAAAACGTTATATTTGAAAGAGGAGATCCTAAAATAGCGTATAGAATATTAAATGATTTAAAAAAATTAGATCGGGGGAAAGTTGATGAGAAAATTTTATATGATTTTTGTATAAAACTGGGAGAAATGTGTATAGAGAAAGGAATATTTGATTCTGCACTTAAGATTTGGAGCATAGTATATAAATTGTCCCAAGAGAAAAAAGAGAAGATAAGAGCCTTAGATGAAATGGGATTTTGCAGCTTGCAATTAAATGAAATAAGAAAAGCAATCAGTTATTATAAAAGAATTATTAAATTAAGCAAGCCTGATAATGAACATTATATAAATGCGTTATATGGAATAGGAGAAGCATTTTCTTATCAAAATAAATATAATAGAGCCGTATTTTATTTTGAGAAAATTTTAAAAATCTTAGATTCAGAATACGCAAAGGAAGACTGGTTAAGACGAATTTATTTAAGAACTCATATCTCTTTATTTGTATGTTTTTTTAAATTAAAAAAAGATGATAAAGCAATACAAGTTTTTGATAAAACAATAGATTTGCTAAGAGCGGATAAAGATTTGCTGATGGATATTTATTGTTTTCGGGGACACATGCATTATGAGAAAGGAGAATATTGGGAAGCTAAAAAGTGGTACAAAAAATCTTTGCAGATATGTAACTTATTAGAAGCTCCAACAGAGGAGATGAAAAATCTGAAAGATAAAGAAGAGGAGTATCTTAGAAATCAAATCGAAGAATGTGAAAAGAAGATTAAAAAGATATTATGAAATACCAGGGCTTATACTTTTTGTATTTATAATATTCTTTAATAGTTAATTTTTAAGTTTATCAAATTTTGGAATAAATTTTAGGGAAGCAATAAAGATGTCTTTAATTAGTGGTTCTGTAATTGTGCTAGTTCCTGTTGTTATTATTAAGTGGCTTCATTTCTCTTTTACTCCGATAATGGTATTATACAAAGATGTGGAATTGGTAAGTGCATATATAGTAGGAATTTTATTTCTTTGTTGATATTTATTACAATTATATTTGTGTTGGGATTTACTTTTAAAAAGGCATAGTTCTTTGATAAAGGGCTATAAAAATTTTTAGTGATGAAAGGATAAACAGCAGGCACGGTTTTAAAGGCAGGACTTGCAGCTGGATTTACTACATTAGCAGGGTATTTTGCTTATAAAGAATATAGAAAAGTTAAAGAATGGTATGAATTACAAAAGCAACGTTATAGGAAATATAGAGCAAAAATAAAACAAGAGCTTCCTTCTCCTAAAACTCCTTGGGGAGAAAAGCCTCCTCCATTTATCCCAACAGAAAAGGAGCCCGTGAAAGAATTAATAGAAAATATTTCTAGGCTTTTACCACCGTGGTTTGAATTTCCGTGGTGGCTACCATGGTGGTTTTGGTTTTAAATTTTGGTAAAAATGAAAAAAAGAGTCGAAGATCTATTCAATAATCTTCTTACAATTATGTTCGATAAGAAAGATATTGATGGAGCACGAAAATTATATAAAGAATTTAGAAAAGAGCTAAATAAACAATCACTCAAAAAAGAAGAAAAATATGAAATCCTTACTCAATTGGCTCAACGAACTACAATAGAAGGAATGTTTAAAGAAGCAATAAAAATATGGGGAAAAGCTTATTTGCTTGCTCCTTCTGCAATCGAGAAGATTAAAATATTAAGTGAAATGACTTTTTGTTATACGCAATTAGATAAGTATTTTCTTGCAATATTATGTAATTGGAAAATTTTATGGCTTTCGAAATATCACAAGATGAAAGAGTACTATTTAAAGGCTCTTTATGGATTTGGTGAAATTTATTCTTTTAAAGGTAATTTCACTAAAGCAATATTTTTTTACAAAAAAATTCTTAATCTTTTAAGTTTAGAAAAAGAGTGGGAAAAAGAAATTTATCAAAAAACTTTGGTTTCTTTATTTGTTTGTTATCATAAGCAAAAGAAATACTCTGAAGCTATACAAATTTTTAATCTAACTCAGAAATTAAAATTGGACGAACATTTATTAATGAATCTTTATCTTTTCCGTGGACATATGCATTATGATAAGCATGAATATTTAGATGCAAAAAATTGGTATCAAAAAGCCCTAGAAGTTTGGAAAACCTTAGTACCTCCAACAGAAAAATTAAAACAAATGCACGAAACAGATAGAATAAATATCGAGAGGTGGATTACCGAATGTGAGGAAAAATTGAGCAAAAATTTTCAGTAAATAAGTGAACATTTTAAATTTATTTTTAATTATTTAACTTAAAAAGTTGTTCTTTGAAATGAACCACAAGAAAATTGATAGCGAATTGGATTCAGCTTATTTGGTTTATTTGCTCTATTTGGAATGTTTATTGGTTTTCCGTTTTTCACACCAGTATTAGAAGCGGCTACAGGCGTTGAAATAATAACTCCATGGATTGCTGTTCCATTTTACTCGATAAAAATCTGGAAGATTAAAATAGGAAAGGTTTTTAGATACAGATATATTCCCCATCCATTAGGAGGATATGAGGTTTATATACAACATGGTATAAAGTTGCCGTTCTTTACTATTCCAACATCTCGGTGGCGTCCGTTAATTAAACTGCCCCTTTACCATGGTATTTGTATGCATTAATTCAATTTTAAAATTTTAATTATGAGTAAACTTATAAACAAAATAATAAGCATAATTATAATTATAGGTGGAGTATATACTTTAATAATTGGTATACAGGAAATGTTAGCAATTAAAACAAATGTTTTCGAAAAAAGTTTTTTGAAAAATGCAGAAAAGAATTTTGGTAAAGAATGGATGGAAATTTATAAGCAGCACATTTTAAAAAATTTAGGATCGGAAAAAGAATTTATATTTTCTTCAGGGATAAGACATTTCATTTATGGCATTATTTTTATAATTTCTGGATTAGGAATATTCAAAGATAAAATTTGGGCGATCTTTTTATTTATGGGGGGATGGATTTTAATTTTTAGCATAAATATTTTTTATTTTTTTAAAAAAATTTCTTATTCTTCAATCCTTTTCATTAGTGTAGGGATGATTATTTTTTCTATACTTTTTTTAAAATATAATTTAAAAAAAGCTCTTTGATAGATAAAAACTTAGTTTTGAATTATTCTTCTTAAGGGTAGCAGTTGCAGCTCCAGTACTTGCACCAGTAGGAGCTCCAATAGGATTTGGAATAACAGCAGGCACGGTTTTAAAAACAGGCATAGTAGCAGGTGCTACTGCATTAGGAGCTTATGCTGCTTATAGGGGGTATAGGAAGGCCCAGGATTGGTATAAGAAATATCGTGAGTTATATGGAATATATAAAAAGAGACTCGAAGCCGAGACTCCTTCTCCTAAAACTCCCTGGGGAGAAGGGCCTCCGCCATATATCCCTATAGTGAACGAAAGACTGAAGAAATTACTGGACTTGTTTGGTGAATGGCTGGGAGGAATTTTTAGAATACCATTTTGAAATGAAAGAATTAAATCTTAATAAAAAATTAGAAATACTAACTCATACAATTTTTGAAGAAAAGAACATAGATAAGGCTTTTAAGTTGTTTGAGGAAATAAGAAAGTTGAAATTGGGAAATAAAGATAAAGAAATTTTATATAATTTTTGTATAAACATGGCAGAAAGATGTGTAATGGAAGGGATGTTTAACGAGGCTATAAGATTTTGGAAAATAGCATATTATTTGAGTATCGATGGCAGTCAAAAAATCCGGATCTTAGATGAATTAGGTTTTTGTTACTCTCAGTTAAATAAGTATAGATTAGCGAGAAGATTTTATAAAAAAATAGTTAAAATTACAAAGGAAATAAGTTTGGATTTTATTAACGCTCTTTATCAAATAGGAAATACCTTCTCGTACGAGAGGAAATTCAAAAAAGCGCTTAATTATTACAGTCAAGTTGAAAAACTAATAAATAAAATCTCAAACAAAGAAGAAAAGAACACTTGGTATCATAAGGTACTATTAGACATATTTGTGTGTCATTATCAATTAAGAAATTTCGACAAAGCAAAAGATATACATAAGAAAATCAATGTTGATCTACTTCCTAATGATTTGAAAGAAGATTACTATGGGACTTATGGACATATGGAATACAAGAGAAAAAGATACAGAGAAGCAAAAGAATGGTATAAAAAGGCTCTTCAGGTTTGGCAAAAATTTAATATCAAATTACCTGAAGAAAAATTAAGACAGATAGATGAAAAGCAGAAAGAATACTGGCAGTACTGGCTTCAGGAATGTGAGAAGAAACTTCAAGGAATGGCTGATTAAATTTCGCAAATTTATAGTATTTACATTTGGTATATTTTTTATAACTAATCTAATAAGTTTTTCAGAATTTGCCGAATTCGATTTATGGGATGCAGCAAAAATAGCAATTTTAATTTCAGGATTAATTGTTCTAATTTTCACTTCTATAATGTTATTTTTAAGACCTGTATTAAAGGAGAAGTTTAGGAAGAATAAATACTTAAGAGTATATTTATTTTTTATTTTATTAATTTTAAGCTGTATCCTGAGTATTATCGTGGAGCATAATTTATATAAAAATCCAGAATTAACAATTGCAAGCATAGTGGGTGTTTTGACAGGATTGGTTATATATATCACAGTTATATTAGTATTAGCATTTACAATGAAAAAGGTTAAATAGTTCTTGATAGCATACCTAGTTTCCTATAAGAAAATTTTAAAAATGGGGAGAACTGAGGATATTAAATAGTAAAAAGGAGGTGGGAAAATGAAATGTTTTTATCACCCTCAAATTGATGCAGTAGGGATTTGTAAAAATTGCAATAAGGGACTATGTATTAATTGTGGTGTAGATGTAGGAGATGGCTTAGCATGTAAAGGGAATTGCGAATTTAAAGTTAAAGTTTTAAATGAAATTATAAATAAAAGTAAATCTGTTTATATAAATACTAGTGAGGCATATTTTCAAAATGCAACACTGTATACATTACTTGGGATTGTATTTTTATTCTGGAGTATAATTGAAAAGGTTATAATACTGAAATATTTTTTATTATCCATGGGAATAATATTTATTATAGGGGGAATTTGGAATTCTCGACTTGCAAAGAAATTTAAAAGAAATTTAAAGATGCAAAATAAGGAATTTACTGGATAACTAATGGGTAATCAAAAAGAGCACAAACAGTTATACTCATATACTAAAAACTTATCATCTATGCAGAGATAATTTGATTTCAAGAAGGTAGGATGAATAATGTAGTAGGGTTAGCAGATAGATAAAGGAGGCAACCTAATAGAAGGATATTATTACAGTCTAGGGTAAAAGTTAGCAAAATAGGTGACGCTCGTTGTGTCAAAAAATTTAGAATACAAAATGATGCAGCTGGGAATAGAATTTCATTAATAGAAGATGGCAGGCAAATAGATTATCAGGTAAATGAATTAAATCAAGTTACTCAAGCAGGAGATATTAAATACAAATATGATAAAAATGGCAATTTAATAGAAAAAGATGAAGGAGGAAAAATTACAAAATATTACTACGATTATGATGATCGCTTAATAAAAATAATTCATCCAGATGGTACGGAAACAAGCTATAAATATGATTACATGGGCAGGAGAATTCAAAAACTAACTAACCAGCAAACCAGCAGACTAACCAACTACATCTATTCAGGCTGGCAGGTAATAGCAGAGACAGATGAGCAAGGAAATATTATAAGAAGATATATAATAGACCCAACTCAAATAGATAAGCCACTGATGCTGGAATATGAAGGTAAAAAGTATTATTATATACAAGATGGGATGAATAACATAACAGGCTTAACAGATGAGCGAGGCAATTTAAAAGAAGAATATTTCTATACTCCCTATGGCAAATTACTAAGCAAGCCGTCTAAGGTAAATCCCTATTATTTCTCAGCAAGACGCTATGACGAAGAATCAGGCTTATATTATTTCAGGCACAGATATTATTTACCAGAGTTAGGCAGATTTACAAGCAGGGAACCTATGGTTAGTGGGGATTTGCTTGGTAGATTATTAAATCAGAGGAACATAGCGAGGAATAATTATATGAGCATGAGGTTATTAAAAGAGGTATCAGAAGCAAGTTTAGGTGAGTTGCTAAGAGTTGTAAATTTATACAAGTATGCAGGCAATAATCCCATAAATCAAGGAGATTCATTAGGGCTACATGAAGGACCTCCAGGTCCTGGCCCCTGCTTGGGAGTTGGTGGAGGTGGTGGAATAGGAGGAGGTGGAGGAATTAGTGTAAGAGAATCTGGAATGGAATTATTTATGTATGGGATGCTTATAATGTATGGGGGAATGCTGATTACAGTTTCAACTTTTGTTGTAGGCGGTCCTGTGGTTGGAAGTTTTATAGGTGCGGTAGTAGGAGCTCCAGCAATTTATGCAGGATACCAGGTAATGTCTTTTGGTTACCAAATGCTTAGTGGAGGTTCTGGTGGTCCAGGGGGGTGCTGACAAATCCATTTTTATTCTATATGGATATTTAGGGGGGATTTTAATTATAGGATTGATGTTTAGAAAGAAGATTGAAGAATATTTTAAAAGAACGTGGAAGGACAAAGCAAAAGAAATTGAAATTGTATTATATATGATGAAGATGGGGTTTATTCTTTTGACAATTTCATTTACTTTGCTGGTTCTTTTTTCTTTTAATGAAATAACATCTTTCTGGCACATATATTTATTACTGGTTATATTGATGTTTTATCTGAGTCTAATTTATAAATTTTTACAAAAGATCAAGAAGAAATTGTGAATAAAATATTATGAAGATTACAGGAAGAAATGTTCTTATTATTGCAGTTTTATACAGTATGATGCTGCTTGCAGGTCCCAACTTATTGAAGTTTATTGGCTTAAAAGAGAAAATGGTTTATTTCTTTCCATTGGTTTGGTTTTTTATCCTTGCTTTTTTATCGATCATATTCTTGAAAAATTTGTATTTCTATAAAAGGGAAGGACTTATAGAGATAATGAAGCAAGAAATAAAAAATTTTATTATAGCTGTATTAATTTGTCTTTTTTTAACTTCTGTCTCTATAAAGCTTTATTTTTGAAATAAAGGGTTATATATGATATATGGGATGAATAACATAACAGGGTTAACAGATGAAGGAGGCAATTTAAAAGAGGAATATTTCTATACTCCCTATGGCAAATTACTAAGCAAGCCGTCTAAGGTAAATCCCTATTATTTCTCAGCAAGACGCTATGACGAAGAATCAGGCTTATATTATTTCAGGCACAGATATTATTTACCAGAGTTAGGCAGATTTACAAGCAGGGAACCTATGGTTAGTGGGGATTTGCTTGGTAGATTATTAAATCAGAGGAACATAGCGAGGAATAATTATATGAGCATGAGGTTATTAAAAGAGGTATCAGAAGCAAGTTTAGGTGAGTTGCTAAGAGTTGTAAATTTATACAAGTATGCAGGCAATAATCCCATAAATCAAGGAGATTCATTAGGGCTACATGAAGGACCTCCAGGTCCTGGCCCCTGCTTGGGAGTTGGTGGAGGTGGTGGAATAGGAGGAGGTGGGGGAATTAGTGTAAACTGGAGAAGGGTAGGGGCAGGTGCTGTTTTAGTTGGTGCAGGTGTTTTTCTGGTTGCTTTAGATTATATAGTAGCGCAATATTCAGGGCCTTTCGCTTTCGTTACCACAGGGACTTGGAGTGCAATTGGTTTAGGTTTTATAATGGGAGGAATAGCAACCATTAGAAGTGGGATATCTGGTGGGCCAGGAGGATGTTAGTAAGAAAATACCTTAACAATGAAACAAAAAGAGAAATTAATCGCTTTGTTATTAAGAATACATTCATTTATGTTCTATTTATGTCCTTGTTGGTAAGTTTTCTTTTATTTATTTCTATGAATTTTGAGAAAAAATTCTTTATATTTTTATTTTTTTATTTTTCTATATTTTTTAGCCTCATAGTATGGGGTTATATAAGATGGTATACTTGTTTTATAAAGAAAAAATCTAAAAGTTTACTTACCTCTTCGTGGGAAGAATTAAGTCCACATGAAAAAAAATATTATATTACTCAGGAAAAATTAATGTCGTTGATATTTATCTCTGGGATAGGAGGATTGATTTTCCTTTTAATATTTATTTCAACAAGTCAATGAATAAGATAGAACTGAAACTCGATGTTTAATAATATCTTTGTTATAACATTTTGAAGTGCGAGATAACATTGCTTGTTTGAAAAAAATAATGCGGGAAATGCATCTTCTTGCAGTGGTACCTGTAGTATGTATATTCATAATACTCCTGATATTTTTTATCCCTGACAAGAAGATAATTTTGTTTCTCTTTCTCATTCTTCCTTTTCCTTCAATTTTATATGGAAAGCACTGGGCGAGGGATTTTTCCTGTTTCTTAAAGAATAAAAAACTTATTAAAAAGAAAATCTGGCAAGCCCCTTCATTTGTTACTTTTTATATCATATTATTTTCTTATTTAATATTAAGTTTTCTTACCGAATATTCGCTTACAACGAAGTTAATTATAGCAGGAGAAATCTGGTGCATTTTTTATATATTTTATGCTATAGGCTTTTGCTTCCTCAAACATTTTAGATAATACATTCTGATGGAAGCCAGACCGAATATAAATACGATTACCCTGGCAGAAAAATTCAAAACCAACCAACCTAACTAACTAACTACATCTACTCAGATTGTGATATAAATAACCGTATCACTGCGCGGGTGATAACTTGGTTGCTTTAGCTTTATTAGGTGAGATAAAATATTATTATGAAAAAGGGTCTCTTATTTAGCTTTAATTTCAGTGAGTATCCTCAGTATATTAAGTGTATTTTTATTTTATAAAAAAATTTTCCTTTCAATTCCATTTTCATTAAAGGTTAATCGTAAGGAAGCAATAAATATAGCAAGTGAATTCTTAAAGAAAGAAGGATATGATATAAAAGGGTATAAAAGAGTGGTAAATTTTTATGAATGGAGACAGGTCTCATTCTTTCTTCAGAAGATAGGAAAACTTAAAAAGGCGAAAGAAATTTTTGGAAGTAAATTTCCTGTCTGGTATTGGTGTGTGCGCTTTTTTAAACCGGGTAAGAAAGAAGAATTTAGATTAAGTATTAATTGTGAATCTGGGGAAATTACTCTATTTAGGCATATCATCCCCCAGGATAAGAAGATAGAAAGTATTTCAGGTGATGGAGCTAAAAGGATGGCTTTTTATTATCTGCAAAATAAAGATATTTATTTTTCAAAATTTCCCAATATAGATTATTACTCCGAAAAACAACCTTACAGAACCGACCATTACATTACTGTAACTGCTATACCTTCAGATTTTAAAGGGGCAAAACTTGGATTTTGTGTAGGGATATTGGGAAATAAGATCGAAACATATTATGCTACTGTATCTATCCCTGATAGCTTTGAGAGAGAATTTTTACATCAGAATTCTTTTTCTCAATTTTTAGCAATAATAAGTTTTGCCTTTTTAGTAATTTTGCTAATTATATGCCTTATCTATCTAATTTTGTTCATTAAAAGAGGCTATACAATAAAATGGAAGAAATCACTTATTACTGCCGGAATTATTACTTTTTTATCTTTGTTATCTATTATTAATTTTATACCTTCAATTTGGTTTAACTATAACACCGCAATTCCTTTAAAGATTTACTTTGCAATTATAGGAGTAATTCTGTTCCTTATCGGGATTTTTATATTTGGGTATTTTGCTTTAATTTTTGGGGTTGGAGATAGACTTACTGAAATTACCTGGAATAAATCTCTGATTTCATTTTTAAATGGATTTCCCTATTTTAGAACAAAAGAATTTGGGAAGAGGGTCTTAATTGGATATTGCTGGGGTGGAATTTTAATAGGATTTATTTTTTGGTTTTATTTTATTTGCCGGAAATTTGAAAATATCTGGATATTTATGACTCCCGCTATATTTG
>CBEUCN010000016.1:0-21130 GCA_965541635.1 uncultured bacterium
AACAATACTGTAAAGAGAATACATCTTATAAATTCAGTTACATCCTCATTAAACCCTCTAATTATTATCCTCAGGTAAAATTCAGTAACCAAGAGTTATTAGATTTCTATAATCATAATAAAGAGGAATTTAAAAAACCTCAGAGTGTAGATATTGTTTATCTAAAGATAGATGCCCAATCATTTATGGACAAAGTTAAGATAAATCCTGCAGAAATAGAAAGTTATTTCCAAGAACATAAGAGCGAATTTAAAAAAACTCAAACTCAAAAAGAAATCCAAAACCAACAGGAAAATAAAAATAATCAATCTCCACAATCAGTGACACTGACCTCAGAAATAAAGTCCCGCATAGAAGAGATACTTAAAAAGAAAAAGGCAAAGGAGATGGCTGAAGACCTTGCCTGGGAAATTAAAGATAAATTGGACGAAGGCAAATCTCTACAGGACGTAGCCAAACAATATAGCCTCCGGCTTACTGAAACAGGGTATTTTTCTCCTCTTGATCCTATTCCAGGCATTGGATGGTCATATAAAATCACTCAAACTGCTTTTAAACTTCAACCTCAAGAAATTAGCGAAGTAATAGAACTGGGAAATACCTACTTTATAATTAAAGTAAAAGATAAAAAACCTCCCTATATCCCAGAATTCAAAGAAGTAAAACAACAGGTGGAATTGAAACTGAAAAAAAAGAAAGCTGATGAATTAGCAGAAAAAGCTGCCCAAAAAATTCTCGGTGATATTTTAAAACTTATAAAAGAAAATAAGGATATTACTGAATATCTTAAACAAAACAACTTTAATTTAAAAACCACTGATATTGTTACTGCTAAAACATATATTCCAGAAATTGGGCCAGCCAATCAAATAATACAACATCTTGCTGATTTCAAAAAAGGCAAATTTTATCCCCAGCCGATAAGAGTTAATACTGGCTATGTAATTGTTAGAATAGATAATATTACTTACCCTGACAGAAAAAAATTTGAAAAAGTAAAAAAGGAATTTAAAGAAAAATTACTAAAAGAAAAGAAAAATCAAAAATTAGAAAATTGGTTTAACCAATTGCAACAACGAGCAAATCTGGAAGTATATTTTACATTAAAACAACAATAAAATTACTTTTTACTTAAGAGTTTATCCAGCGCCTGTTTAAATTCTTCAATATCTTTAAACTCTTTATATACTGATGCAAATCTCACATAAGCCACCTGATCAAGTTTATGGAGGTATTTCATTACTAACTGTCCAATCACACGGGTGGAGATTTCCCGAACATTTTTCTTCTCTACTTCGGCTTCAATCTTATTAACAATCTCCTCCATCTTTTCTATACTCACTGGCCTTTTTTCACAGGCTTTCCTTATCCCATTTAATATTTTTTCGCGGTCAAATTCTTCTCTTCTGCCATCCTTCTTAATCACCATAAGAGGGATATGCTCCACCTTCTCATAAGTGGTAAATCTCTTTCCACATTTAAGACATTCTCTCCTCCTGCGGATAATAGTATCGTCGGAACTACTTCGAGAATCTATGACTCTATCCTCCTTATAACCACAATATGGACATTTCATTTCTGGTTGTTAGTTGGCTGGTTAGTTAGTTGGCTGGAATTGACTAATTTACGTAGTTTCACCTTGGCTTCTTCCAGCATTTTAATTGACAATTCATCAGGATAACCATCTCCAATAACTATTTCTTTTATTCCGGCATTTATCAGCATTTTGGCACAGATAATACAGGGCTGATTTGTGCAGTATAAAGTAGCTCCTTTCAAACTTATACCATGTAATGCTGCCTGTAAAAGAGCATTCTGTTCAGCATGCAATCCCCGACATAACTCGTGTCTCTGCCCGGAAGGCACATTAAGTTTCTCCCGCAGACAACCAGTTACTTCACAATGGGTTATTCCAGAAGGAGCACCATTATACCCTGTAGTGAGTATCCTTTTATCTTTAACGATAACCGCTCCTACTTTTCTGCGTAAACAAGTAGAACGCTGAGCAACAATATGGGCAATTTGCATAAAATATGTATCCCAATCCGGCCTTTTATTCATCGCCTATTTCCGGATAAAGAGGGAAATTCTTAAGTAACTCCAGAACTTCCTCTCTGACTTCAGCAATCACCTTCTCATCTCCTTTACTTCTCAATACCCTATCTATCAAATCTACAATTACAGTCATCTCATTTTCCCTCATTCCTCTGGTAGTAACCGCTGGTGTGCCTATTCTTATCCCACTGGTAATAAATGGAGAGAGTTTATCATAAGGAATGAGGTTCTTATTTACTGTAATATTGGCAGCCTCCAGCCAACAAGATGCATCTTTACCAGTTATTCCATATGTGGAATAAAGATCAAGCAAAAGAAGGTGGTTATCAGTTCCTCCAGTTATCACTCTATAACCCTTGTTCTCAAACTCAGAAGCAAGTTTCTTAGCATTGGCAACAATCTGTCTTTGATATTCAATAAACTCTGGTTTACTTGCCTCCTTAAAAGCCACTGCCTTGGCAGCAATTATATGCAAAAGAGGTCCTCCCTGAATGCCCGGGAATACACTGGCATCTATTAACTTGGCATATTTATTGGAAGTTAAAATTATCCCCCCACGAGCACCACGCAATGTCTTATGAGTGGTAGAAGTAACAAAATCAATTCCAGCACTACAGGGATTAGGATGAAGGCCTGCTATTACCAGTCCAGCAATATGAGCAATATCTGCCATTACATAGGCAGAAACCTCATCCCCTATTTGCCTGAATTTTTCAAAGTCCAGAATTCGGGGATAAGCACTATGACCGGCAACTATAATTTTCGGTTTATGCTTTTTGGCTAACTCTCTTACATTCTCGTAATCTATTAAATTCGATTCTGGATCCACTCCATATCTGACAACATTATAAATCATACCGGAAAAATTCTTAGAATGCCCATGGGATAGATGCCCTCCAGAGGCGATATCCAGCGCAAGTATGGTATCCCCCGGTTTTAAAACTGCAAAATATACTGCCATATTGGCCTGAGTTCCGGAATGAGGCTGAACATTAGCATGCTCTGCCCTGAACAATTTTCTGGCTCTCTCTCTGGCTATTTCCTCTACTTTATCCACATAACTGCACCCTCCATACCAGCGAGCATTAGGATAGCCTTCAGCATATTTGTTGGTTAAAACAGATGCTGCTGCTTCTAAAACTGCAGTAGAGACTACATTTTCACTGGCAATCAACTCCAGATTCTGGCGAAGACGATTTAATTCTTGAATGATCAAAGAATAAATTTCAGGATCGGTCTCTTTAACCTTCTGGTAAAGTGAGACCCTCCTCGAGTGCGATGATTTTATTAACTCTTCGTTCATGCCTTCCTCCTTCAAACTTACAATTCAGCCAGTTAGTAACAATTTTATCAATCTCCTCCTCAGGAGTAAAATTAGCACTTAACACCAGAACATTGGCATTATTATGCTCACGGGCCATTTTTGCCATTTCAGCATTAACACACAAACCAGCCCTTATCCCCTTAAACTTATTGGCGACTATAGACATGCCTATACCACTGCCACATATGAGTATAACTGAATCCACCTCACCATTCAAAAATTTTTTAATTGCAAGAACTGCAAAATCAGGATAATCACAGGAATCACAACTATAAGTCCCCACATCAACCATCTCTATTCCTTGTTGTGAAAGTTTATCTTTTATCTTCTCCTTGAGAAAAAATCCCCGGTGGTCACTTGCAATACTTATTTTCATCCTTGAATCTCCTTATTATTTTCTCAAGATAATATTTCAAATCCAGAACTAACCCTTCATAAACTTCGGAAGGTTTCCCAATAGGGTCAACTATATCCTTTCTCTCCTGATCTGCAAATTCAGTCAATAAATATACTTTTCCCCGAACCTGAGGGAATTTTTCAATAATATCCTCTTTGTGTTTTTCCTCCATTACCAGAATAACATCAGCCCAGTTCACCAACTGAGAATTTACAGGCACTGCCTTATGGCCAGAAATATCTATCCCTTCCCTTCTTAGAACCTCAATTGCTGGTTTACTGGCAGAGAGTCCTGAAAGGGTAGCTGTGCCACAACTTTTCACTTCCACATCCAGTCCCTCGCTCTTAGCCATTTTCTGAAAAAGAGCAGCAGCCATTGGTGAACGACAACTGTTACCGGTGCATACGAATAGAATCTTCACCACCGATTAATCCTCCTGAGTATCTCTGCAGTTACAAATGGAGGCCCTGAACGTAACAGTTGCACCTGGGATTGGGTTAAATCCACAACTGCTGAAGGTAAACACATCTGGGAAGGCCCTCCATCTACAATCATATCAACTTCTCCCCACAACATATCCATTGCCTCCTGAGCACTACAAGCAGGTCTGAGATTAGAAGGATTGGCACTGGGAAGGTATATCGGCTTGGAAAACTTCTGGATGATCTTTCTACAGATAGAATTAGCAGGGATCCTGAACCCAAGTTTATTTCCATTATGATCACACATAATAAATGTTATCGGCCCAGGGAGAAGGTTCCCAATTAATTTCAACCTCTGGAGACAATCCTGCCTGATATTAAAATTATCTAGCCAGTCAATGTCAGGTAAATTCCAACTATATGGCTTGTTGTCTCTCTGGGATTTGACTCGGGTAATTTTATCCCTAGCTACGGGAGAATCAGGATCAAATCCAATACCGTATACAGTCTCAGTAGGCAATACTACCAATCCTCCAGCCTTCAACGTCTCTACTACTAATCTGATTCTCTCTGCCTGCGGACAAATAGGGCTTATTTTCAGATACTGCGTTTTCATGCAAACATACTGCTGAGTTTAGCATCCTTTCCCACGACCTTTTTCCTGAGATTCTCACGGTATTTATTGATTTTCTTTTTCAACCTCTCATCATAAATAGACAGAATCTCAGTAGCAAGCAAAACCGCATTCTTAACCCCAGGGTCTCCAATACTCATTGTTGCCACAGGTATTCCTGAAGGCATCTGTAATATTGAAATGAAGGCATCCAGCCCTTTTAATTCTCCACCTGGTAAAGGGACACCAATTACCGGAAGTGTGGTATGACTGGCAATCACTCCTGGCAAATGAGCAGAAAGTCCTGCACAGGCTATTATCACCTTAATTCCTCTTTTTCCTGCTGAGCGAGCAAATTTTCTCACTTCCTCTGGTGACCGATGGGCAGACAAAACTCTCACTTCATACTTTATCCCGAAACTTTCCAGAAGTTCCAGCCCGGACTTAATTTTGGGCAAATCAGAATCACTTCCAATAATCACTGCAACCTGAACATCACTCATAAATCTCCTCCTACATTTTCATATTCAACCTGGTGAACGCCTTATTTCCTATATCCCGACGGTAATGCATGTTTTCAAAATGAATCCTCTCCACTGCCTGATATGCTTTTTTGTGGGCAGTTTTTATATCCTCTCCCAGAGCAGTGACATTCAACACCCGACCTCCATTAGTTATATACTTTACATTGCCATTTTCAATAATCTTTTTGGTACCAGCATGAAAAACAATGACATCTTCCAGTTCTTTCACCCTATCCAGGCCAGTGATGACTTTCCCTTTCTCATAACTTCCAGGATATCCCCCGGAGGCAATTACTACTGAGAGACAGGCCTGCGGTTTCCATTCAATTTCATATCCTGCCAAATCGCCATCAATCGCCAAATCTATTATCTCCATAAGGTCAGATTCCATCCGGGGCAGGATTGCCTGAGTTTCAGGGTCACCAAACCGAACATTAAACTCTAAAACATAAGGGATATCATCCACAATCATTATCCCAGCATAGAGCACCCCTGTAAATGGAATCCCCTCCTCAGCCATTCCTTGAATTGCAGGTTTAAGCACTTTATCTATTGTTTCCTGAAATATTTTACCTTCAGCAACTGGAGCAGGAGAATAAGCACCCATCCCCCCGGTATTTGGCCCTTGATCATTATCGTATGCCCTTTTGTGGTCCTGAGAAGAAGCCAGAGGAACTAAATTTTTACCATCAGCAATGGCTATAATTGATGCTTCCTCTCCTGGTAAAAATTTTTCAATTACCACTCTATCTCCACTGGCCCCAAATATTCTATCCACAAATATTTTTTTAAGTGCTGATTCTGCCTCTTTGAGGTCATAAACCACAAAACTTCCCTTTCCAGCACATAACCCATCAGCCTTTATAACTATAGGAAAACCCTCTGCCTTTACATAATCCCAGGCGTCATCATAGTTATCAAAAACTTCAAACTCTGCTGTGGGTATTTTATATTTTTTCATAAACTGTTTTGCAAATACCTTACTACCTTCCAGTTCTGCTGCTGACTTAGTGGGACCAAATATTCTCAAACTTTTTTCCTTAAAAATATCAACTATTCCAGCCACTAATGGTGCTTCCGGCCCCACAACTGTCAAATCAATCTCATTATCATTAACAAATTGAAGAAGGGACTGAAAATCATCAAGGTTTATATTCTGACAGTGAGCAATATCTGAAATCCCACCATTACCGGGTAGAGCGTAAATTTTTTCTATCTGTGGGGAGCAGGCAAGTTTCCAGACTAAAGCATGTTCTCTGCCTCCAGAACCAATAACCGCTACTTTCATACTACCTCCTGTGTTATTACTACTTGTTTCTTACCTTTAACCACCTCACCAATAACATAAAATTTTTCGCCAACAGCAGTTAATATTTTTTTAACTTTATTAAGAAGGCGGGGAGAAATAATAATTACATATCCAATGCCCATATTAAATGTTCTGAACATCTCCTGATCTGGTAGCCTTGTTCGGTTTTGAATTTCTTTAAATATTCTGGGAATGCACCAGGTTACAGAAATTCTGACTCCCAACCCCTCAGGAAGCATGCGGGGAATATTATCATAAAATCCCCCACCGCTAATATGAGCCATACCCCCAGGGATTATTTCTGTAAGTAGAGCCTGAACAGCCTTTACATATATTCTGGTTGGTCTTAAAAGATATTTATGCCAGTAATCCTTTACCTCCTTAGAACTGAAGACCTTTCTTATCAGGGAATATCCATTGCTGTGGGGACCGGAGGAAGCCAGTCCAATCAAAATATCCCCGCATTTAATTTTGTGAGGATTGATTATCCTGTTTTTTTCTACAATCCCCACAGCAAATCCTGCAAGGTCAAACTCATCCTTGTTATAAAAATCTGGCATCTCCGCTGTCTCGCCACCAAGAAGGCACATCCCGGAATCTCGGCATCCCTTAACTACTCCTTTAATAACCTCCTTTGCCACAGCAGGGTCAAGTTTAGAACTGGCAAAATAATCCAAAAAAAATAATGGTTGGGCACCAGTGGTAATTATGTCATTCACATTCATAGCCACGAGATCATATCCTGCCACCTGATATTTTTTACACAGAATACATAATTTTATTTTGGTTCCCACTCCATCACTGGAAGCAACAAGAACTGGCTGTTTATATTTCTTAAACAGTGATAATTGATATAAACCTGCAAAGGGCCCAATATCGGCAAGGACATTTTTATTTCGGGTAGAGGCAATTTGTCTTTTTATACTAAAAATAAACTTGTTTGCCTTATCAATATCCACCCCTGCCTGTTTATAATTCAGCATCTTCTGACTTTCCTGGAGTTGAGTTCGGCTTCAAACTTATTTTTCTCCTCCCCAAATGGAACTGGATAATTACCATCAAAACAGGCAGTGCAATAATCTTCAGGAGAAAACGCCTTAACACAGGAAAGCATTCCCTCTCTGCTTAAATATCCCAGACTATCCACATCCAGGAATTTCCTTATCTCATCCAGAGAAGAAAACCGATTAGCAATCAGTTCCTCTTTGGTAGGAAAATCTATTCCATAAAAACAGGGAAATTTATGCGGAGGACAACTTATGCGCATATGAACCTCTTTCACCCCGGCATTGCGCAATTGCCTAACTCTTTTCTGAGAGGTTGTTCCCCGCACTATGGAATCGTCAACAATCACCACTCTTTTATTCTTGAGGACGTCACGGATGAGATTGAATTTTATCCGGACATTGAAATCCCTGATAATCTGAGAAGGCTGAATAAATGTCCTGCCCACATAGTGATTTCTGATTATCCCGAGATCAATTGGAATACCTGATGCCTTGGAAAATCCAACCGCTGCTGAACTTCCAGAATCAGGCACAGGCACTACAATATCAGCATTTACTGGATATTCTTCCACAAGTTTTTTCCCTAATCGTTCTCTCACTACATGGACATTCTCTCCAAAAATTACAGAATCAGGCCGGGAAAAATAAATATGTTCAAAAATACACTGGGCAAGATGGGAAGGTTTAGGAAATGGCTTTACACTTTTAAGGCCATTTTCATTTATAACCACAACCTCTCCGGGCTCAATTTCCCTTAAAAATTCTGCTTCAATTAAATCTAAAGCACAACTCTCAGAGGAAATCACAAAGGCATCTTTTATCCTGCCCAGACACAGAGGCTTAAATCCATAAGGGTCGCGAGCAGTGATTATTGAATTTTCATCCATCAGTAAAAAGCAATAAGCTCCCTTTACTCTTTTCAGTGCTTCTATCAGAGAATCCAGAAGATTATCATGAGAGGAATGGGCAATAAGGTGAAGGATTATCTCGCTATCGGTGGTGGTCTGAAAGATTGCTCCCTGTGATTCCAATTCTTTCCTTAACTGTAAGGCATTAACCAGATTCCCATTATGAGCGATAGCAATTGCTCCCTGGGCACATTTAACCAGAAGTGGCTGAGCATTCTCAATATTTGTGGAGCCATAGGTAGAATATCTCACATGGCCAATTGCAGATTCTCCCTTCAATTTAGCGAGAATATCTTCATTGAATACATCAGCAACATGGCCCAGTTCCTTATGAATAAAGAACTCCCTGCCGTTATAACTTACAATACCGGCACTCTCTTCTCCCCTATGCTGGAGAGCATAAAGGCCTAAGTAGGTAAGGTAACTTGCCTGGGGATGATTATACACTGCAAACAGGCCACAGTTTTCATATAGTTTACAGAAATGGGGTTGTAAAGAATAACTGTTCATCCTCAAGTAGATTTTTTATAACAGATAAATGATTTTTCTGCAAGCAGAAAAAACCACAGGCAAGAAATTGTATTATTTAAAAACATAGGTAACACTTTTCATTTTAGAGACAAAAGAGCCAAAGGATGTTTTGAACCCCGTTTATTGCGAGCGGGCACGGTTTCCCCCCCCCGCCTTTGGCGGGGGAGAGAGCAATAAAGTCGAGCCGATCCCGCATTTTGCGGGGTTAGCGTCTCTGAAAAACATCCTTTGGCTCCTTCATTTTGGTACCCATGTGTGATAATAATACAGAAAAACCACAAAATTCAGACTCTTCTCCAGTATCTGGCAAGAAGAGCAGAGGTAATTACTGAAACAATTACAAATAATGCTGCCGGTAAAGCAGCCTTTTCTGAAAAATACTTTAGAGCCAGAACCACTCCCAGTCCTGCATTCTGCATCCCGATTTCTATACTCAATGTCCTTCTTCTCTTAAAACTTAAATGGAATATCTTTCCCACCCCGTAGCCAAAAGAATAGCCCAAGAGATTATGTAAAAGCACGACTCCCAGAAGAAATAAGTTCATCTGAGAAAGATATTCCTTATTCAACGCAGCTACAAGAGCACAGATAAACACGATAAATGTAACAGATACCGCAGGAAAAATCGCCACAAATGACTCAATCTTCTTTTTGAATTTCATCTTCACGATAATGCCCAGACTCAAAGGGATAACTACCATTTTTAATATTCCCCAGAACATGGTCCAGAAATTTACCCGGAAGTAAAATTTAGCCAGAAAATAGGTAAGAGCCGGAGTGAGCACTGGAGAAAGAAAAGTGGATACTGTTGTTAACGAAACAGAATAAGCGACATCAGCGCCTGCCAGATAGGAGATAACATTACTGGACATGGCTCCGGGAGCAGAGCCTGTAAGGATAAGTCCCAGCCCAAAATCCCTCACGAGATTGAATATCCTGGCCAGTAAAAACCCCAGAAAAGGCATAATCGTATATTGAGCGCAGACCCCCAGAAAAATGAGATGTGGTGCTTTTAAAATTGCTGTAATCTCTTCCAGATTAAGCACCACTCCGATTCCAAACATCGTAAATGCAAAAAATGCCTCCATTCCTGACTTTAAAGGGATAAACACCTGAGGGAAAAAATAGGCAAGGATAAAACCCAGAAATACCCATACCCCAAAAAGGTCAGTATAAAATTTCAGAAATTTCTTCATCTCAGTGCTGAAGAAGTTCTTCTCTTGCTGCTAAGGGTGTGGGAAATTTCAGGGTTGTCAGATAAGCAGAGAAAATTATTGTAAGCACAGTTATCAACTGCACGAGATTGAAAATTTCAAGGGGAATAAGATTTTCCTTAAGAAGAGCAAAAATTATCAAAAGAGAAAACTCACTTGCCTGTCCCAATCTGAATCCCGCCTCTCTGGCCAATTTTGGTTCTTCTTTACTCCATATCAGAACCTTTCTGAAATAAAATGGCTTTAGACCCACATAAATCCCGGCAATAATCAAAGCAGGCAGAAGTATGTTAAAACTTTCTCGAATATTAAATTTTGCTCCCAAGGAGAAGAAAAAAAGGAGAAGAAAGAAATCCCGTAATGGTTTCAACTTTTCGGAGATAAAAAGTGATATCGGATGGCGGGCTAAAGCAACACCTGATAAAAATGCGCCAACTTCAACTGAGATGCCAATGATATGGCCCAGCCAGCCAAATCCCAGACACCAGGCAATGGCCATTATGAATATCAATTCGTGCAATTTTTCAACCCGGGAAAGAATTTTTCTGAATACATGACGCTCCAAAATAATAGCCACTACAAAGAGCAGAGCCACTTTTAATATAATAGAACTTCCGGTATAGAAGATATTTTTACTTTGATGATAGGAATAGATAAATGCCAGGAGCCCCACTGCTAAAATATCCTCCAGAATAAGAATACCGATACAGATAGCCCCTATTTTCTTATGATGCAAAGAAGTTGTGGGCAGAAGTTTGACAGTCAAAACCGTGCTGGAAAACATAAGACAAATCCCTACGATCACACTTGGGAGTAGTCCCCACCCCAGCATAACCGCAAGGAAAAATACAGTAAGAAAGGAAAAAAAAGAAGCCAGAATGGTTGCCCACAATGCCTGTTTGAAAACCCGAAACAATTTCTGAGGATGGAGCACAAGACCAGCAAGAAACAGGAGAAAGACAATCCCCAGATAAGATATCGCCGAGATAAAATCAATTTCTCTGATTATTCCCAGCCCCCAGGGACCTGTTAATGCTCCTGCCACTATATAACCCACAAGGAGCGGTTGCTTAAGAAAGGAAAAAATATAAGAAATCACAACCGTGAAAAATAACAGCAGGGTCAGATCTCTTAAATATATTTCCATTTAAAAAATTTTATCATATCATTCACTTTTAAAAAATTGAGAAATTTCACCAGCAGTGTGAACTATTTTCCGCAAATTTTAGTTACGCCTATAAAAGAATAAATAAAACAACCTCCTTTGTTCGAAGCTAAGTTCTGACCACATAGAAATCTTCCATAAAAGGTAAATTAGCCGATTTTAAAACACAGGAGTCCCTGGGCAGAAGAAAAATATTTGATATTGCCAAACCCCACAGATTTAAGTTTTGCTTTCACCTTATCAGGAAAGTTTCTACCTCTTTTTACTCCTGGCAAAGGGGTATAGTGAAATAATTTCCCTCCTGGTTTTAAAACACGGTAAAGGGCCTGATAAAACTCTACAGAATACATTTCAGGAGCAAGTTTAAATGTTGGAGGATCATGCATTATGGTATCAAAAAAATTATCCGGGAATTGGTTGATTTCCACTGAGGTATCTGCCTTTTTTAAAATAATCTTGGGGTTCTCAAAAAGTCCCTGAGAAAACGGATTAAGTTTAGCCATTTCCAGAACATTTTCGTCTTTTTCAAAACAATAAACCTGATTGGCATAATGAGCAGATAAAATTGCGGTATATCCCAAGCCAGCACAAGTGTCAAGATGGATGCCACAGGGGTTTAGAGTAGCAATCTTTGCCCGGGCATCTCGTTGGGGAGAACATAACTTTTTTCTATGCATGGGCACCGAACTTAAACTAATAGTTGGCCAATCCTCGGTAGGAACAAGTTTATAATAAAGACCGGTGTGTTCACAAAACCAGGCTACCGGAATTATTTCATCATTGGCAATGTGATACAGAAAATTCTCTTTAACTCTAAAGGGGAATTTTATTTCACGACCGTCAGGGAGAACAATTCCATTTCTCTGAATTTTAACCTCCAAAACCTGTTTACCAAAATCTACGGTTAATAGCGATATTTTCCTGCCAACTTTAAAATCCCGGATAATTTGATAAATATCCTGAGGTCTTAAAAGCATAGATAAATAGATAGCAAATTACACTCAAAAAAGGAAGGATTATTTAAGAGGAAATATGGTTTTCAGAGAAAAGGTGGCATCAATGGCTTCCAACTGCATTCCCTTCCTGATTGCTTCTAATTTATCCTCGAGTTTTCTGGTCTTTAACCACTTAGAAAATGCATCTAAGAATTCATTTTGGGCTTTTTCAATAAGATATTTTTTCTCATATTGCTTAAATTCCTCCAGAAATTCCTGGAATCTATCCTGATAAGGACTTCGTTGTGGTAAAATTCTTCCATCTTTCATCTCTGTCACCTCTATTATAAGTATAACATATATAAAAGATTTGTCAAGTCTTTATAAAAATTTTTACAGAATATGTCCAAAGCGTATTTCTTCTATAAGTTATTTATTTCCACCAGATTTTATCCAATCATTGATAATCTGCCAGTGGTCAAATGCAAAATTATTTTTGGGAGGAAGCGCATCTAATGGGAAAATACCAAAATCACGGGCATCACTTCCAGCCTGGGGGGTCCCCTCAGTTTTTACTACAAATACAGTGGAGACAGTATGAAACCTAGGATCTCTACCTGGCTTAGAATAGGTATGAAACTGCATAAGCTCTTTAACTTTTAGTCCTGTCTCCTCCTCCACCTCCCTTCTCACACAATCTTCCAACGATTCATTATATTCCAGAAATCCGCCAGGGAGAGCCCAGCCAAATGGAGGATTTTTTCTTCTAATCAACAAAATCTTACTACCAGAGATTGGAATTATGGCATCAACTGTGGGAATAGGGATTCGAGAAATTTTTCGTAAGATATATCCTTGGTGAGAATTAAATGTTTCTTTAAATTTTTTAATGTCTCTTTGATTACAGAATAGAAATATCACTGATTCCAGACCAGACACAGGATAAGAGACTTTCATTATCTCCTCGCTAAATATCTTTGCCACATCTGTAAGTGAAAATCCTGAAATTAAAAATCTATCCACTTCAATCCCAATCCTCTTATATCCCTTATTTTCAACAGTCTGAAATCCTGACTGCAGGACTCTCCGTATATCCTTCTCAGTTCTAATTTCAGAAAGATAGCAATTAATCCTCCCTGAGGGATATCTTTTTACCATTGGTCTTACTTTCCCACTGCCAGACCTTGGAACCAGAAAAACCAGATTGTAAGGTTTTACCTTAAAACCAATTTTAAACTCCAGTTTTAAACCTTTTACAGTCATCTATTCCTCCCTAATTATTCTAAAATTGTAGACCATCTTTTATAATCTTTAAGTTTCCAGTCTTTCTTACTGCCGGGTTTGCCCATTGCCAGATCATCTATTCCACAGATGGGATTGGTACAATTAAGACAATTCCCACTGCAATCTGCTGCGGGATAAAATTTTTTACCCTTTCTGATATATACCGGAATGTCAATTCCTTCACAATTTGTGGAACTCATAAAATATTTATTCAAGCCCTCTATTTTACCATTATGAAGTTTATATTCCATACATAATGCAAAAGTCATTTTATATTTATCTGCCAATTCTCTCAGGTATTCAAAAATCATTAACCGATAATCTAAACAAGCATGGAAATAATTACCTATCCTTTCAGTATAAAGATTTTTATATTTTTCATATATATCATAACCAAAGTTCTCCCTAATCCAGTTGAGAACTTCATATCTGGTAGCAACTGGAATGTCCAGAACACTGGCCACAATATGTTTAACTCCACAATCCTGTGCTCTCATTACAATTTCCTGAAGATGCGTTTTCTCATCTGTGATAAAAGGAAATACAGGGTCTATCCTCAACACAGCGAAGATTCCTTTACGAGACATTCTGTTAAAATTCTCAAAAAGGTCAGAGGTAGATGCCCCTTGAGGTACTAGGATTCTCCTAAGATTTTCATCTGGGGTAAGAATTGAAATCTGACCGAAATTGTGGTGATTTTCAACCATCATTTCCAAAACTATTTCCGGAACTTTTGCCTTGGTAATAAACTCAATAGGGATATTACGTTTTACAAACTGAGCAATAATTTTTTCTGAGAGTTGAAATTTCTCATTCAGAGGTTGAAAGGGATCAGTTACTGGACTTAAATATCCGCAGGTAGCAACATCTATGGAATCAAGTTGTTCTCCAACCTGAATATCAAAATCTTCAGCCACAACTACTATTCCATATTTCCGGAATAACTGAAACCACCCTGGGAATGAACGGGCATAACAGAATTGACAATTTATGGAACAGCCGGAATAAGGATTTATAAGTAAACGCTCAGAAGTACATTCTCTCTTTCCGGGCCACCAACCATGAAGTTGCCGATGGCTGACAACTCTTATATGAGGAAAAATCTGGTTGTAAACACGATAAGTTTTACCCCGCCAGATGATTTGAGATCTGTGCATTTAATTTTTAAGACCGCCGGGCAATATGGAGAAGAGATATGGCAATAGCAATAAGCAAAATTGTATCTGCAAACCACAACCAGTTATGAAAATCACCTATAGAGCGAATACCACTAATTATCGCCCCCACTACCAATAGAATTCCAATCCAGATTAATAACACTACATGAAGCATTTTATATATTTATCTTATCAGCAATAGGATATACCCCAGGCATCTTCCAGTAATGACCCATAAGAACCTGAATTATTCCCACTGCAGACATAATACTGAAAACTACAATCCCCAAAAATTTTATTATCAAGCCAAAAAAGGGAATCACCGAAAGAATTGCGGTTAAAACTTCTCCAATAAACAACACCAGCCCCTGTTTGGCATGGAAAAATGCAAACCGATTATCTTTCTTAAGAAAAAGGGGCACAAAACACAATATTGAAATATAACTTAACACCGCAAAAGGTTTACCTTCCATAATTTCTTTATCCACATCCAGAAATTTTTCCTCCATCTCTTTCCTCCTTTTGCATAAATATTAACAAAATCCCTATTTACAGTCAAGGAGGAGAACAAACAAGCACAGATATGGTATAATTTAGGGGATGGAAGAAAATTTACAAAAAGAAATTAAACTCTATCACCAGAAATTGCAGCGACTGGAGAGTGAGCTTTCTCTTCTATATGAGGTCTCTAATGCTATGCGAACTACCCTTGACCTTGATGAGATTCTCTACATCATTCTAACTGCTATCACTGCTCACGCTGGGCTGGGATTTAATCGGGCATTGTTATTTCTGGTAAATGAAGACGAAAATTGTCTAGAAGGGAAAATGGCTATTGGCCCTGGTTCGGCAGAAGAGGCAGGCAAAATCTGGTCAGAAATAGATGCTGAAAGAATGTCTCTGGAAGATTTAATAGCCTGTTATGAACAGTATAAAAACAACCCCTCCCAGCTTGACCAACTGGTAAAAAGCATAAAGATACCTCTACGCGAAGATGGAGGAATCCTAGCACTGGCGGCAATGGAAGGGATGCCTATAGAGGTACTAGATGAGGAAGTCCGTTCCAAAATAAATGACCTTATATTAGATATCTTAAAAGCCGATTACTTTGTCATCGTCCCACTAAAAGCAAAAGATAAAGTAATTGGAGTGATACTTGCTGACAATATTTATTCTCGAAAACCAATCACCAAAGATGACATAAAAATGCTTACAATGTTTGCCAACCATGCTGGTCTGGCGATTGAAAACTCCAAACTCTACCAGCAAACTCTATATCTTTCCTACACAGATTCTCTCACCAGAATATATAATCACGGGAGGTTTCAGTATCTATTAGAAGAAACCCTTAAAGAAGCAAAAGAAAAGAACCAGCCTTTATCTTTAATCCTGATGGATATAGATAATTTTAAAAACTACAATGATAATCTTGGGCATCCTGCCGGAGATGAAGTAATAAAAAAAATTGCTGAGATTATAAAAAATTCCTGCCGCAAACAGGATATCCCTGCCCGTTATGGTGGGGAGGAATTCGTCTTAATACTGCCAGAGACCTCCAAGGAAGAAGCCAGGATAATTGGAGAACGAATAAGAAAAAGAATAGTAGATTATCCATTTAAAGATAAAGAAATTCAACCCCAAGGAGCAATCACTGTCAGTATGGGAATAGCCACATTCCCTGATGATGCCGAAAATAAAAAAGAATTGATTGAAAAAGCAGACCTGGCACTATTTGCTGCCAAAAATAAAGGAAAAAATCAGGTCGTTATTTATTCTATTTATTTGGGAGTTAAATAATATCTTATCCTAACTTTTAACTTCTTCTTTTTGAAACTTTACAGAAACAATTTTAGACACACCAGTATCTTCCATTGTAATTCCATAGATAACATCCGCAGTAGAAATTGTCCTCTTGTTATGAGTTATGACCAGAAATTGGCTGGTTCTGGAAAATTCCTCCAGAAGTTTTCTAAATCGGTCAATGTTGGCCTCGTCCAAAGGAGCATCAACTTCATCCAGTATACAGAATGGAGATGGCTTTACTTTAAATACTGCAAATAATAAAGAAAGTGCAGCCAAAGCTTTTTCTCCACCGGATAATAAACTTACACTCTGAAGTCTTTTCCCAGGAGGACGGGCTAAAATCTCAATCCCAGCCTCCAGACAATCCCCTTCTTCCAGAACAAGATCAGCGTCTCCTCCTCCAAAAAGCCTGGGGAAGATTTCTTTAAATGCAGTGCGAATATCCTGAAAAGTCTGGGAAAACATCTCCCGCGTTGTGCGATTTATCTTACGTATTGCTGATATAAGCGAATCTTTAGCCTCCATTAAGTCCTTCTGTTGACCCTCCAGGAAACTCAGTCTTTCCTGAAGTGTTTTATGTTCCTCTATTGCCACCAGATTTACCTGCCCCATTTTTTCCAGCCGTGCTTTTAACTCTTCAACCTCATTTCGCAACTGTTGCTCTTCTTGATCGGAAAGAGCCTCTTCCGGAATCTCAGCCAATCCATATCGCTGATAGATTCTATCACGAATAGAATTTATGACATGATGTTGATCGCTGACTTTTAACTCCAGAGAATGAAGTTCATCCTTTTTCTCACTATATTTGTTTCTAATTTTTATCAAATCGTCTTCTATGGCTTCAAAACTCGCCTTTTTTCTCTTATAATCCTGTTTTTTTTCAGTAAGAACTTTTTCCTCATTTGATATCCTGGAATTAAGTTCTGCAATTTCTTTTTTCATAGCCTCTATTTCCTGCATAAGAGATTGTTTACGATTGACCACCTCATCATATTCTGCTTTCCTCTTTTCTAAAGTGTGAGTAATACCTGTTTTTTCTACATTTAATGAATCAAGTAATTCCTGAAATCTGGATTTTCTTTCCTGCAATGCCTGAAGTTGAGCAGTCAATTCTGCCCGGGAAAGATTCAATTTATGCCTGGAATCCCGCAATTTTTCTAATTCCTGCTGGTTATATTTTATTCGGGATTCAATTTCAGAAAGTTCAGTTTCTAAACCCTCAATTTCAGAATCGAGACGAGTTTTTCTCTCCTGCAACTTTTCTCTCTGCTGGAATATCTCTTCGAGATCAGCCTCAATAATTTTAATATCTGCCAGAAGATTATTTTTAGTCTCAATTTGAGTTTCCAGGGTATTATTTTGGGAGGTAATCTCCAGATTGATTTTCCCCAACTTTTCTTCTTTTTCTTGTTTTTCCCGAATAATTTCCTGTAATCTAATTTTCAATTCCTCTTTTCTCTCTTCCAAGTTGTTAAATTTGTCTTGAAGTTGTTTAAGGCGGCCTTCAGCCTTTTCTATTTTTCCCTCTCTGTCTATATATCCCAGATCCTTTTCGGGATCAGAACCCAGAATAATGCTACCTTTTTCTATCTTGAGATTACAGGAGCAGACAAATTGGTATCGAGGATATTTCTGACTCAACTGTTTTGCTTTCTCAAAGTCAGCAACAAAATACACCTTATTGCCAATTACTCTTAACTTCTCAGCCCCTGACTTAAGAATCATAAAACGGGACAAAGCCTCAGCCCCTTCTATTTCTTCCACACTACTATCTTTTAAATCTTCCATAACTATAATCCTCAAATCCCAGAGATTTTTCGTTTGCAGAAATTTTAAAACTCTTTCTGCTGTATCATGGTCTTTTACCACCAAGGAGTTAAAATATTCTTTTAATCCCAGTTCCACAACATCTACTTTATCAGGTGGAGCCGAAACTAACTGTGACAGTTTCCCTAAAACACCAGGCTCAGAAAATTCTTTTTCCACAACTACAAGGGCTTGCGAATAACCAAGATTTTGAGATAATATCTGCCTCCAGGAAGAAAGAAGGTTTTCTAACCCGGCAATCTCTCTACCCAGCTCAGAGGTCTTAGTTGTTAAATCCTCTAATTCAGCAGTGAATTCCTGATAGGTAGCGCTCAGTTGATTAAGTTCTCCCTGCAGTAATCTTTGAATTCTCTGCTTTTCTTCTAATTCAGTCTGAATATTAATTATCTTATTCTCAAGTTCCTCTACTCTCTGTAACAAATCCTGCTTTTCTTCTCTTAGACGGTGACTGCTGGTAACCAGAGATTTTAACTCACTATCGAGCTCCATAAGAAGATTCTTTTTGTGAGTCAATTGATAATTAAGATTGAGAATCTGATCCTTACTTTCTTTTATCTCCTTATGATATCTATCTTCCCTATTTTGCATCTTTTTAATTTCTGCTTCTATCTTCTGAATTTCACTATTAAGTTTCTCCTGCTGGTGAGTAAAACTTTCACCTTCACTGCCTGCAGATTGAATTCTTTCCTCTATATTCTGAAGACGAATCTTGAGTTCTTCTATCTCCTCCTCAAGAGAATTTGATCTTTCTCCCAGTTCTTTTATTCCATTCTGATTCCATACAATTTTTTCTTGATACATATTCACCTGAGATCTAAATTCCTGAATTCTACTCTCATCCTCTCCTAATTCCTGAGAAAGATTAGTCATTTCATCTCGTAAATTACGAGTATTCTGCTCCTGTTGTTGCAATTGTTCCTCTAACTCTGAAATCTCCTTCTCCAGTCTCTCCTGGTATTGGGTATAATTTACCACCATATCCTTGGCTTTTCTGATATCAGCACCTGCAAGTTTTGCTTCTTTCAGTTTCAACTCTTCATATAACAGTTTATATCTTTCTGCCTTTCGGGCTAATCTCTCCAGAGATGATATCTGCCTTCTTAATTCATTGATAATATCAGTAACTCTGAGAAGATTGTTTTCGGTATTTTCCAGTTTTCGCAGGGCTTCCTTCTTTTTAGCCTTGAACCTAGTAATGCCACTTGCTTCCTCAAATATAAATCTTCTTTCTTCTGGTTTGGAACTCAATATAAGATCAATTTTCCCCTGCTCCATCAATGAATAGGCTTTGGTGCCTATGCCGGTACCAGCTATCAATTCCTGAATATCTTTCAGTCTTACTGGAGTTTTATTTATTAAATATTCACTCTCTCCACTGCGAAATAATCTTCTGGTAATTGTAACTTCTGTAAAATCTATAGGAAGTCTGCCATCTTCGTTAGAAATCACAAGGGAAACTTCTGCAAAGTTAATCCGCTCTCGCTGCGAGGTGCCATTAAAGATTACATCCTCCATACTCAAACCTCGCAGTTCTCTGGCGCTTTGTTCTCCCAGAACCCACTTTATGGCATCAACGATATTACTCTTCCCGCAACCATTAGGGCCAACTATGGCCGTGATTCCCTCCTCGAATTCCAGAACTGTCTTATCGGCAAAGGATTTAAACCCAAAAATTTCTAATCTTTTAAGTAGCATAGTTATAGCATATAATAAATCTGAAGATATTTCAATTCCAAGAAAGGAGGAAACCATGAATTACATAATTACTTGTCTGGGGATCGGACTTATTGCTGGGACTTTAAGTGGAATTCTGGGAATTGGGGGAGCAGTGGTGATAATTCCAGCGTTAATTTACCTACTAAAATTCTCTCAGCATTTAGCCCAGGGGACAACACTGGCTCTGATGGTCCCCCCTATAGGACTGCTGGCAGCCCTCACATATTACCGTGCAGGATATGTAGACTTAAAAACAGCGGTGTTTATCTGTCTGGGGTTTTTTATAGGAGGGTTTGCAGGAGCAAAAGTAGCAGTAGAAATTCCAGGTATAATTCTTAAAAGATTATTTGGAATCTATTTACTGATTGTAAGTTTCAAAATGCTTCTGGCCAAATAACCCAATCCCGTCCACCTACGAGGTGGACAAAAGTTGTAGTTGGGAATCAAGGGGTTAGAGCTGTTTATCCAGTAGATGGTAAAGCCTTTTCAATTCTTCTTTTTTGCCAATTTTCTCCACAAATTTCATAAAGTATTTCTGGTTGTCATCAGCAACAAACGAAAGAATCAACTGCAACTGATCGAGTGCTATATAAACTCTGGAAGTTTTACCATTTTCTCCTATTGAATCCCAGAAACCATAAGGCCCCCAGAGTTGAGGGAATTTCTCAAGAGCGGTCTTAAAAAGTTCCAAACTTATTTTAGGATATACAGTATAAAGTAAAGCAGTGGCATAAGGAGAACCGATATCAGAACGCACCCAGTCCTCACTGGCATTAAAAACTCCTACACAGGGTTCATAAAAATATCTGTTCTGAATATAAGGATCAGCACAGGCAGACCGTAAGAGAGGAATTTCAGAATTTAAGGCATAATCAATCTGAATCTGGGCATAATTGCAATGCATTCTCCGCAACTTCTGGGAAAGTTCCATTTCAGGAA
>CBEUCN010000017.1:0-18275 GCA_965541635.1 uncultured bacterium
GGATAACTCATAATTGAATAGTGATGGACTCTCTCAATTGCCCTGTTGGACTTCTCATATACGAACTTATTTATACCTTCCCATTCTCCCCTTTCTGGGTCAATAACATTACCCTTTTCTATGGGCTGATTGGCACCTTTGGGATTCATTTCATAAGACGCCTTACAGTCAATCCAAGTATAAGCACCACAGAGTCCTAATCTCTCAGGAGATACAATACAGACATGATTGGGAGCATAAGATTGGCAGAGAACGCAAGAAAAAAACACATCCACTTCCTCATCAGTCATTCCCAGAATCCTGTCGTCTCTTTCCTTAAATATTGGCTCGGCAAACTTTATCAACTCTTGAACTTTCTGTTCATCTGTAGCAATAGTTACCTGAACCTTATCCACAATTGCTGAAAACTCATCCTTCAACTTTAATTCCACAACCTTTGCCAGGTGTTTCAATCTCAATCCTGCTTCATATGCCTGTTTGGAAATGCGATGCCAGAGAATTGTTCTCTGTCCCGTATGCATAACTCCATTTATACAGGATAGAAAATGATGAATGTGCCTTTCCAGAACATTTTCAAAATCCTTGTGCATTTTTTTGCCAGCAACCTCAACCACAAATGCAAATGGAAGTGAGGAACCCTCAACAACTTCATCAATCTCAGGCCCGATAATTTCAACCTTACCGTCCTCAACTTCATTCATATTTTTCATAATCAGGAGTTCTACACTAGGCTTTTCTCTTCCACCAAGTTCCACCCACATATTTGCCTTTCTCACTCTTTCACCTTCAAAACCAGAACCGTAAGGAACGGGAATGGGCATTTTCTTGAACTTGACTTTTATCCCTTTTATCTCCAGGGCTCGGGAAACAATCTTATCTGTTTCCACATTTGGAAAAATGGCACTGGGAATCTCTGGTATATCAAGGGGGGTTATCACCGGAAAGTTTAGATTCAATGCTCCGGCAGCAGTGGCAAATTTCTCATCCACCAGCAGGTTATCCCCTGCTCCTTCATCTTCACCAAAAACCAGAATAAATACTGGTAGCCTTTCCTGGCAGTATTTTACAATTTTCTCCGTTCCATCTTTATCCGGATATATCCCACCAAATGTCATTGCTGCCCTTATCGCCAAATTGGCGGCATGAGCGCAACTAGTAATTTCCATTCCTAAGGGAACAACATAAGTATCCAGAGATAGTTCCACACCATTATCCAAAAGTTGCTGAACCATATTGCCATGTGATGATGAACCCACCACAAGAGAGAGGATATTTCTTTCTTGAAGTTCGCGAATAATTTTAACTGAAATCTCAGGAGATTCCGGAGCGCCAATTATAAGCGCAATCCCCGGTATTCTTCCGTCAACTAATTTTATTCCCAGCTCCCGGATAATTCTATCAGGGACAAATCCAATCCAGGGCGAGGTATAGGGATCTGGTTGCAGGTATCTCACTGCTTCTATTGCCTCTTCAGCAAGTAACGCACACGCTCCAGCATCGAGAACCTGTTTAATATCATTCCCTTTCTGAGGGATAAGGCCAACTATCTCCTTTAATATCCTTCGGAGCTCTTCCAGAGTATTAACTTTAGTAGCAGTAAGAGCGTATATCAATGGCAAAGAATAGGCAGTATCCGGAAATTCAACCTTCTGGTTTTCTCCATATTGAGATATCGCTTCCTCCACTTTCTTTATCGCCTGGTTATATAGTTTGGTAGCACCATTAATTACAGACTCAATTACTGAGATGGCCATTGCTGACCTCCTTTCAAATTTTATTTTTGATTAAGGAAAGTAAATTTTTAAATAGAAAAACAGTAGTTAATGGCCCTACTCCTCCTGGAACCGGAGTTATATAACTGGCTCTCTCTCTGGCTTTTTCAAACTCTACATCCCCGACAATTTTATCTTCCACTCTGTTTATTCCAACATCAATTACAATAGCCCCCTCTCTTATCCATTCCCCTTTGATTAACTCTGCCTTACCCACAGCCACAATTAATATCTCGGCTTCCTGAACATGGTGTCTGAGATTCCCTGTCATGGAAGTTCCAATATGACACACTCTGACAGTAGCCAGTCTATCTAGCAATAACATTGCTAATGGTTTACCTACAATAGAACTGTGACCAACAATAACAATTTCTTTACCCGTATAGTCAGAAATAATTCTATCCAGAATATACATAACCGCTGCTGGAGTACAGGGAATAACCGTCGGAGATGAAATCAAAATTCTCCCCAGATTATAAGGATGAATACCCTCAACATCCTTGGAGGAATTAAATTCCAGTATCAATCTTTGAGCAGAAATATGTTCGGGAATTGGTTGCAGTAAAATAAGCCCGTCAATTTCAGGGTCAGAATTTAACTCTTCTATTTTCCTCAACGCCTCCTGCTCTGAGATATTCTCGACTAGTTTTAATCGCAGATACTCTATCCCCAACTCCTTGGAATTTCTCTCCTGAGCCCGGGTATAGACATCTATTCCGGAATTTTCTCCAATTTGAATGGCTGTAAGGCGAGGGGCTCTTTTTAAACTCTGAGATATCTTCTCAAATTCCAGTTTGAGTTCCGCCTTTAATTCTTTACTCAACTCCTTACCGGAAATTATTTCCGCAGGCATTTCTTATCTCCTTTCTAACTTTCTTAATATCTTTATCTATCTTCTTTAACTTCGCCTGTAAGAATTTAATCCCCTTACAGTTTACACTTACAAATATCTTGGCTGATTCCAGTCCAGTAAGGAGAAATTTTAAACTGGCAGTATAGTCAGATTTGAAAATCTTTTTTATCTTATCTTTTTTTGCAATTGCAATTTTCAAAACAGAAAGTGAGTGTTCACAAATTCTTGCAGGAACAAGACCTGCTTTCTTCTTGGCCTTTATAAGTTGTCTAAAATCAGCATTATTTTTATATGCTTGATCTAATTCCAGATAGGCATTCTTATCTTCTTCTATCAACTCCATCAATTCCTTCTTAATTTTATCCAGTCTTCTATTCAGGGTTTTAAATTCAGATACAGTAAAATTCTTCTGGCTGTATCTCACACACATTGTAAATAAAGAAATTCCAACTGCAGAAACTAAAGCAGAGGCACTTCCCCCTCCAGGAGCAGGAATTTTACCACTGAGTTTTTCCAGATATTTTTCAACAGTTAATTTATACAATGCCATTAATTATCCTTAAATCTGAATCTTTCATAATTTGGTTTTTGGGGCAGTCCCGGAAGTAAAAGCATTTTGCCAGTAACTGGAGTAATAAAACCAGCACCATTATATATTAATATATCCCGAATTTTAAGGATCCAATTCTCAAGAGGTAATCCCTTTATTTTAGGATCGTGAGTTAAGGAAAACTGCGTCTTAGCCATATTTATTGCCAGTTTATCCAAATTCTGTGTTTGCAAATGAGTAATTTTTTCTTCAGCCAGAGAAGAAAATTCTATTCCTTTTGCAGAATAAACCTGAGTGGCAATTGTTTCAATCTTCTCTTTTAGAGGATTATTTAAATTATACAGAAATTTTATCTCTGGCTTTTGGTTAGAAATTACTTCCAGTACTTTTTCAGCAAGAGCAATTCCTCCTTTCCCTCCCTGAACATATACATTACTTATCTCAGCTGGAACTTTAAGTTCCTGTTCACAATATTTTTTAAGATAATTCAAATCTTTGTAACTATCTTCAGGAAATTTATTTATGGCCACAACTGGAAAAAGAGAGAATTTCCTTATAATTTCTATATGCTTGTCTAACAGTGGCAATGCCTGTTTAAACTTGGAATTGCCATGATATTTTAATGCTCGTAGAGAAACAACTATAACTACTACTGAAATTTTAAATCCTGCCTTACGGGCAGTTATATGAACAAATTTTTCTAGACCAAGTTCAGAGCCAAATCCTCCTTCAGTAATTACAAAATCTCCAAGTTTTAACGCCATTTCCGTGGCAATGAGAGAACTGTTACCATGAGCAATATTGCCGAATGGTCCTGTATGGACAAATACAGGATTTCCTTCTATTGTCTGGACAAGATTAGGATTCAGGGCTGATTTTAAAACACATAATAATGCAGGAGTAAGTTTTAAATTCCTTACATATACAGGCTCACCTTTTTCATTCCAGCCAACAATTATCCTAGAAACCATTTTTTTAAATTCTGGCAGATTCCGATATAAAGCAATTACTGCCATCAATTCCGAAGCCGAGGTAATTACAAAATTATCCTGATAAGGAAATCCTTTTTTATTGATATTCACACCTACAGTTACAGTTCTTAATGACCGGTCGCTCATATCTATAACTCTTGGCCAAATACGGTCTTTAATGCCCAATTTATTTCCCCAGTAGATATGATTATCTACAGCTGCTGAGATTAAATTATGAGCAGTAGTTATAGCATGACAATCACCAGTAAAATGAAGATTTATATCATCTTCCGGATATAATGATGCTTTACCTCCTCCTGTTGCTCCTCCTTTAATTCCAAATACTGGTCCCAGAGATGGCTGACGGAGACAGAGAATAACTTTCTTATTCAATCTTGCCAGTGCCTGACTAAGTCCTATGGCAGTGGTTGTTTTGCCCTCTCCATATGGAGTGGGATTTATTGAAGTTACAAATATCAGATGAGATTTGGAGTTGAGTTTTAGCCTCTCTAAAATGGAAATATCGACTTTAGCCATATAATCTCCATAGAGATAAATTTCTTTATTTTTTATCCCCAACTGGTTTGCAATTTGTGTTATCTTTTTAATTTTCATAACACTATATCTGGTATAAATTCATAGTTAATTCTGTCCTTAAAAGATATACCAAGAAAGTCATATTTCAAATCAAAATTTTTATACTCCGGGAATTTTTTCAGAAAAAATTGAGAAACCCGAAGAATAGTAGCAAGTTTTCTCTTATTAACTGCCTCCTGGGGACTGCCATATTCTGAACTCCGGCGGGCTTTTACCTCAATAAAATGAATCTCACCTCTTCTGGAAGCTATAATATCTATCTCTCCTATTCTGGTTCTAAAGTTTGTGGTTATAATTTTAAAACCCTTATTTTTTAGCCAGTTTTTGGCTAACTTTTCTGCCTGTCGTCCAAAACCGGATTTATTTTCGGATTGCATTCCTGACAGGGGTAAAACTGTAACGATGAACAGGAGAAGGGCCATACTTTATAAGGGAACTGATATGTTCCTGAGTGCCATACCCTTTATTTTTACGAAAGTTATATAGAGAATAAAAATTATGAAGTTTATCCATTATTCTATCTCTTATAACCTTGGCAATAATTGATGCCGAAGATATTACAAAAGAAAGCCTGTCACCATGAATAATCTGATACTGAGGAATTGGAAGGGCGAGTTTTACATTACCATCGACAAGAATAATATCAGGCCTCAAAGGCAAAGATAAAACTGCATTCCTCATTGCCAGTCGGGTTGCTTCTAGGATATTTAGACGGTCAATTATCTTACTCTGGACTTTACCAATCCCTATTAAGGAGAAACTTTTTATCCTGAAAAATAATTGTCTGCGCTTAACAGGAGACAATAACTTGGAATCATTTATCTCGTCACCAAAACAATCCCAGGCTTTTTTGAGATTATTAACTTCATAAACAACTGCACACGCCAATACTGGACCTGCAAGTGCTCCCCGTCCAACTTCGTCTACCCCAGCAATAAATTTTTTACCCTTCCTCAGAAGTTTCTTCTCTATGCTTATTTTCACTTTTATCTTTTTTAGTTTTGACTGAAACAATCTTTTCTCTTACTTTCGTTGCTTTTTTACCTATTCTTTCACGGAGATAATAGAGTTTGGCTCGTTTTACATCTCCTCTTCTGAGTACCTCCACTTTAACTACTGCAGGAGAATGTATGGGAAATATTTTCTCCACTCCCTCGCCATAACTGATTTTTCTTACTGTAAAAGTTTCCCTTGTACCCGATCCCTTACGGGCAATAACAATTCCTTCAAAAATCTGGGTTCGAGTACGGTCTCCTTCCTGAAACTGGGTGTAAACTTTTACAGTGTCTCCAACATTAAAATCTGGAAGGCCTTTCTTAGAATATTTCTTTTCCACATAACTTATCAAATCATCCATTTGGATTTCCTCCTTTCTTTCTGTGCTGTAAGAATTTTTTATAGAGATCAGGCCGTAACTTTTTGGTCTTCTTTATAGCCATAGCATACCGCCAGCGTTCAATTCTATTATGGTTGCCACTTAAAAGGATATCAGGAACCTTCCAACCTTGAAATTCTGTCGGTCGGGTATATTGGGGATACTCCAGTAAGAAATTTTGAAAGGATTCAAATTCGTTGGCATATTCATTTCCCAATACTCCGGGTATAAGGCGAACAACACAGTCAATCAAAACCATTGCCGGCAGTTCTCCACAGGTAAGAATATAATCTCCTATAGATACCTCAAGATCTATAAGATTGTCTCTTACCCGTTCATCCACCCCCTCATAATGACCAGATATTATTATTAAATGAGATTTGTGAGCAAGTTCCATAGCTAATTGCTGGTCTAATTTTTTACCTTGAGGACCCATTAAAATTACAAAACTATCTTCAGTTTTAAGTTCTTGCAATGCTTTATAAATAGGCTCTACCTTTAAAACCATGCCCGGGCCTCCTCCAAAAGGACGATCATCAACTGTACCTCTTTTATCATCCGTCCACTTCCGGAGATAATGAAGATTAATCTCTGCCAACCCCTTCTCTTGGGCTCTTTTCAATATTGATTCTGAAAGCACAGGTTTAAACATATCCGGGAATAATGTCAATACATCTATTCTCATCTTTTCTTCTTCAATGCCTTACGAAATTCATCAGGGTCCAGGTTTTGTTTTTTCAAAATAGTTTTTACAGTATCAGTAACCTGAGCACCGTTTTTCAACCATTTCATAACCTTTTCCTTATCTACTTTTACATCTGGGGGATTCTTTTTGGGGTCATAATAACCCAAAAGTTCAATAAATCTGCCATCTCTTGCTGCCCGAGCATCAGCAGCAACAATACGATAATGGGGCTTTTTCTTGGCTCCCATTCTCATCAACCGAATTCTTACCGCCATAATTTCCCTCCTTTTTAATTACTTATCCTCTCAATCTCAGCACCAAGTAATTTTAACTTTGCAACCAGATTTTCATATCCTCTATCCAGATGATATACTCGTGAGACAACCGTTTGCCCTTCTGCCACCAAACCAGCCAAAATAAGAGCAGCCGATGCTCTCAAATCTGAAGCCATAACTTCTGCTCCACTGAGTTTATCAACTCCCTTAATCACTGCTGTGGAACCTTCCAGAGTTATCTCTGCTCCCATTCGGTTCAATTCTCCTACATGCATAAATCTTTCTGGAAAAACCTTTTCAGTTATTATACTTATTCCATCAGTCAAACATAAATAAGACATAAACTGAGCCTGCATATCAGTAGGGAATCCGGGATAAGGTAAAGTGGTAATTTCCAGAGGTAAAATTTTATCACTCCCAATAACCCTTATTCCTTCATTTAAAATTTCAAGAGCTGCTCCACTTTGCTTAAGTCTATCTATTACTGCTCCCAAATGGTCACAGCGAGCACCTTTCACTACCACATCTCCTGTAGTTATTGCACCAGCAACAAGATAAGTTCCAGCTTCAATTCTATCAGGGATTACTCTATGATTGGCTCCTTTAAGTTGATTTACTCCTTTAATCTTTATTATGGGAGTTCCTGCTCCTTCTATTTTTCCTCCCATTTTATTTATAAACTCTACCAAGTCTACAATCTCTGGCTCACAGGCAGCACTTTCAATAACAGTCTCACCTTCTGCTAAAGTAGCAGCCAAAATAACATTAGCAGTTGCCAGAACTGAAGAACCAAAAGGACCACCGAGATATAGCCGGCAACCCCTCAATTTGCGAGTCGTTGCTTTTATATAACCATGTTCAATTTCAACATCAGCTCCTAATGCTTTAAGACCTTTAAGATGAAGATCAATTGGACGGGTACCAATAACACACCCTCCGGGAAGCGAAACTTCGGCTTTTCCCTTACGTGCTAAAAGCGAACCTAAAACACATATTGATGCCCGCATTGTACATACTAAATCATAAGGAGCCCGGACATTGGAAAACTCACCAGATTCTACTTCTAACCTTCCACTTTCAAAATTCAGTTTAACTCCAAGATGTTCCAGAATTTTTATCATTGTGCGAACATCCCTAAGGTTGGGTACATTTTCGATTATGCATTTCTCTGGAGTTAATAAAGTTGCCGATAAAATTGGTAACACAGAATTCTTGGCTCCAGAAACTGAAACTTCACCTTGCAATCTATTTCCTCCTCTAATTACAATCTTATCCATAATTTTTCTCCACTACCATTACTCGTTGTTTTAAATTAAAATCAGGTAAAAATTTCAATTTGAATTTATTCCCCAATCTGGCAATATAGACATCTTTTGCCCGATAATCTATTTCAACTATCACTTTACCCTGCTCCTTGATATAAGCAACTGCCTCCGATACCAGTTGCAGTGTAAACTCATAACCATATTTACCCCCAATAAGTGCCTTTCGGGGTTCAAGTTTAACCTCCGGAGCCAGAAATTTATATTCATCACTCCCAACATACGGGGGATTAGAAATAATTAAATCAAATTTTGCCCTCGGAGATAAAAAATCAAATAAATTCGCCTGAATAAAATCTATCTTAATCTTATGTAGCTTTGCGTTATGCCTAGCTAACTCCAGAGCTTTTCTACTTATATCTGTGGCAATAATTTTACTGGTAGCCAGAAATTTTGTCAAACATATAGAAATAACCCCACTTCCGGTTCCAATTTCAAGAATATTGAGATTATTACAGCCGGAATATTCCTTAATTACATAATCAATCATAAGCTCGGTTTCGGGACGAGGAATAAATACTCCAGGAGAAATCTTAAATTCTAATCCATAAAAATAAACTTTACCCAGGATATATTGTAACGGAATTCCTTTCCTTCTGATGGCAATCATTTCATTTAATATAGAAATTTCGTGGGGAGCCAGAGTCTGAGAATGCATATAAAGTGCACTTCTGTTATTTAAAGACTTGATGGTTAAAATCATTTCTTCTATTTCTGCCCGGGCAGATTGGGAAACTCCTTTTAATTCTTTAGTATAGTTAGATACCAATTTTTCAATTCTTGTCTCGCAAGATAACATCTTCCAAAATCCTTTTTCTATCCTCAATAATCAGAGCATCTATAAGTTCATCTAACTCTCCTTCCAGAATCTGGTCAAGTTTATACAAAGTAAGTCCGATGCGATGATCGGTAACTCTTTTTTCCACGAAATTATAAGTTCTTATTTTTTCGCTACGGTCTCCAGAACCTATAGATTTTTTTCTGACTTCAGCCATTTCTTTCTCCTGCTGACGCCGTTTAATATCCAGAAGCCGGGCTTTTAAAATCCTCATCGCTTTCTGACGATTTTTAAGTTGAGAACGTTCATCCTGACAGGAAACCACAATACCAGTGGGGATATGAGTAATTCTTACTGCAGAATCAGTGACATTTACATATTGCCCCCCAGGGCCAGAAGCCCTAAAAGTATCTATACGTAAATCCTTAAGGTTAATCTCCACTTCTACCTCATCTGGTTCCGGAAGAACCACAACTGAGACAGCAGAAGTATGGATTCTTCCTCCAGTTTCAGTAACCGGCACTCTCTGAACTCTGTGAACTCCACTTTCATATTTCATCTTGCTATATACACCATCACCGGATAAAGAAAACACTATTTCTTTAAATCCTCCTAAACTTGTAGGATGAGAATCCATCACTTCATGCTTCCAACCTTGTTTTTGAGCAAACTTTACATACATCTTATACAAATCAGCAGCAAACAGAGAAGCCTCTTCTCCACCCGTTCCTGCACGTATTTCTACAATAATATTGTTATAAGGCTCAGGAGGAATAAGAGTTTTCAAAATTAATTTTTCTAACTCTGCTTCCAGTTTTTTCAGATCATTTACTAAATTTTCTCTTTCTTGATAGGCAAGTTCTTTAAATTCCGGTTCGGTATCTGATCTGTCTAAAATTTCTTCAATTTCTTTTAGCTCTTTTTCCTTTCTCTGCAGCGTATCTGCTAAATTAACAACTGGTTCCAAATGTGCTTTTTCCTTAGCATACTTTTGACAGAGTTCGTAATTGGATGCAACTTCAATATCCGAAAGTTTCTCGTTTAACTCTTTGTATCTGTTAACTATTCCCTGCAATGCTTTTTTAAATTCCTCTTTCATCTGAGAACGATATTATCACTCCTCTATCTGAGATGCAATTACAAGGAAAAACAGGAAGGGCAGAATTCTAACCAAAAGGTAAAATGGGCAGGGGAGGATTCGAACCTCCGAAGGCATACGCCAGCAGATTTACAGTCTGCCCCCGTTGTCCGCTTGGGTACCTGCCCATGATAGCGTATAGCTTATGGCTAATAGCATATAGTTTTCAAACAACTATTTACTATAAGCCATTAACCAAACCAGCTGGCGGCCGGATTCGAACCGGCAACCTGCTGATTACAAGTCAGCTGCTCTTCCGTTGAGCTACGCCAGCATAGCAAAATTTTCAAAAATTGGCAATACAAAATATTACATAAAAATAAAAATAAATCAAGTCATCTACCCAGCGAGATAACGAAATTTTAGAGAGTAAATTTGGTTTCTTTAATCCTCAACAACAGGACCAAACTAATCAAACTTAATACCACAGATAAATAAAAAGGAACAAATATACCAAATCTATCCCAGAGAATCCCTGCCAAAAATGAGGCAAATAACGCAGTAATTCCAATTAACATCTGAAAAACCCCCAGAATACTTGCCCGATATTCATCAGGAGCAAGTTCTGATACAAATGCCCTCTGAATGGGATCAACTGTTCCTTTATGCAAACCGTAAAATACAAATCCCAGGATAATTGCCCATTTGGTATGAAAACATATAAATATCAGACCCACTCCCGTCCAAAAAAGATAACCCATAATTAATATTAATTTCCTCCCTACTTTATCTGATAGTCTCCCTACAGGTAAAGACACCACAGAGGCAATAACTGTAAATAAAAGATAAAGCACAGGAATAAACCTAGTCTTAAATCCATACTCTTTGGCAAATATAATTAGAAAAGAATAACTGAAAGAGCCCAAATAAAATATCATGCTTATAATAAAAAATAATTTCAGATCAGGAAGTAGATTGTTTATGTTAAATCTATACATGGTTTTAACTTGTGGCCGTGGATTCTCAGTAATAAAAAATAAAACTAAAATAACTGCTATCAACGAAGGAACGGCTGCCAGTAAGAATAATTTTCGATAACCTAATATTCCAAAAAGGAAAATACAAACGACTATACCAGAAACTGCACCCAGATTGTCCATCATTCTTAGAAAACCAAAATTTCTTCCTCGATTATAATCACTAGATGACTCTGCAACCAAAGCGTCACGGGGAGCAGAACGAATCTTTCCAGTTCTATCCAGAGCTTTAAATGGAATTAAATGCCACCAGTGGGTAGAAAAAGCATATCCTATACGAGCAATACTTCCCATAAGATACCCTATCCAGATAAATATTTTCCTTCTCCCTACACGATCAGAAAGGTAGCCTGAAAACGCCTGAGATATAGAAACCAGTGCTTGCCCCAGACCATCAATAAATCCCAGTGCTGACATGCTAGCACCTAAGGAGCGAACAAAAAGTGGCCATACAGGAAAAATAATATCTGAGCCCAGATCATTTAAAAACGACGCCCAGCCAAAAATTGTGACCTTTTTATTATTATCATCCATTCTTATAATAGGGCTGAGAAAAAAGATATTTTTTTATTCCTCTTCTTTAAATTCCAATTTTAAAAGTTCCGAGATGATTTTCCCTGCCCAGCGATAGATGTTATTACGGGAAACAACCTCTCGCAATTTTCTCATTCTTTTTTGGCGTTCTTTTTTAGAAAGGGTTAGTGCTTTAGCAAGTTGATCAGCAAAGTCCTCTCTGTCATAAGGATTAATGAGTAGTGCCGAATCCAGTTCTCTGCTTGCGCCTGTAAATTGACTTAATATCAGAACTCCATCCTCATCTGACCTGCTGGATACAAATTCCTTAGCTACAAGATTCATACCATCATGTAAAGAACTTACAACACAGACACTGGCAAGTTTATAAAATGCTATAAGTTCTGCAAAATCAAGATGCCGGCGAACCATTATAATTGGCTTCCATTTTCCAGTAGAATGCTTCCAGTTTATCTCCTCAACGAGAGCATTTATTTGGTCATTTAACATCTTGTAGCGAGAAAGATGAATCCTACTTATTTCTCCCATTTGAATAAATATAATTTTTTCCTTGAACCTGGGATATTTTTCTAAAAGTCGGTCAATTGCCAATAATCTTTCTGGAATCCCTTTAGTATAATCAATACGGTCAAGACCAATAACTATCTTATATTTACTCAATCCATACTCTACCATTAATTCTCTCTGAGCCTGTTCCACATTTGGTGTCTGCGATATGCGATTGAGCTCTTCAAAATCAACACTTATAGGGAATGCCCTCACTAAAGTTTCATTTTCTCCCCGAATTACTGCATATCTTTCCCGATCTATCCGTGATTCCATTTCTCTATCCACTGCTTCCAAAAAATTATCACAGAAATACCTGATATGAAAACCTAGAAGGTCATTATATAGTAAACCATCAAGAATTTCTCGCTTTTGAGGACAGATACGAAATGTCTCATGATTAGGCCAAGGAATATGCCAGAAATGAGCAACTATAAGCTGATCCTTTCCACTCTCTTTTAAAAATTTAGGCAGTAAAGCCAAGTGATAATCCTGAATAAAAACAAATGCCTTTCTATCTTTTATTTCCTCCAATATAGCATGAGCAAATTTTTTATTTACCTCCACATATAATTTCCAATGCTGGCGATAGAATTCTGGACGCTGAAATGCCATATGACACAAAGGCCAGATAGCCTGATTAGAATATCCATAATAGTAACTATCAACCTCCTCTTTACTTAAGAACACTCTCTTAAGAGTGTAACTAGGACTATTGGGAGGAACCATTACTCTTCCTTTTCTATCAGTAACCAGAGGATCAGCATCCCCATTGCCATGAGCCACCCATAAGCCAGAACAGGCACGCATAACAGGATCAAGGGCAGTAATTACTCCTCCTGCTCCCCTCTGGAACACAATCTCCCCTTTTCTGAAACTATGAATATAAGGCTGACGATTAGATACAACTATAAAAAGATAATCAGAAAGACGCTCTTTGATTAATTGCTGAAGGCTTTCCTTGGTCCACATAGATTTATTTTATTTTATATCAATTATTAGATTTTCACAATATTAATCTTGTTTTGAGACTGATCATTAAATTTAGTATAATGACTGATATGAAAACTGTAAAAGTGGGAGTTATAGGACTGGGTCATTTAGGGAAAATTCATGCCAAAATATATTCAGGTTTTAAAGATACTAAAATAACATTTGTATGTGATATTATAAAAACTCGTGCTAAAAAAATTGCCAAAGAACTTAATGCTTCATATTCTACAAATTTCCGAGATTGCTTTGGAGAAGTAGATGCTTTAAGCATTGCAACTCCCACTTCTACTCATTACCAGATTGCCAGAGAATGTATCCAACATAAAATAGACGTCTTGGTGGAGAAACCGCTTACTCCTGATTTAACACAAGCAAAGAGATTAATTACCCTGGCTAAAAAATATAATTGCATACTTCAGGTTGGCCATGTGGAAAGATTTAATAAAGCTCTGCAAGCAATTCGAGATATTCCGGGAGAGATAAAATTTATAGAATGCCATCGCATTGGTCCTTTTAAGAAAAGAAGTTTGGACATCAGTGTGGTTCTGGATTTAATGATTCATGACCTGGATATCATTATGGAACTCGTTCCTTTCAAAATAAAACAGATTCAAGCAGTGGGGACTAAGGTAATAACTTCTTTGCCTGACATTGCCAATGCCAGGATAAGTTTTGAAAATGGAACTGTGTGTAACATAACATCGTCACGGGTTTCGGAAGAGGCATTGAGAAAGATAAGAATTTTTAAAGAAAACTGCTATATATCTCTGGATTACATGCATCAGACTGTAAAAATATATACTGAAAAAAATAATAAAATTAAAAAGAAGAATATTAAAATAAAAAAAGAACAACCTCTAAAGCTGGAATTGCGTTCATTTATTGATGCTGTAAAAAAAAGGCAAAAACCACCTGCCTCTGGAGAAGAAATAATCTCTGCTTTGGAAATAGCTTTTAAAATAGAGAGGAAAATTCTTAAAGTAAGTAAATGGACACATTATTCATAATCGCTGGTGAAGCCTCAGGAGATTTGCAGGCAAGTTTATTGGTAAAAGAAATCAAAAAATTACGTCCCGATATTAGATTTTATGGGTATGGAGGAAAATTACTACGAGCAGAAGGAGTAGAAATCTTACGGGATTTAACGCGGGAAGCAGTGACAGGTTTTACGGAAGTAATCAAGAAAATACCATTTTTTAAAAAAGTACTTAAAGAAGCATTATCTAAAATCAAAAAAATTAAACCCCAGGCAGTAATATTCGTTGATTTTCCCGGATTTAATCTCAGACTGATGCCGGAAGTGAAAAAATTAGGAATTAAAACAATATATTATATCAGTCCTCAGATCTGGGCATGGGGAAAAAATCGCATTAAAATCATGAAAAAATACGCCGATACTATAATCGTATTTTTTAAATTTGAAGAAGAATTTTATAATCAGTATGGTATAACTGCTAAATTTGTAGGACATCCTTTAGTTGAAGTAGTAAAACCGGAAATTGGACAGGAGGAATTTCTAAGGAAATATAATCTTGACCCTGGTAAAAAAAGAATTTTTCTAATGCCTGGCTCTCGAGAAAATGAAATTAAAACCCACCTGCCGGTAATAATTTCGGCTTTGAAAAAATTAGACAATAGAAGTCTGGAATTCTTATTATTAAAATCGCCATATATAACAGAAATACCATATAAAGATACAACAATCTCCTTAAAAATAATATCCGAAGATATTTATAGCGCCCTTTTCTATTCTTATGCTGGAATTGTAGCTTCCGGGACTGCAACCCTAGAAGCAACACTGGCTTTAAAACCGTTTATGATAATCTATAAAACCTCTACCTTAACCTATTTCCTACTCAAACCCCAGATAAAAGTTCCTTACATTGGAATGGTAAATCTGGTTGCTGGTAAAAAAATAGTAAAGGAATTTATTCAAAAGGATTTTACTCCTTCTAAAATTAGAAATGAACTGGAGAGATTGTTGAATGAGCGTGAATATTACACCAAAATCCAACAGAAACTGAAAACAGTTAAAGAAAAATTAGGACCTAGCGGTGCTCCTCGTAGGGCTGCTAAATATATTTTAAATTTCTTAAGTTAATCTTACCGGAATTTTTCTGTCATAAAGATATTTTTTCGCTTCGGGAATAGTATATTCTCCATAATGGAAAATAGAAGCAGCCAAAACAGCATCAGCACCACCAATTGTGAAAGCCTGATAGAGGTGACATAATGTTCCAGCACCTCCAGAGGCAATCACCGGAATATTTACTGCCTGGGACACAGATTTAGTAAGTTCCAAATCATAACCAAGTTTAGTTCCGTCTCTATCCATACTGGTAAGAAGTATCTCTCCCGCTCCCAACTCCTCTACCCTTTTAGCCCAATCAATGGCATCTATTCCGGTAGGAATTCTTCCTCCCTTAATGTAGACTTCCCATGAATTTTGATTTCGCTTAGCATCTATTGCTACCACAATGCACTGAGAACCAAATTCGGAAGAAGCAGCTTTTATCAACTGAGGATCATTTACTGCTGCTGTGTTTATTGATACCTTGTCTGCTCCTGACTTCAACAGTTTTCTTATATCCTCAAGGCCAGAAACACCACCTCCTACAGTTAAGGGGATAAAAACTCTTTCTGCAGTTTGAATTATCACATCATAGATTGGTTTTCTATTTTCATAAGAGGCTGTAATATCCAGAAAAACTAACTCATCTGCTCCTTGCCTGTTATATATTTCTGCCTGTTCTACGGGATCTCCCGCGTCCCGGAGATTTAAAAAATTTATCCCCTTTACTACCCGTCCATTTTTAACATCCAGACAGGGAATTATCCTCTTGGCCAACATTCTTTCTCACCACCTGAACAAAATTATTTAACAACTTCAAACCTATGTCTTGACTTTTTTCGGGATGAAATTGGACACCATAGATATTTCCTCGCCTAATTGCAGAAGCAAACCATAGTCCGTATTCTGTCTCTCCAATAATGAGATTCTCATCCCGAGGTTTCACATAATAAGAATGCACAAAATAAAAATAAGAATCAGAAGGAATATTTTGGAAAATTATATCCTCCTTGATTTTACTCACCTGATTCCAACCCATATGAGGAATCTTTACTTTCTGTGGAAATCGAATTACCTCTCCTTCTATCACCCCTAATCCCGAATAGCGACCATGTTCATGACTTGTGGTAAACAAAAGTTGAAATCCCAAACAAATCCCTAAAAAAGGAATACCCTGATTAATTTTTTCTTTTAAAACCTCTGTCAGACCAAGTCTAATCAAATTCTCCATTCCTTTTCCAAAAGCCCCCACCCCTGGGAAAACTATTGCCTCCGATTTAAGAATTTCCTCGTTATCATTTGTAACTGAAATTTTAAAATCGGAAGCAACTTTCTCTAAGGCTTTAACCACACTATGAAGATTGCCCATATTGTAATCTATAACTGTTATGGCTCTCATAATTGAAAATCTTATAGCATAAAAACTAAATTGACAATATTAAAGAAATAATATAAAAAATTATAGTATGAACTGGATGAAACGTTATGGATTGGTTATCTTCTTTATAGTTTATCTTTTTCTGGTATTTCAGTTTTTAACAAAAATCTCCCATCAGAATACAGAAATTACTCCTATCATTGTCCAGTTAGCCGAAAACAATCTTAATATAGAAAAAAATAAAATTACAATCAAAAATCTTCAACAGTCTCCTAAAATGCAAGTAGCTTTCTGGAAAGTAGATAAAGAAAAATATGAAAAAGGAGAATTCTTAGGCTCAGCCACTCTAATTGGAACTACATTGATTGTCAATGTTAAAGACTCCAAACTGGAAAAAATTTTAAAGAACCCTTATACACCTATAGGAGAATTAACTCCTGAGGGGACTATTCGTGACTGGAAAGTAACTTACCAACCGGGATCCATTCAGCATTTAAAAGCAATTGCTAACGAATCCTGGCGCTGGGGGTATTACGCAGAAGTTAAACAATTAAAAAAATAAGCCCGCGAGAGGATTCGAACCTCCGACCTAGGCATTACGAGTGCCTTGCTCTACCACTGAGCTACGCGGGCATCTCTTAACCCATTGCACCTCAAACACAACCACAACCACTGTCCACCTCGTAGGTGGACAAACACCTCGCACCGCGTAGGTGCAGGAAAGGGTTTATCTTATATCTTATTCCAAAAGCAAAGCCTTTATTTTCGCCAGTTCTCGTTGATATGATATTCTATCTTCCACAAATTGTCTATATCTCGGGGGATTAATTTCTAATACATCTTCAAATTCACAAATACACTCCTGAGGTGGAATCAAACCAAGGTATTCTAAGTATGAAGAAAATTTCCACTCTTCGGGTTTCTCCACTAAATGGGCGGTAACTGGGTTTAAATGAATATAACGAGTAAGATGAAGGAGTTGCTCGTCTGTTTTAACCAGAATCCTTTTTGACCTTCCTTCCCATAGTGGACCTTTTCTATTATGTGTAATATTGAAATAACGAGTATAACTGTTAAGTATTTTACTTGTAAAAACTGAGATACCATTTTCAATTAACGGCTTAAGAATAAAATGGAGGTGAGTAGGCATTATACAATAGGCAATAATCTTTACTATCTTTTTCTCCGAAGATAACTTCCATAATAATTTCATCTGGGGATTCTTCTTTAATTTAGAAAATTCCTTAAAGCGAGAAAATTTTAGTGATGGTTTTTCTATTTGATAATATTTGCATAACTCTTTCATCCTTAAGAAATCAGCTTTGAGATTAAAAATCTTAAATCCAGCTATAGATTTGTTAAAAACATGATATATCCCAAAATCTAAATTTTTCATTTCCTAACCTATTGCAATTCAAAAACAACCAATGTCCACCTCGTAGGTGGACAAATATAGGTGG
>CBEUCN010000018.1:0-17595 GCA_965541635.1 uncultured bacterium
TTTTTTTAAACAAGGAGAAGAAAATATCTTTAAATTTAAAAGAGGAAACAAGGTATAAAGAAGGGGCGAATTATTACCGCAAATCATTTTTTGGCATTTCTAAAAAATTAAATCCTGATTGGAAAGTTTCTCTTTATTATGCCTTTAAGGAGAAAAGAAAAGAGGGATGGAAAAATTTGCATATGTTCTGGCCACAATTAGATTATAAGAAAAATTTTGGCAAATTTGCTTTTGCTTCCAGCACCAAGTTAGAGAGGCATTGTTACCAGAATACTTACAAATTCAGGGAGAAACTAAAGGTTATTTTTCCTGTAACCAGAAAACTCCACTTTTTTATTGGTGATGAAGGCAGAATATTTTCTTTATTTGGCAATCCTTACTTTGGCGAAAATGAAATTTTATGTGGTTTTGATATAAAATGCTTTAAGAGTTTTAATTTAGAGATTTATTATGATTTACGCAGGATTAAAAGTAATGGCAGTTGGGAGAATACGAATTGCTTGAGAACAGTATTTAACTTTAAGTTTTAGGAGGTTGATATGTTTATATATATCATTGCAAGTATTATTACTTTTATTTTTACCACAGTTTTGACAATTGCTGGAGTTGGTGCGGCATTCATTTTAATTCCAGTATTTCTGGCTCTGGGGATACCTCTATTAACAGCAATGTCTACAGCCCTTCTTTTAAATTCCATCGCTATGATTTTTGCTTCTGTCAGTTTTGCTAAAAAGAAACTGATTGTTTTCAAAACCGCTTTCCCTATTTTAATTGTTGCCTCTATTCTTTCTCCTCTGGGAGCAAGGACTGCTGAGCATTTACCCCGTAATGTTTTACTCTGGCTGTTTGTAGGTTTTCTAATTTTTGCCGGGACTATGATGTTATTTTATAAATCAAAAGAAAGACAGATAGAGACCAATACTAAAAAGTTAATTGCTTATGGATTAGGAGTAGGTTCCTTTGCTGGCTATTTAGGAGGGCTTTTAGGTGTGGGAGGAGGCAATTTCATAGTTCCTGTTCTTGTGTGGCTGGGTTTCAATCCCAAGAAGGCATCTGCCACAACTGCTTTTATTGTGATATTTTCTTCATTTTCTGGATTTTTAGGACATGTGAGTTTGGGTAATGTGAATTTGCCTCTGCTTTCTTTATGTGCTTTAGGTTCCATCTCAGGGGCATTATTAGGGGCTTATTTAATGAAGGAAAAACTTAACAGAAGGCAAGTTAAAGTTGTAATTGGTTTAATACTTTATTTAATTGCTGCTAAAATGATATGGAATTTATTAAAATAACCTTATATCCACCCCAGGGGTGGAAACAGGTTTGAAAATGATTTACTTAACTCCAGTAATATTTTTCTTTTTATCTTTTATCTTTTCCATGCTGGGTATGGGAGGGGGACAGATTTATATTCCGATTCTATTCTGGTTGGGGATGGATTTCAAAATGGAAGCAATACCCTTGGGATTGCTTTTAAATTTCTGTGTGCAGATTTCTGCATTTACCACTTATGCAAGAAATAGATTGGTTGACTTTAAAATTGCTTTACCATTTGCTCTGTCTATGATTATATCTGCTCCTTTAGGAGCAGTGGTGAATTTTAGACTGTCTCCCAAACCGATAATTTTACTATTTTCTTTGTTCACATTCTTTGCTGGTTTATTAGCCATTTCAGGATATAAACCAAAAAAGAAAATCTCTTCCCGAAAAGCAAAACTGTTTTTAGGATTTTTTGCAGGTTCTGTTTTGGGTTTTTTAGTAGGTTTAATTGGCAGGGGAGGAGGTTCGTTTATTGTGCCTACACTTTTAGTTATGGGTCTGGATGCCAAGGTATGTGTGGGGACCTCCACATTTATAGCCAGTTTTTCATCGCTGATAGGATTTCTATCCCATTTATTCTACTCAAGATTGAATTTAATCATCACAATTGTAACTGTGGGTTCAGTGATTTTAGGTTCTCAACTTGGTTCCCGATTTATGGTTGCCAGAATAAAATCCAGAACCCTAAAGAAAATATTTGGGTGGGTTTTAATATTAATTTCTATTTTGCTTGTAAAGAGTGCATTTAGATAAAATTATTTATTGATGTGAAGGAATTGTCTTGGAGATTTAAAAGAGCACTTATAGCCAGCGCCTTAGGAGATGCTATTGGTGAACTGGCTTTTAAATATAGAAGAAGAGAGCAACTCCTCAAAGCAATACAGAATTCTGAAAAGCTAATTTATACTGATGATACTGCAATGGCAATAGCTCTTGCAGAATACCTTATAGAAAATGACACTGTAGATGTTGAAAAGTTAGGAGAAAAATTTGCCTGCAGTTATGAAAGAGAACCATGGCGAGGATATGGCCCAGGACCTCCTAAGATTTTTAAACTGGTTAAGGAAAAGAAGATCAGTTTTAAAAAAGCAGCACAGAATATTTATCCCGGGGGTTCATTTGGAAATGGGGCTGCAATGCGTGTTACTCCTGCTGGAGTGTATTTTTCTCACCAGGACAAAAAATTTTATGAAAATATAAAATTAACTTGTCTTCCCACACATACTCATCCGTTAGCAATTGATGGAGCAGTGATCATTGCTTTTGCAATTGGGTTTGTGTTAAAAAGAGATAAATTTGAAAATAAAGAATTGATAGAGGAATTATTGAAAATAAGTAGGTGTGATGAATTTAAGGATAAGCTCAAAAAGATTTCTTTTCTTATAGAACAGAATTGTTCTCTGCAAAAAGCCAGAATTGTACTGGGTAATAATTCCACAGCATTAGGATCTGTTCCCTTTGCCATCTTTGCCTTTCTGAAAAATAAAGAAAATTTTAAGGAAGGGTTGATTTCAGAAGTTTTGATTTCCGGAGATAGAGATACAGTTGGATGCATGAGTGGAGCATTGTGGGGAGCCTATCTGGGTATGGATGCAATTCCGGAAGTCTGGTTTAGCAAACTTGAAGGTAAGGAGTACATTCAAGAGTTGGCTGAAAAATTATATGAAAAAGTGAAGCAAAATGATTGAGATTAAACATATAGCTTCTCTTTTGTTTGTGATTATGGGTTTATTGAAGACTGACCTTGGTGCGCAAGAAAAGATTCTACTTGTCCCTCTGGGGAAGATAAATGTCTCTTTACTGCAGTTTTTAAAAGATAACTTACAGCAGATATTTGAGGTCAAAGTTGATGTGGCTTCAGCGCCGCCTTTTTTTGAAGGATCATATAATCCTTTTCGCAAGCAATATAATTCCAGCCGCATTTTAGAGAAATATATTAAACCACAGGGATACACCAAGGTACTTCTTATATTTGGAAATGACCTTTATTGTGAGGGATTAAATTTTGTATTTGGAGAGGCAGATATTTCAAAAGGAGTGGCAATAATTTCCACTGCCAGGCTGGATAATAGATTTTACGGTTTACCTGAGGATGAAAAATTATTTAAACTGCGGACACTTAAAGAGGCTGTACACGAACTGGGTCATCTTTACGGACTTTCACACTGCTCTGATCCTTCCTGTGTAATGCATTTTTCCAATACTTTACTGGATACCGATAGAAAGTCTTTTCGGTTTTGTCCAAAGTGCAGGGAGAAATTGGAAAAGAAAATTGAGAGGAAGAATTAGGATCAGTAAGTTTTTAAGTTATATTTTAAGACATAATCCCTATGATTTCAGTCTACAGCCTGATGAATATGGATTTGTAGATTTGGAGAGAGTAATTGAAATTTTACACACGAAATTTCCTAATTTTGATATTCCTACGTTAAGGGAATTGATTCTAAATGAATTTCAAAAAAGATTTGAAGTCAGAGGAAATAAAATTCGGGCTCGTTATGGGCATACAATTGAGGTAAAACCAGTGGGAAAGGAGGAAGGTATTCCTGATGTGGTTTATCATGGCACTGCCAGGAGAAATTTGAAATCAATTCTAACTGAAGGATTAAAATCTCAAAAGAGAAAATTTGTCCATTTATCAATTGATAAACAATCAGCGCTAAGGGTGGGAAAGAGACACGATTCTCTCCCAGTTATTTTGAAAATTGATGTTCGCAAAGCAAAATCAAAAGGTGTAAAATTCTGGAAGGAAGGTAATGTAGTTGTTGCTACAGATATCCCTGCAGAGTGCATTCAGGTTTGTGAATCGTAAGGAGGTGAAATATGAAGTTATATCTTGTACAACACGGAAAAGCAGTGGATGAAAAAATTGATCCTAAAAGACCATTGAGTGAAGATGGGAAAGTTGAAACCGAGGAGATGGCCCGTTTTTTACAAGTAAGGAAAATCAAACCCGAAATTATCTGGCACAGTGAGAAGTTAAGAGCGAGACAGACCGCTGAAATCTTTGCCAATATTCTTGATGTTTCTGAAGTTGTTGAGAAAGAAGGATTAAAACCCAATGATCCGGTTGAATTATTCAGGAATGAAATTGAGGTTATGGAAAAAGATTTAATGATAGTGGGACACCTTCCTTTTTTGGCTAAATTGTGTTCGCTTCTTATCACCGGAAATGAAGAAAGATACATCGTTGAATTTAAATATTCTGGAGTTTTATGTTTGGATTTTAAAGAGAAATGGAAGATATATTGGTATTTAACCCCAGAGTTAATATAATTTACTCGATGATTATCTGAAAGGAAAAAAGTAAATGGATGATAAAAAATCAGGAATAAAATCCTGGCCAAAGGAGGACAGACCTCGAGAAAAACTTTTTCGGGAAGGAGAGCATAAGTTAACCAATGCCGAACTGCTGGCAATTTTACTTCGTACCGGAAGGAAAGGAGAGTCAGCATTGGATCTGGCTAAAGATATACTTAGAAGGTTTAAAAACTTCAGAAATATAGCTAATTTAGACTGGAAACAATGGAAGGAATTTAAGGGGATAGGGAAGGCAAAAATTGCCCAGATAAAGGCTGCAATTGAAATTGGGAGAAGATTTGGGGAAGAAAAGATAAAAGAGAAAAAAATCCAGATTAAGTCTGCCCATGATGTGTATGACATTCTTCATCCTCGATTGCGGGATTTAAAGAAGGAGGTTTTTAAAGTTCTCTTACTTGATTCCAAAAACAGAATCATTGACATTGTAGAAATAGAAGAAGGAACTGTAAATAAAGCCTCTCCGATGTTAAGAGAGGTATTTTTAAAGGCGATTCAGAATTTTGCAGTTTCAGTTATCTGTGTCCACAATCATCCTTCTGGAGATCCTAATCCAAGTAAAGAAGACGAAGTTTTTACACGGCGATTAAAGCAAGCAGGTGAAATTCTTGATGTTGAAGTGCTTGACCACATTATAATAGGTGAGGATTCATATTACAGTTTCGCAGAAGAGAATTTAATTTAGATTTTTAATTGCCACTCAGCATCTATTAAGTCACGGTTTAAGACTTTAAGCAATTTCTGAATTTTGTTTTTTAGGTTTTCACTTATTATCGATTTCTGATTCATATCCCGTAATACCTGGATGGTCATTCTAAAATTACGAATGATTTCTCCTTCGTCAGAATAAGTTAACTCCAAAATCTGATTGAAACTTTTACCATTCAGCCAGTGGGTAATAGCATTTGCTAATTGAAAGTGGGGGGTTTTAATCTGGGGATAAATTCTAAATTTTCTTTCTAACTTCTGGATTCTTTTTGCTGTTTCCTCCAATTCTCTTTTTAACTTTTTGGTTTTTTTGTCAAGATTAGGCATTTTCTCTCCTGGTCTTACTTCTGTTACTATAGCACATATTGCCACTCCTAGGTCTTTCCAGGAGAGATTTTCAAAATAATTTTTCTCCCAGAGTTCTCCAATAATAAGTTCATAACCGAAAATGTTGGAAGCAAATTTCCCTTTGAGAGTAAGTTTGTTTTGAGTTATGTAGCCCATGTGTTTTAAAAGATTTAATTTGGATTCCATAATTTTTCCTTCACCCTTTCTTTTTCTTCCAAACTGGAAATAATGAAAAGTTAGAGGGTATATTTCCAATAATTTTTCTTTCAAGTCTCGATAAAGATTTAATATTGTAGCGTAAGAGGCGTTAAATTGGCTTCTTATTGGTTCTGGTTTACCTTGTAAAATTTTAGAAATTGCGCGGATATCCTGTCGGAATAGTTTCAATTTCACAAATACAAATCCTTCATCGTCTATTCCTCGTCTCCCTGCCCGTCCTGCCATCTGATAGAAGTCTCGAATTCTAAGATATCTTCTCCGTCCCCGGTAATACTTGCTTATCTCGTCAAAACATACTGTGCGTGAAGGCATATTAATTCCCAGGGCGAACGTTTCTGTAGTGAAAATTATTTTGATTAACTTTTCAGTAAATAGTCTTTCTACAATTTCTTTTAAGGGTGGCAAGAGGCCAGCGTGGTGATAGGCAATTCCTTTTTGGATTAAATGGTAGAGCAAAGCGGTAGATTCCTGGTTTTCAATTTTGAATTTTTTAGTATAGGAATAATAAAGGTGGCAAATTTTTCTGGCTTCTTCTGAGGTTAGAAAGTTGAATTTTGAGAGTTCGTTGGCTAATTTTTCACATTTGGCTCGAGAGAAACAGAAATAGATACAAGGTAAGAAGTTGTTTTTATGGAGATAGTTAATTAAAGTAAATAGCCTGTTATTCTTAAAAAATTTGTCTTTATTCCTGTGTAAGTAGTTAGTTAATCTCTTAAAAGATGAGAAGATTAAATCATCTGCCTGGAAATAGAAATGTAGAGGTACAGGCCTTTGGTCTTCTTCTACTTTCTTCACAGGATATCTATGAACTTTTCTAATCCATCCCAGGAGTTCATCAATATTTGGGAGTGTTGCTGAAAGAGCAAGGATTTTCATATGAGGGAGCAAAAAGATAATTGATTCCTCCCAGACTGTTCCCCGTTCGATGTCGTCCAGGTAGTGAATTTCATCAAAAATCACCCATTCCTTATTATGAAGTTTATCCGGGTCCTGTAAGAGGTAATTACGGAATATCTCGGTGGTCATGATTAAAAGTTCTGCCTGGGGGTTAATTCTTACATCTCCTGTGATTATTCCCACTTTATCCGGAAACTGGTAAGAGAAATCTCTGAACTTCTGGTTACTCAGAGCCTTAATGGGAGCAGTGTAGATTACACCCTTGCCTTTACTGATGCAATCTTCAATTACATATTCTGCTATCAGTGTTTTCCCCGCACCTGTAGGAGCAGACACTATTACAGAATAACCCTTCTTTAGGAAGTCAATTGCCTTTTTCTGAAAGGGATCAAGTTGTATTTTTTTCTGCATGGTTGTAATTATAACATTATTTGGAACAGGAGATTATTGAAAAAACTATTCATTTATTATACAAATTTTATTTGCAGGAATGGAATTTTGTTGTTAAAATTATTACCCCATAAGGGGACGTCGCCCAGCCCGGATTCCCGATATTATCGGGACAAGAAAGCCCCGGACTGTTCCCGATGTAGATCGGGACGGGTTCAAACCCCTAAGGTAAATTCGTGTATTATGTATATATTTTAAAAAGTATCAGTAGAAACAGGTACTATATTGGTTATACAGCCAATTTACATAAACGAATCGAAGAGCATAATATAGGATGCAGTAGATGGACGAGGAATAAGGGTGAATGGGTTTTGGTATATTATGAGGAGTTCAGCGATAAAGGAATGGCTTGAAAAGGGAACGAGAGATTAAAAGGAAGAAAAGCAGATCTTATATAGAATATTTGCTAAGAAGTACAAAATTTGATAAAATTTGTACTTCAAAAACTGGGGACGTCGCCTAGCCCGGATAAGGCCCCGGACTGTCGATCCGGTGATCGCGGGTTCAAATCCCGTCGTCCCCGTATAAATTTATTAAAAGATGAGCAAGAAATTACCCAGAAAATTAAGAAATCGCAGAAGGAGAAAAAGGCTTTCTGGGAAGCCTCATCGTGTCCATTCTAAGAAATGTTAAATCTCCAGCAGGTTCTTCCTTTCGTTTCCCAAATAGCCACAACAGCAGGGGAGTATTTAATTCAGCATCTGGGAAAAATTAAAGAGGTTAATTTTAAGGGAGAAAGAAACTTAGTTACTGAGATAGATACCGCATCAGAACAGATTATAAAACACAGGCTTAAAGAACAATTTCCTGAGATTGCTATTTTAGGAGAAGAGTTGGGAGGAGAAACTGCTGAATTGTTCTGGGTGGTTGATCCTTTAGATGGCACTAATAACTATTTTCATTCTTATCCCGTATTTTGTGTTTCTATTGCATTGGTAAGCACTAATCTCCCTCTTCTTGGTGTTATTTATGATCCTACCAGGAAAGAATTGTTTACTGGTTTGAAAGGAGAAGGTGCTTTTCTTAATGGAAAACGAATTCAGGTATCAACTGTAGATAATTTAAAGACATCTTTAGTAGCCACTGGTTTTTATTATGAATTTAAAAACCAAAAGGATACCAACATTGAGCATTTTGTTGATTTTTTATATGAAGTCCAGGGGATAAGGAGGAGTGGGTCTGCCGCTATTGATCTTGCTTATGTTGCCTGTGGAAGACTGGATGGATTTTGGGAACTTGGTCTTCAACCCTGGGATACAGCCGCTGGTTTTTTGATTGTGGAAGAAGCAGGAGGAAAAGTTACAAAATTTGATGGTAGTTCATTTGATATTTTTTATCCTCAGATTGTGGCTTCTAATGGTAAAATACATTCGGCAATGTTAAATGTTTTGAATCGCAGAAAATTTTGATTGTATAAGGGTTAAAATTTTCTCTCTCACAATAAAATAATTTCGAGAATTAAGATTAAATACCAGACAGGAAGATAATTGTAATAACTTATTACAGAAGGGATCGGAACTAAATTTCATGGTGGCTATGACATTTGTAGAAGAATTAAATACTTCTATAACCAGCTGTTTAAATTTTTGGGAAAACAACTCCATTTTCCCAATTTCATCTATTATAAACAAATTTACTTCTGTTAGTTTTTTGACTTTCTCAATTGTAGAATCAAGAGCCTGAATATCTACACAATATTTTCCCACTCTGTATTTGGTAGTAAGATTTATGTGGGCAAAAATTTTCTGTTTTCCATCCCTATCCACAATTTTAAATCCCACCCTTTTATTATTCTTTCTTATTTCTTCAGTATAAAAGCCTGCCCAGGGTATATTCAGTTGATTAATTAGTTCTTTAATTAATGTAGTTTTGCCCGTGTGTGGTTTGCCCCGAATTATTATCTTCAAGGTGGGGTTAATATCTTTCAATCTGTTTTAAAAGGGCATAAGAGATTTTATCTTTATTGTAAATTTTCTTTAATGCCCTTTCTTTCACAACAGTCATTTTCCAGACGTCAAGGTTTATTTCTCCACAGATTGCCTGGTGAGTATAAAATTTGAAAAAATATAGATAAATAATTTTCTTTTCTAATGGTTGCAGAATATTTAAAGTTTCATTAACTCTGTCTTGATGATGTCTATTGAAAAATCTGTAAGGTACACATCTCAGATAACTGAAGTCGGTAAGTAATCTTTCCTTTTCACTCTTTGGTTTTCTTAGTTCATTATATTCTTGAATTACCATGTTCCAATATTTTTTTCTCAGATATCCTGTAAAATTGCCGTTGGGCTGATATTTAAGAAACAGATTCTTAAAGCATTTATTCAATAATTTTTTATATTCTCGCTGGTCAAAGGGCTTATAGTCTCCATGACAGAAATATCTGTCAGTACCCTTTCGAGGTAAATATCGAAATCCTTGAGTGGTAACCAGATAATCCCAGCATAAGAATGCCCAGTCAATAAGTGGTTTATATTCTTGAAGTAATTGATTATAGACTTTGGTGAATTCTTCTATGTCATTACGATCTCTGCATATCTTTGCCCACTTTATAAGAGGTTTTACATCCAGATTACTGGCTTTAAGTTTTTTAAGTGGCGGTTGATAATATACTGGCGTGTAATCCAACGCTGGTGATTTTTCTTCCAGTATTAGTGAGAAGTTTAAGTTTTTCATGTCTGTTAAAATTATACCATAATTCAGTGGAGTAAATAAAATGTTTTCCATATTGATAAAAATGGTTATAATATATAATGAGATGAAAAGAAAAGGAGGTGAAAGATGAAAGGTTTATCTGGTATTTTGGTACTTCTGGGATTTGTATTTTTGATAGTTGCAATTGTAGTCAGAGTGGCCTGGTTTCCTATTGTTATTACTAGTCAGCCAATTAAAGCTTCCAGTTTGCTTATCTTAGCTAATACCGCTTTTATTCTCTCGCTGGTATTTAAAAAGGACTAATTTGTAGAGAGATTGCGGGCCTGATTCAGAAGTGTATGTAGTCGAGAGATATGGCGGGAAGCTTTATTTTTGTGAATAATATTTTTACTGGCTGCCTGCATAAGGCGTTTTTCAACAATTCGGAAGTATTCCGCGGCTTCCTGTAATTTATTTTCAGCAAGTAACTTTTTCATCTTCTTTATTCTAGTTTTAAGTTCTGATCGCACTGCCTTGTTTCTCTGGGCTCTTTTTCTACTTTTTTTCAATTGTCTGTAAGCAGATCTGGTATTGGGCATTGTCAAACCTCCATTTTTGGGTGAAAATATAGCAGAATTAATTTAATCTGTCAATAATATGTTTGGTCAGATTGTAAGAAAAACATTCATAATAGGAATAGCCACATTTGTAAGTAGAATATTGGGATTTTTCCGGGATATTCTAATTGCTTTCTTTTTCGGAACATCGGATTCTGCGCAGGCTTTTGTTGTTGCTTTCAGACTTCCCAATATCTGGAGAAGTTTTGTAGGAGAGGAGGCAATCAATACTGCTGTTGTACCAGTACTTTCCGAATATTGGGGTAGGGGAAAGGACGAAGATTTCTGGAAGTTGAGTATCTCCCTTCTAAAGTTTTCTCTGGTTTTCCTGTTGTCCCTCGCGGTTATAGGTAGTTTACTGGCCCCGATTCTGGTAAGGGTGATAGCTCCGGGTTTTATTTACAATTCTTCTAAATATCATCTGTGTGTGAAACTGACACGGATAATTTTTCCATATATATTTCTCATTGGTATGACTGCTGTGATTGCGGGAATAGTGATTTCCCGAAGAATATTCTGGAGCTATGCCTGGGCACCGGTTACGCTTAACATTGCAATTATTATCTCTTTAATTGTGGTGGCTAAAAAATTTGGAATTTACGCTTTGGCTTTAGGAGTTATCATTGGGGGGATAATAGAGCTTATTCTGCAGTGGATAGCTTGGAATAAAGAAAGCCCTCTTAGAGTAAAATCTGGCTTCTTCCACCCTGAATATAAAAAAATATTTAATCTTCTAATTCCTAGATTTCTGGGAGCAAGTGTATATCAGATAAATATATTCATTGACACTGTCCTAGCCTCTCTGGAGAAAATTGTAGGATATGGAGGAATTGCTGCTCTTTACTATGCCCAGAGATTTGTGCAATTACCACTGGCGATATTTGCTACTTCTCTGGCTACAGCAATTTTGCCTTATTTTGCTGAAAATGTGGCTGCCAATTCCTGGGAAAAATTGTCTCGAAATCTTTCCCTTTCCCTGCGCACTGTATTTTTCTTTATGATTCCGTCAGCATTTATATTGACAATTTTAAGTAAAGAGATAATTTCTACTTTTTTTGAATATGGAAAGTTTTCTGCCTATTCTACTTCTATTACTTCCTCAGCACTCAGTTTTTATGCTCTTGGGATTTTCCTGTATGCCGGCATAAAAATTCTGGTATCTACATTTTATTCTCTTCAGAAACCAATGATTCCAGTAAAAATATCCTTATTTTCGTTGATAATAAATGCCAGTTTAAGCATAATTTTAATGTTTCCATTAAAATTGGCGGGAATATGCCTGGCTACTTCCATTGCGGCTGGTTTTAATTTTTTACTTTTGTATATTGCAATATCTAAAAGAATAAAACTTGCTCATATTTCGATAGGGTATTGTATTTTAAGAATATTTGTATCTGCAATTATTATGGGTGTTTTTCTGATTTATGCTAAATTCTGGATTGGAGATATAATAAATTATAAAGTTATTAAACTGGTTATTCTTCTTTTGGTGGCAGTTATAAGTTATATGGGAGTAAGTTTAATATTTAATTACAATCAGACAATGGCAATCTTAAAATGGAGAAGGAAAAGATAGAAAAACTTCCAGATTTACCAGGGGTATATATTTTCAAGAATGGGAGTGGCCAGATGATTTATATAGGTAAAGCAAAATCCATCTCTAAAAGAGTAAAAGATCATTTAACTTTGAGGACCAAAAGCCTTAAGGAAGAAAGTATAGTTTCAGAAATAGCAGATATAGAATATATAGTTACTGGTTCAGAATCAGAAGCACTTTTATTGGAATCATATCTTATTAAAGAAAAACAGCCGAGATACAATATAAATTACAGAGATGATAAAACTTATCCCTGGGTTAAAATTTCTTTATCTCAGGAATTTCCCCGTATATATATTACTAGGAGGAAAAAAGAAGATGGCTCTTTGTATTTAGGGCCTTATCCCGAGGTAGGAACTCTTCGCAATGCTCTTAAACTCCTTAGAGAAATTTTCCCTTATGCCTCGTGTAGAAATTTTCCCAAATCTCCGTGTCTGTATTACCATCTTAACTTATGTCCTGCTCCCTGTGTGGGAGCAATTGATAAGGTGGAATACAGAAAAAATATTTTGGGAATAATAAAGGCACTGTTAGGAGATATTCAGGAATTGATTCAGAGTCTTACGGAAGAGATGGATAGATATGTTAAAAACGCTGAGTTTGAGAATGCCGCTGTTATTCGGGATAAAATTAAAGTACTGGGTACAGTTTCATCTCTATTCGTTAAGGATATGAGTTTAAATGTCTTGGAGAACATAAAAGAAAAGTTAAGGCTTCCTCATCTTCCAAGGATAATAGATGCTGTGGATATATCTAATATTTCAGGAACTTCAGCAGTAGGGAGTGTGATTAGATTTAAGGATTTAAAACCTGCAAAAGACTATTATCGCAGATTTAAACTAAAAAGACAAAACTATATCAATGATTATAAGATGATGGCTGAAGTTATATTGAGAAGGTTTACAGATATTATAGAAAATAAAGAAGAGTTGCCTGATCTTTTATTAGTTGATGGAGGTAAGGGCCATTTAAACACTATAGATAGGGTGTTGAAAGAAAAATTAGGTTTGGATATTGCAGTTGTTGCTTATGCCAAGGGTAGAGATGTAATTTATTCCAAATATCGCAAGTGGGAGATAAAGTTCAGCCGAGACTCTTCAGAAAAGTATCTTTTGGAAAGAATAAGGAATGAAGCCCATCGATTTGCAATTGGCTACCACAAAATTTTAAGAAGGAAAAAAGTTAAGTCTTCAGTTTTGCATGATGTCCCTGGAATAGGAGAAGAGAGGGTAAAGAACGTACTTAAAGTTTTGGATAAACTGGGTGGTTTGGAGAATATTACTATAGGAGATTTAAAGAAAATTCAGGGGATAGGAGATGTTTTGGCCGAGAGAATCTATAACTACATTAGACATCACAAAAATTAAACTTCTGATAAAAACTCTTCCAGAATTTGATCAGAAGGTATTAATGAAAGTATTGGAAATCCCCTGGGGCGAGACCCGAAGTTATAAATGGCTGGCAAATGCAGTAGGTAAACCTACTTCTGTTCGGCAGGTTGCAAGAGTATTGAGCAGAAATCCTTATCCCATTATTATTCCCTGCCATCGGGTAATAAGAAGCGATGGTAGTATAGGAGGATATATTCTGGGAAGTAACATTAAAAGATTTCTGTTGGATTTGGAAAAAAGAGTTAAATCAGTTATAATAAGTAAAGAAGTAGAAAAAATAACTGTAACAGCAAGGAGAAAAAATGCGGGAACAACTGGAAGAAAAAATTCTTAAACTGGAAGAGAGATTCAGGCAATTGGGAGGTTTTCTTTGACCTGCCTCAGAAGAAAAAGCGAATTCAGGAAATAGAAGAAAAGATTTCTCAGCCAGGATTCTGGGATAAAAAAGAAAAAAACACCGAGATATTACGGGAACTCAAGTTACTTAAAGATAGTGTCGAGGGGTTTAATAAACTGGAAAGAGAAATTAAAGACTTCAAAGAACTAGTTGCTATCTCATCCCAGGAGGATTATCCTCTCATTGAAAAGGAACTGAATAAACTGGAAAAAGAGATTTCTGAACTGGAGGTAAAATCTTATCTTAGCGGGCACCATGATTCTCGTAATGCCATAGTGACTATTCATGCTGGAGCAGGAGGTACTGAGTCCTGTGACTGGACTCAGATGTTATTGAGAATGTATACTCGCTGGGCTGAGAGAAGAGGATATGAGATTCAGATATTGGATGTACTTCCGGGAGAGGAAGCCGGTATAAAAAATGTTACTATGCTGATAAAAGGAGAATATGCTTATGGCTATCTTAAATCCGAGAAAGGGGTTCACAGATTAGTAAGGATTTCGCCATTTGATGCTAACAGAAGAAGGCATACTTCTTTTGCTTTGGTTGAAGTTTTACCTGAAATAGAAGATGTGGAGGTGGAAATAGATGAAAAGGATTTAAAAATTGACACTTTTAGAGCATCAGGGCCTGGAGGTCAGCATGTAAATGTTACTGATTCCGCAGTTAGAATTACTCATATTCCTAGTGGAATTGTTGTTGAGTGTCAGAATGAGCGTTCTCAGCATAAAAATAAAGCAACTGCTCTGAAGATATTACGGGCAAAACTTTATGAATTGGAAAGAAAGAAACAGGAAGAGGAAATAGATAAGATGAGGGTGAAAGGAGATATCGGTTGGGGTTATCAAATTCGTTCCTATGTTTTACACCCCTATACCATGGTTAAGGACCATCGCACTGGGGTGGAGATAGGGAATGCTCAGGCAGTCCTTGATGGAGAGATAGACCAGTTTATTCAGGCATATCTGAAAAATAAAGGAGTGCGGAAACAATGATGGGATTTATATTGAAAAAGATTATTGGAACTCAGAATGAACGGGAGTTAAGAAAATTAAAACCTTTAGTTGATAAAGTTAATTCCTTGGAATCCTGGGCGCAAAGTTTAACTGATGCTCAACTAAGGGAGCAGACAGATAGGTTCCGCCTGAGGTTAGAAAATGGTGAAACTCTGGAAGATATTCTTCCTGAGGCTTACGCTGTGGTCAGAGAGACCGCCAAAAGAAGATTAAATATGCGTCATTTTGATGTTCAGATTATGGGAGGAATAGTTCTCCATCAGGGTAAAATTGCTGAAATGGCAACCGGAGAAGGCAAGACTCTGGTGGCGACTTTACCTGCTTATTTGAATGCCCTTACAGGTAAAGGTGTGCATATAGTGACAGTTAACGATTATTTGGCGAAGAGAGATAGAGAATGGATGGGCCCGATTTATGAATCCTTAGGATTGACAGTGGGAGTGATTGTTCATGGGCAATCAATATCTGAAAAAAAATCTGCTTATCAGGCAGATATCACATATGGGACAAATAATGAATTTGGATTTGATTATCTTCGGGATAATATGGTTATTGACCCTGAAGATCTTGTTCAAAGAGGGCATCATTATGCTATTGTAGATGAGGTGGACTCCATTTTAATTGATGAAGCCAGAACTCCATTAATTATTTCCGGACCGGCTGAGGAATCAGTGGACAAGTATTATATTGCTGACCGCGTTGCTCGCCAGTTAAAGGTCCGGGTAGTGGTGGAATCACGCAATACTCAGGATGGACATACAATTCTCAAGACATCAGATGGACGGGAAGAGAAGGTGGTTAGAGAGGAACTGGATAGGGAGTATGATGCCATAATAGAGGAGAAAAACAATACTGCCCGACTTACCTCACGAGGAGAAAAGAGGTGTGAGGAAATTTTGAAAATTGATAGTCTCTGGGAGCAGATGCCAGATGCTTTTTCTGAACCCTGGGCACATTATATAACTCAGGCATTACGGGCAAGGTATTTATTCAAAAGAGATGTAGATTATGTTATTAAAGACGGCCAGGTAATTATTGTTGATGAGTTTACTGGAAGACTTATGCCTGGTAGGAGATGGTCAGATGGGCTTCATCAGGCAGTGGAGGCAAAGGAAGGATTGAAAATAGAAAGAGAAAATCAGACTCTGGCGACTATTTCTTTTCAGAATTATTTTCGTATGTATGAGAAGCTTGCGGGGATGACTGGAACTGCGGCTACTGAGGCTCCGGAGTTTAATAAAATTTACAAACTGGATGTGGTTGTAATTCCCACCAATAAACCATTGCGGAGAATTCATCATCCTGATGTGATTTATAAAACTCAACGAGAAAAATTTAATGCTGTGGTTAAAGAAATTGAGGAACTTTATAACATTGGCAGACCGGTTCTTGTGGGCACTACTTCTATAGAGAAATCAGAGACTTTAAGTGAATTGTTAAATAGAAGAGGAATTCCCCATAACGTACTTAATGCCAAGTATCACGAGCGAGAAGCAGAAATAGTTGCTCAGGCAGGAAGATACAAATCCGTAACTATAGCTACTAATATGGCAGGTAGAGGTACTGATATTTTACTTGGTGGAAATCCTGAATTTCTTGCCAAGACAATATTAAGGCAGCAGGGAAAAGACCCTCGGGAGGTAAGTGAGGAGGAATTCAAGAAAATAGTGGAGGAGATAAAACCTACTGTTGAGGAGGAGCATAAAAAGGTTGTGGAACTGGGAGGATTACATGTAATAGGAACTGAAAGGCATGAGTCACGAAGAATAGATAATCAGTTGAGAGGAAGAGCAGGAAGACAAGGGGATCCTGGTTCTTCCCGATTTTATCTTTCTCTGGAAGACGACCTGTTACGATTGTTTGGTTCTGAAAGAATAGCGCATATTATGGACAGATTGGGGATAGAAGAAGGAGAAAAAATAGAACATCCTTTAATCACCCGGGCAATTGAGACTGCTCAGAAAAGGGTGGAGGCTTACAATTTTGAAATCAGAAAGCATCTTCTGGAATATGATGATGTTATGAATAAGCAGCGAGAGGCTATTTATGGTGAAAGAAGAAAAATTCTCTTAAGTGATGATATTAAAGACCACATCAATGAAATTATGGAGGAGGTTCTGGAATATATAGTGGAGGAATACATTCCAGAAGGAGCATTCCCTGAGGAGTATGACTGGGAAGGAGTTTCAAAATGGTTATGGGATAAATTACGGGTGGAGATTTCCCCTCAGGAGATTAAAGACCGATCTATAAAGGATCTTACTCCCAGCCGTAAAAACTGGGCACAGATTGCCAGAAACTGTTTTGAATTTTTGAATTCCAGATTAAGAGAAATCTATACTCATAAAGAGGAGGAAATCGGTTCTCAGGAATTACGTCGGCTAGAAAAAATGGTTTTCCTCCACGTGATAGATATGAGGTGGAAACAGCATCTCTATGCTCTGGATTATCTCCGTGAAGGTATTGGATTAAGAGCCTATGGCCAGAGAGACCCTCTTGTGGAATATAGAAACGAGTCCTATGCCATGTTTCAGGAGATGGTCAATAGAATCAAGACTGATGTTTTGGAATATTTGTTTAAATTCCGTCCCAGAATTAGCCTCATGGAGGTGGGATTGATTGAACGTTCTGCTCAGGATTATCAACATGAGGAGGTAGGGCAGTTCCAGGCAGTTAAAAAAGCCAC
>CBEUCN010000019.1:0-17392 GCA_965541635.1 uncultured bacterium
TTTTTCAATCTATTCCAATTAGTTTGGATACCAGTGTTACGCAAGAAGTGAGTACTGAAATACCTCTATCTTTGCCTTCTTTCTTAATGTCTCAGGAGTTAATAATGTTCCCTTTAACATCTTGCCCTCAGGAAGAAACCACCATTCCATATGTAGAACTCAATGAGAATTTAGAAAAGTTGGTTTCCACTATAAAAGAGATAAAGAGTAAAGGTATATTTTTTGAAGAAAACAATGTGAAACTTCTTACCATTCCTATATATATAGAAAGATATCACGGAGATGGGTTGAAAGTCATAGTTGGAAATAATAATGGTTGTAATCTCAAATTCATTATTAAAAGGGATGGGATATATGATGTAAAGGGAGAATATAGAGGTCCTTTTATTTATCTCCAGTGGTTAGGTAAAGATTATATTATAAATGTTAAAGAACTAGATAAAGGATTTACTCTCAGAATATCCCCCAAAAATGAATCAATAGAGGAGGTAATAGGGGAAAAGGAATTTTATTTTTGTGATACCCTTGGTAAGTTAAAGATTGGATATCTCTATGGAGCCCCAGTTGTAGAGATGAGTTTTCAAAACTTTAATTATGGGCATTGGGATCTTTCTTATAATAATCAAGAGGTGGCAATGGGATTGAATGTGGTTATAGGGCAGGAGAAAAATAATATTAAAATTGACATAGAAACTATGGAGATAAAAAAGAATGCTATTACAGGGGAAGGGTCTTTTACATTTAAAAGTGGCAAAAATACATTTATATTGAATTATAAATTCTATCCCGAGTCTCAATATGTAGAGTTTTCTCAGGACAAAAACTGGGAGAAAAAAATAGATGAATTTATAACTGAACTGGCTTATTCTTTTCGAGAAACCCTGTTGGAAGAATTTGCAAGAGGAGAAATCCATTATGTGCCTCCCTTGGAAGAACTAAAGAAGTATTTTTATCATTTGATAGGAGATGATCGGATTGAATTAATGGAATTAATAGAAGAAGTTGACACTAAACGATATGGGATATCTATCCCCACAAGTATAGAATTCAGTTATCAGGGTAACCCTCATCCTAGGATGAAGGGAAATTTTCCCCTAGTTATTGGGAATATAGGAGCGAGTTGGGATGTTAGTGAACAAGGGAGTGAACTAGCTTTTCTGATGAAATTGCCAAAGTTGGAAAAGGATATATTTAAAATTGGTATTAAAAGTGAAGCAGAGGAGTTTTCATATTTGTTTTTGGATTCTGATACAGTCCATCATGTATTATGGGGGATAGAAGTTAGTCCTCAAGGAAAGATTAAAAGTATTCAATTTAATGTTAGCAATTTGGAATTAAAGTTTAAGGAAAAAGGATTTTCGTTTGGAAGTTCTGATGAGTTATATATTGGTTCTCTGGTAGATTATGTATTCTCTCAACACGATTTTCACTGGTATTTAGAATATTTTAATGATTCTGTAAATGGTACCATAACTGTTCCTTTCAGGTTTTCTACTGGGAACAAAGGAAGTCTGACATTTGGGTGGAATGGCGAAAGATTTAACTTTGGATTTCAATTGCCTTTTATGTTTGGAGGGAACTTAAAATATAACGATGGGAAACTATCTTATAGTTTAAACAATAAGAGTATGAAATTGAATTTGGAACTGGAACAAAATAAGTGGAAGTTGAAATTTGAAAGTCCTCCTGAGAGAAAAAAATAAAGCTCTTTATGACACATATATTATTGTGTAATAAATGCCCATGGTAAGCGTTCCTTTAGTTCTGTTCATTTCATTTATTAACCATTCTAGTTTTACCGGCGAAAGAGTTAATCATCCAGTTTTCACTTCCTTAACTAATACTTTCTTTTTTAAGTCTCTCAGATAATGATTTTCAAAATTTAGGTTTAATTTATTCAAATCTTGATTGCAGAAAAAGTTTGGCTAAGGTATGTGAGAAATTTCAGGTTGTCTATCTTGGTTATCAAGTTTAAGAGTAGTATTTTGTTTTGGGCTTTTGGCTTTCCTTGCATGTAAGAGGTTCTTGTTTTTGGGTAATGTTTTAATTTTTTTAAAAAGTTCTTTACTGAAATAAGATAATCTTACTACCCCATAATATAACTGGATTAAGTGCATACCATCTACCTTTACTGTTCGCATTTTTGTTTTTTATCTTGACAAGATAGTAAAGTGGAATATACTTTATTGCCAATATAAGGTTCTTTTTCAGAGAAAAGGTAAGGGGCTTGACAAAATATATATTAAGCAGGTATAATTATAGATTGGGATGTTCTTTGACAATAAGGTCGGCTATGCGGTAAATGAGAGATCAAATCTTCTTCGGAGGGTTTGATCCTGGCTCAGAGCGAACGCTGGCGGCGTGGATTAGACATGCAAGTCGAGCGATCCTTCTCCTCGACTTTGTCGGGGAGGGGATAGCGGCGAACGGGTGAGTAACGCGTGGGTAACCTGCCTCCAAGACGGGGATAACCTCGAGAAATCGAGGCTAATACCCGATAAATCCTTCCGACGCATGTCGAGGAGGACAAAAGGGTCCAGGTGACTGGATTCCGCTTGGAGATGGGCCCGCGTCCCATCAGCTAGTTGGTGGGGTAATGGCCCACCAAGGCTATGACGGGTAGCTGGTCTGAGAGGACGGCCAGCCACACGGGGACTGAGACACGGCCCCGACTCCTACGGGAGGCAGCAGTCGAGAATCTTCCCCAATGGGCGAAAGCCTGAGGGAGCGACGCCGCGTGGGGGATGAAGGCCTTCGGGTTGTAAACCCCTGTCAGGGGGGATGAATCCCCGAGCAATCGGGGTGACAGTACCCCCAGAGGAAGCCACGGCTAACTCCGTGCCAGCAGCCGCGGTAATACGGAGGTGGCGAGCGTTGCTCGGAATTACTGGGCGTAAAGGGTGCGTAGGCGGCCATATAAGTCATCCGTGAAATCCCTCCGCTCAACGGAGGAACTGCGGATGAAACTGTATGGCTTGAGGCCGGGAGAGGGAGGTGGAATTCCCGGTGTAGCGGTGAAATGCGTGGATATCGGGAGGAACACCAGTGGCGAAGGCGGCCTCCTGGACCGGTCCTGACGCTGAGGCACGAAAGCTGGGGGAGCAAACAGGATTAGATACCCTGGTAGTCCCAGCCGTAAACGATGGGCACTAGGTGTCCCTGACGTATTGTCGGGGGTGCCGTAGCTAACGCGTTAAGTGCCCCGCCTGGGGACTACGGCCGCAAGGCTGAAACTCAAAGGAATTGACGGGGGCCCGCACAAGCGGTGGAGCACGTGGTTTAATTCGATGCTAACCGAAGAACCTTACCCGGGCTTGACATGCAGGAAGTATCCTGATCGAAAGATCGGGAGACCGGTAACCAGTCCGGTACCTGCACAGGTGTTGCATGGCTGTCGTCAGCTCGTGCCGTGAGGTGTTGGGTTAAGTCCCGCAACGAGCGCAACCCCCACCCTTAGTTGCCAGCAGGTCCCGATTTTATCGGGATGCTGGGCACTCTAAGGGGACTGCCCCCGATAAGGGGGAGGAAGGTGGGGCTGACGTCAAGTCGGTATGGCCCTTATGCCCGGGGCGACACACGTGCTACAATGGCCGGTACAGAGGGTTGCCAACCCGTGAGGGGGAGCTAATCCCAAAAAGCCGGCCCCAGTTCGGATCGCAGTCTGCAACTCGACTGCGTGAAGCCGGAATCGCTAGTAATCGCCGGTCAGCCATACGGCGGTGAATACGTTCCCGGGCCTTGTACACACCGCCCGTCAAGCCAGCCGAGTCGAGTGCACCCGAAGTCGCTGACCCCGAATTTAATTCGGGGAGGCGCCGAAGGTGTGCTCGGCAAGGAGGGCTAAGTCGTAACAAGGTAGCCGTACGGGAACGTGCGGCTGGATCACCTCCTTTCTAAGAGTATATTTTCCGCATAGCCGACCTTCTTTTCTTTTAATAAAAACTATAAGCCATATCCTATTTGCCATAAGCCAAACAGATGGGCCCATAGCTCAGTTGGCAGAGCACCGTGCTGATAACGCGGGGGTCCTAGGTTCGAATCCTAGTGGGCCCACCAAAATTGGCTAATGACTAATAGCAAATGGCAGATAGCAAATGGCAAATGGTATAATAAAAATATCTTGTGTTCTTTCATATAAACCATAAGCCATACGCTATTTGCCATAAGCCAATAAGGGGACGTAGTTCAGTTGGGAGAACGTCCCGCCAGCAGGCGGGAAGGGCAGGGATATCTTAGCTCCTCGGAACCCCTGCGTGGTTGGGATTCCCAACTGAATATGATATACTGTTCTTTCATATAGACCATATGTGATTTGCCATAGGCCAATAAGGGGACGTAGTTCAGTTGGGAGAACGCCTGCTTTGCACGCAGGAGGTCAGGGGTTCGAATCCCCTCGTCTCCAAGAAAGCAGGTGATGATATAGATTATTGACATTTGAAAAATTTGAAGTATGATTTAAATATAAAATACCTATGATGAGGTTCTTTGAAAATTAGGATATAAAGTTTGGTGGTCAAGTTACTAAGGGCTTACGGTGGATGGCTCGGCGCCAGCAGGCGATGAAGGGCGTGGCAAGCTGCGATAAGCCTCGGGGAGCCGCAAGCAGGCTGTGATCCGGGGATGCCCGAATGGGGAAACCTGGTCCCGGTAATACGGGATCACCCTCCCGAATGCTTTCGGGAGGGGGCGAGACCCAGGGAAGTGAAACATCTCAGTACCTGGAGGAAAAGAAACCGAATGGGATTCCCCCAGTAGCGGCGAGCGAAAAGGGAACAGCCTAAACTCAGTGCGTGCCAAGGCCGCAGCCGTTGCGCACTGAGGGTAGTGGGGCCTTGCCGGAAGAGGCTGCGGACTCTTCGGGGAGTTACAAAACTCCCACTTAGTCGAATCCTGTGGAAAACAGGAGCCATAGAGGGTGACAGCCCCGTAGACGAAAAGTGTGGAGTCTCCCTGGGCAAGGTTCCCAAGTACCACGGGACACGGGAAACCCCGTGGGAATCTGGCCCGACCACGGGCTAAGGCTAAATACTAGCTGGCGACCGATAGTGGACAAGTACCGTGAGGGAAAGCTGAAAAGTACCCCGGTGAGGGGAGTGAAATAGTACCTGAAACCGTAAGCCTACAAGCGGTCGGAGTCCCGAATACTTTCGGGATGACGGCGTGCCTTTTGGATAATGAGCCGGCGAGTTATCCTACCGAGCGAGCCTAATCCCGCGGGAGCGGGAGGAGGCGTAGGGAAACCGAGTCCTAACTGGGCGTTTAGTTCGGTGGGATAGACCCGAAGCCGGGTGATCTACCCATGGCCAGGGTGAACCCCGGGTAAAACCGGGGGGAGGCCCGAACCCGTCTGGGATGAAAACCGGTGGGATGAGCTGTGGGTAGGGGTGAAAGGCCAATCAAACCCGGTGATAGCTGGTTCTCCCCGAAATAGCTTTAGGGCTAGCCTCCTGATTGGACAGCGGGGGTAGAGCACTGATTGGGTAAGGGGTCTTACCAGACTACCGAGCCCAGTCAAACTCCGAATACCGCTGTTCTGTATCAGGGGAGTAAGACTACGGGGGATAAGCTCCGTGGTCGAGAGGGGAACAGCCCAGACCGCCAGCTAAGGCCCCTAAGTACAGGCTAAGTGAGAAAGGATGTGGAGTCACGTAGACAGCCGGGATGTTGGCTTAGAGGCAGCCATCATTTAAAGAGTGCGTAACAGCTCACCGGCCGAGGTGACTCTGCGCCGAAAATGATCGGGACTTAAGCCTGTCGCCGAAGCTGCGGATTTGGTGTATGGAAGCCAATGGCTATATGCCATTTGCCATACGCCAGATGGTAGGGGAGCTTCCTGAATGCCGTGAAGTCTCGACGTGAGTCGGGATGGAGCGTTCGGGAGTGATTATGCCGGCATGAGTAGCGAAAACTCGGGTGAGAAACCCGGGCGTCGGAAGTCTAAGGTTTCCTGGGGAAGGTTAATCCACCCAGGGTTAGGCGAGACCCTAAGCTGAGGCCGAAAGGCGTAGGCGATGGGAAGCCGGTTAATATTCCGGCCCCACCTGCTTAACGCTTGAGTCTCGCAGTGACGCAGGAGGCTAGGCCAGCCAGGTGGTGACTTACCTGGTCTAAGCCTGTACCCTGTACCTTTATGGTACGGGGGAGAGGTGAAGGGGATCCCGTGAAGGCGGGAGGAACTGGCCGATGCCACACTGACAAGAAAAACCTGCGAGACGATGTTAAGTGGGTGCTCGTACCGCAATCCGACACAGGTAGACAGGCTGAGAAGGCCAAGACGCTCGAGATAACCCTCGCTAAGGAACTCGGCAAGTTAGCCCCGTAACTTCGGGAGAAGGGGTGCTCCGTTAGGGTGAAAGCCCTTTGCGGCTGGAGCCCGAGGGAGTCGCAGTGACAAGGCTCCTGAGACTGTTTAGTAAAAACACAGGTCTCTGCTAAGTCGTCTCAAGACGACGTATAGAGACTGACACCTGCCCGGTGCCGGAAGGTTAAGGGGAGGGGTTATCCCGACTTCGGTCGGGAGAAGCCCTGAACCGAAGCCCCGGTAAACGGCGGCCGTAACTATAACTTCGACCGTTGTAGTTACGTAAAAAAACCCGGCTATATGCGGGGAAGTCCAGTGTATCCTCAGGTACCTCGATATCTTATCGGGGTAACAAGCCTGAGGTGTGGACAACCCGCAGGGAAGATCCTCCTATTTTGAGGTGGATGAAATGAAGAAGGTAAAAGTCAGTCCCAGAATCGGATATTATTTAGCTGGCTTTGCCGATGGAAAAGGGTCCTTTAACGTGGTCTTTCAACCACGTAAGGATTACAAGCAGCCTTGGAAGGTTTCTCTTTGCTTCAACGTATCTCAGAGAGATAAGGTAATTCTTGCGCTCTTTAAGAGACACCTTGGTTGTGGAACCTTAAGGCAACGAGAAGATGGCGTTTGGTACTACGAGGTGAACAACATCAATGCAATCGTTGAGAAGGTTATACCATTTTTTGAAAGGTTCAAATTTCTATCAGCAAGGAAGAAAAGGGATTTCTCAAAATTTAAGAAAATTGCATCATTGATTAAGGAAGGTAAGCATTTGACAGAAGAAGGGATAAAAGAAATATTAAGGATAAGAAGGGACATGAAGGATGGAGATAAGAGAAGATATACCGAGCAGCAAATAATTGAAAAATTTAAAGGAGGATCCCCTCAGAGACCATACGCCGGGCTCCACCCAGACCAGAGGTCCCATTAATGGGATATGCCGCCTTGTCTGGGGGAGAAGATATGGTCCGGTCTCCACAGCGATGTGGAGGGCAAGCAAATTATGCTTGCCGTTGCCTGTAAGAGGCAATAACGTGAACAAACGGTCCTAAGGTAGCGTAGTGCTGCCTGTATCCGGCTATATGCGGGAAAGCCCTTAGAGCCTTGCCTACCCCGATATGTATCGGGGTAAAAATGGCAAGGATTGGGTAACCCGCAGGAAATCCGCCTCAGGCGGAGCTCCTCAGAGACCATACGCCGGATATCCGGGGGGAGGTGAATAAAAATGGAACTTTCGCCAGATTGGGTATGTGGTTTTGTCGATGGAGAAGGGTGTTTCTTCGTTGGAGTCCAGAAACATCCTGAAATGAGTATGGGATATCAAGTGTTGCCTGAATTTACTGTGGTACAGCATAAGAAGGATATACAGATACTTTATGCTTTAAAGAGATTTTTTCGCTGTGGTGTGGTGCGAAGAAATCACGGTGATCGATATGCCTATCGTGTTAGGGAGTTGAAATCTCTTGAAAAAATCTGTGATTTTTTCTTAAAACACCCTCTTAAAACAAAGAAAAATGTAGAACTTAGAAAATTCAGGAAAATAATTTTAATGATGAAGGAAGGTAAACATTTGAAGAAGGAGGGGATATTGGAAATAATTGATATTACATCTACGATGAACAATTCATCTAGGCAAGCTTTAGAAAAGATAAAAAAAGACCTCGTCCCCGGATAAAGAGATGGTCCACTCCCATTGGAAACAATGGGATTAAGTGAGCGAAATTCCTTGTCGGGTGAGCAGGGGTCGGGCTTGCCCGTAAGCCGGCTCATAACGGTGGAGCCTCCTAAGCCCTCTGTAAAGAGAGCTTATCCGTCAGTTATGACGGAATTGCCTATGCGCGTTGACAAGGAGCGCGCTTAGTGGCAGGGGGTAATACCGTGGGAAGCCTATTTGGCTTGTGGCTAATGGCTTTTGGCAAATAGAAATTTTAAATAAGCCATTAGCTATTTGCTATTAGCCAAATATGGCCCCGTAACGACTTTCTCCGATGAAAAATCATCGGGGAGGGCTCCCCATATTAGTCAATAGCAAGTGGCTTATGGCAATTGGTGTTACATTTGCCACATTTGCTATTAGCTATTTGCCATTAGCCACGATGGGGGGCAACACGCCGGCCACTAACTTGGAGGTGAATGATGCTTAACCCTTATTACGTTACAGGGCTTGTAGATGGAGAGGGATGTTTCTGTGTCTCTTTCTCCCCTAGGAGGTTTAAAAACGTTGACTGGGAGGTGAGACCCAGTTTCTCTATCTCGCAGAACAGGCGGGATAGAGATATCCTCTTCAAGATAAAAAACTACTTCGGGTGCGGGTCCATCAGACCCTCACGGAAGGACAACACCTACAAGTATGAAGTACGCTCCCTGCATGATCTGGCAGCCAAGGTGATTCCCCATTTTGAGAAATACCCTCTCCAGACGCAGAAGAGGAAAGATTTTGAGATTCTGAAGAAGGTGGTGAAAATGATGCAGCAGAACAAACACCTCACCCCAGAGGGACTTAGAGAGATTGCAGGGATAGTGCTTCAGGCTTCTCCACAGGGGAGAAGGATATACGATAAGAAGAGCTTCTCCGAGTTAGTGAAGGTATAGTCTATTATAAGAAGTTCCGACCCGCACGAATGGTGTAACGACAGGAGCGCTGTCTCGGCGAGGGACTCGGCGAAATTGTGGTAGCGGTGAAGACGCCGCTTACCCGCAGTGGGACGGAAAGACCCCGGGACCTTTACTGCATCCTGGTATTGAGTTTCGGTTCACTATGTGTAGGATAGGTGGGAGGCTGTGAAGCCCCGTCGCCAGGCGGGGTGGAGCCAGCGGTGAAATACCACCCTTAGTGAATTGAGGCCCTAACCCCGGTCGACACGGTCGGGGGACAGTGCCAGGTGGGCAGTTTAGCTGGGGCGGCTGCCTCCTAAAAGGTAACGGAGGCGTCCAAAGGTCCCCTCAGCGCGGTCGGCAATCGCGCGTTGAGTGCAAAGGCATAAGGGGGCTTGACTGTGAGGCCGACAGGCCGAGCAGGTGCGAAAGCAGGGCTTAGTGATCCGGCGGTTGCGAGTGGGAGCGCCGTCGCTCAACGGATAATAGGTACCCCGGGGATAACAGGCTGATCGGGCCCGAGAGTTCATATCGACGGCCCGGTTTGGCACCTCGATGTCGGCTCATCCCATCCTGGGGCTGGAGAAGGTCCCAAGGGTCCGGCTGTTCGCCGGTTAAAGGGGTACGTGAGCTGGGTTTAGAACGTCGCGAGACAGTTCGGTCCCTATCTGCTGCGGGCGCAGGATACCTGAGGGGAGCTGTCCCTAGTACGAGAGGACCGGGATGGACGGACCTCTGGTGTGCCGGTTGTTCCGTCAGGAGCACACGCCGGGTAGCCATGTCCGGAAGGGATAAGCGCTGAAGGCATCTAAGCGCGAAGCCCACCCCAAGATTAGGTATCCCTCTCCCGACTTTCGTCGGGAGGATAAGGCACCTCGGAGACTACGAGGTTGATAGGCCCCAGGTGTAAGCTCCGTGAGGAGTTTAGCCGAGGGGTACTAAGGTGCCGAACGACTTGACCACCAAACTTTATATCCTTTTTTTTGGCGAATAGCAAATAGCCAATAGCCAATAGTTTTTATTTTTAATCATTCGCCATAAGCCATTAGCTATAAGCTAACAATCCTGGCGGCCATGGCGGCGGGGAAACGCCCGTTCCCATTCCGAACACGGAAGCTAAGCCCGCCAGCGCCGATGGTACTGCCCTGGCAACGGGGTGGGAGAGTAGGACGCCGCCAGGATTTTTTATTTTAAAAATGAGGGAAAAATTATGGTTGAAAGGGACAATTTTTCTTATCTTTTTAATTGCTATTTCCCTTAGGCTTTTTCTTATAAATTCCGGATGTATATGGTTAGATGAAGGGTATAGGTTTATACAATCCCAGAATTTAAAGGCTTATCTTGATTATTTAATTTATGATACAAATCCTCCTTTAATGCCTTTTCTGCTTCATTTTTGGGTGAATTTTTTTGATAAATCTGAATTTGCATTACGCCTTTTCCCTTTGACATTTAGCATATTGGGATTGATCTTAATTTGCATTTTTGGATTAAATTTTTTTGATAAAAGATTTAGTTTATTTTTCCTCTCTTTCCTCAGCACATCTCCGTTTTTCATCAAATATTCTCGAGATGTAACACCGTATGCGGTTGTGTTATTTTTTGCAATTCTTTCTACCTATCTGTTTCTCAAACTACTTAATCGTCAGACTGGTTATAATAAAAAAATTTTCTTTTTATGTTATTTCTTGGTATTAACAGGTGGACTTTACACCCATTATTCCTTTATCTATATTTACCTTGCACAGATAATAACTATCATCATTCATAGGAGAAATCTTATGTATTCAGATTTTAAGCATATTATAAGAGTATTTCTATGGGGAGCTATTATTTCGTTTCCAGTGATATATCAAATTATAGCTCAGTATCTATTTATAAGAGGGTATAGATGGATACCAGATTTTAACTTTCATATTCTAGGGGATACGCTCCTTACCATTGCTTCCACAAAGCTTAATCTTTTAATATTACTCTGTTGTTTTTGTGTAGCTATTTACTTAAGAATTAATAATAAGAAGAGTCCCCACCATAAGATTTTAATTGATTATTTAATTTTGGCTGGTCCATTACCAATTCTTTTAATTGCTATTTTGAGTAAAGTTTATTATTCCTTTTTTGTTGACAGATATTTTCTTCTATCTGCTTTTGCGATTTGGTTTCTGGTATGCCTTTTAGCTTCAAAGGTAAGGATTTGCTTTCTGCTTTTAGGGCTTACTGTAATGGGAAATCTTATAAAGCTTCCACTCTATTATGAATCTTTTACAAGGGATTATGATAAAAGAAAGCTTTTTTGTTTATTGGAAGAGGTGGTAAAAAATAGAAAGAAGAGGGATGTGGTGCTCTTTAAAAGTTACCGGGATTTTGTATCTTCAATTGTTTACAATTGGGATAAAGATATTCCTCAATATGTTGTAAATGGTAGAGTGAGCAATGTCGTTCGTTATTATTTTAATAGGCCTTACTTTATATCAAGAGGAGAACTTAAAACTAAAAATGGGATTTTCTATTTTGCTAATATTTCTCTTCAGCAGGCTATGAAAATAAAAGAAATCCAAGGTGTAAAAGTTAGATTACACTCTTCTATTTATCCCCATATGGTATATTTTTATCAAATTAAAACTCCAGCACTTATGAGTTTTAAAGAGGATAGGAATAAAAAAGGATAGGAAAGTTAAACATAAGCAGCAGGGATAAAAATTTTATCTAAGGCTGCAAGCAAATCTTTAAAAGCCTGAGAATGTTGAGCCAGTTCTTCCAATCGCCCACGTCCTCCGGTTAAATAAGCTTTTATAACCTCAGCTGCAAATTCATAAATGTTGGTACTACCATACCAACTTATAGCACTTGGATTTTCAGCATAAGCTCTGGCTACAGCATTATTAAATTCGGGATATAAACCTGAAAGATGGAGGACATGTCCACATTCATGAGCAATTACCCCCGGGGCCTCTGAATTTAGGTAAATGTTATGTCCATCTGTAGCACCTAAAGCAAAGGAAGGCGCTCCAGGGTATATTCCATTGATTAATCCTAATACTTCTTGTGGAAACATCCTTAAGACTTCTCTGATAGTTTCAGCGTTTAATCCAGGAGCAATTGGAACTTCCTCTGCAGTTTGCGGTTGGACGGTTCCGGGAAATACATTGCCTCTGATTGGTATTCCACCTATTCTCGTTCTGGAGTGAGGAGGCATTATCCCACCAATTGCTGGAGCAGGAACTGCTATCTCTCCACCAAGCAATTGTTGAACTAATTGATATAACATAGATTGGATTAAAGACATTATTGACCCCAATCCTTGATTTTGAAGCTGGGTATTCAGTTGGCCTAAATTAGGTGTGATTATTTTTCCAGAGGAAATCTTAAGAGGACCTTGATAAATTGGTTCTCCATTTACTCTTATAGTAAGAGAACCCTGAATACTTTGAGTTATTGCATCTTTATAGCTTAAAAAGATTATTGCAACTACAAAAATCAATAATATTTTAAATTTCCCTCTCATCTCAATAAAATTATACCATATTTTTCTCAAAATTACAAATTTAACAAGACTTTTATTAAGTGTATTTTTTATTAAAATTCAGAAACAAAAATTACAGAGGTAAAAAAGTATAATATCATGTTGATGGCAGAATATCTGAAGTAAGATAACTTTAACTATTTCCATAATCCAATTGTCTCTAATGTATACCATCTACTTATATACACTGGTAATTTACTATGTTTGTAGTAAAATATGGAAGAGAGGAGGATAAAAGCTGAGGATGTCAAAGTATAAATTTCTATTTGTTGTGGCTTTATCTCTTGTAATCCTCGCTTCTTCTTTTGCTTATGCCCGCAGGATAAAAGATATAGAAGTAATTGAATCCTATTTGCATAGAATTAAACCCTATTTAAGAGAGACACTAAGTCCTCAAGAAGAGGAAAAAGTCCGGAAAGAATTAGAGAGATTTTTCTATCTTTGTTCACAGAGAGGTATAGAAGAAACACAATTTATTCTTGATAAACTCTTAACTATCTCTCAAGGCAGTATTGAACAATGGAGTGAGAATATTAAAATTTTTGAGCAATTTATTAATAATTTTCCTATAACTTGGAGAAATAATAGTATTAACAAGGTAGTCAAGATTATTTTTAACGAACTTCCTCGTATTCAACCTTCATCTCTTTCTGAAGTTGAAAAGGGACTTGATAAACTTAAGGAATTAGCAGTGACTTTAGATAGATTTGGAATGGATATGAAGATACTTCGGAAACTTTCTTCTTGGGCAGTGGAATTTAGTAAAGCAAGGGGACGTTACACTATAGAAGAATACATAAAAAATCTTATCTGTTTCAATGAAATTATTCTCGCTTCCAAATGTGAGTTGAAAGGGACTTTTGGTGAAAGAGTTTTGGAATTACTTATCTCTATCGATGAAGATATCGAACTCCCTATTATTCGGATTATAGAAGACTGTGTTTACCTTGCTCGTAAAGATAAAGAATCTACTTCTCAGCCAAATCAATTCCGTAACCATTTAAGATGTTATCTGTTGACGAGCCTATTTTTCATGAAAGATATGAAGATTGGCTATGAAGAGACGGATGTGAAAGAGGCCTATCCGGTAATAATAAGTTATCTCAAAAATTGGTCCAGCATTACTGAAGATACTTTCTTCCATCTTCTTGCCCATATGAGTCATATTACTACCAAATTGTATTTAGCAGGCGTTAGAGATGTGACTATACTGGGAAAGATATTGGAAATTATTAAAAATTTATCTAAAAATGATGCTTCTATTTTTATTAAAGTTTCTCATGATATTCAGGCGTTTATAGAATCCTTTTCTGATTTAATTTTAAAAGATTATCCTGAAAGGTTATCTTATCTTATTGATATTGCTTATGATGTTTCTCGAAGAAATAGAGACGAATTTATTAAAAATCTAGGGGCAATTTATTATTTTCTGCAGACTGTAAAAATGAAATACAAAGAAAATTATGAGAAGATAGATAAATACTTACAAGAGTTGGAAAGAATAAAAAAAGTTGCTCTCCATACACAAACCCCAGCCTCTACATTTAGAAGTATTGTCAAAAAAAGAGAGGAGTTAATCAAGCAATGGGGTGGAATTTTAGAATAATTATTATGTGTTAAAATCCTTGACAAGAAAAAGGGGGGTGGTATAATTACCAAAAATTTGTGAAAATGTTCACAGGAATAAAACTCTCCAGGACGGAACTGAGTGAAATTTTTTCTCATTTACAGAAAAAGTTTGATATTTTTGGGCCTGTAAGAAAAGGCGACTCTTATTTTATTACCAAAATATCCCAGGCCTTTCAGATTGGAATTTCTCAATATAGAACAGTAGAACCGTTAAAATCTTTTTATCTACCAGGTAAAGAAAAACTTACTGAAAAATCTAATAAACCAGTTTTGATTTTTGGAGTTAAAGCCTGTGATTTAAACTCTCTGAAAGTGCTTGATTATGTTTATCTTGATGGTGAATATCGTGACTCTTATTATGCCTGGAGAAGAGAGAATTATTTCATATTCTCTACAGATTGCACCTCTTTTCTGGAAACTTGTTTTTGTACTTCTTTAGGATATACTCCTTATCCTGAAGATGGCTTTGACTGGAATTTAATACCGGTTGCAAATGACGAATTTGTATTACAGGTGGGCTCACCCAAAGGAGAGGCATTAAGTAAAGAGTTAAAATTAGAAATACAAAAGATTCCTCAACATTATCAGGAATTGATCAAAAAAAATAGAGAAGAAATTTATAATAAGGTTAAGGAAAATGCTGATAAAATTCTGCCTCTGGAAGTTAAAGATGGTTTAACCCTGGCGGTTAGAAATAGTTTCGATTCCGAAATCTGGATAAAAGAAGCAGAAAGATGTGTGGAATGCGGAGCCTGTACCAATATTTGTGCTTCCTGTCACTGCTTCTTTCTAATTACTGAAAAAAATGGATTTGATAAACTCCGAGTCTGGGATTCTTGTTTATATAAAACTTATGCTCTGGTAGCAGGAGGAGCAAATCCCAGAAAAAAACTGTCTGAAAGATTGAGGAACAGATTTTTCAAAAAATTTGATTTTTTCCCTCAGGTGCTGGGAACATTTGGATGTACTGGCTGTGGTAGATGTATTTCTGCCTGTCTCGGTAATATTGATATCAGAAAGATATTAGCACAACTGGTCAGCGTAAATGTAAAATGAAGATAGAAACCTATTTACCATCACAGGCAAAAATTACAAAAATTATTGATGAGACTCCAACCATAAAAACTTTCCGTTTGCAACCAGAAAAGGAATTTTCCTTTAAAACTGGTCAGTTTATAGAATTGGCAGTAGCAGGAATAGGAGAGGCACCATTTACACCCTCATCTGATCCTGGGAGCAGTAGTAAATTAGAAGTGACAGTTATGAAAGTAGGCTTAGTTACTGAAATTTTACATAATATGAAAGAGGCAGATATTGTGGGGATAAGAGGACCTTACGGAAACGGATATCCGGTAGAGAAGTTTAAAGGTAAACAGGTATATATAATTGGTGGTGGAGTAGGACTTGCTCCTTTAAGGTCATTGATATTTGAGCTGTTGCATTCTCCTCAGTCCTATGCTGGAATTTCTCTTTATTATGGAGCCAGGACTCCTGAGGATATTGTATATAAAGATTTACTTAAAGAGTGGGAACAGAGCGGGAAGATAAAGGTAAGGCTTACCGTGGATAAGGCTGATTCCAGCTGGAATAAAAATGTGGGAGTGGTGACTACAATACTGGATGATTTGAATCCTGAAAATGCAATTGCTTGCGTATGCGGTCCTCCCATTATGATGAAGTTTACCACTTTAAAACTTCTGGAACTGGGATTTAGAGAGGAGGATATATATCTTTCCATGGAGAAAAATATGTCCTGTGGAGTGGGAAAATGTGGACATTGCAGAATAGGTTATTATTACGTATGTAAGGACGGTCCGGTATTTACCTATGACCAGATTAAAGAGTTCCCTGAAATTTGGGATTAAGATATGAAATTATTACTTGATCTGGATATATGTGAAAGATGCAATGAATGCACGGCAAAGTGCAGTTATTATTATCATCCCCATAATGATGGTGTGATAGCCTTACGGGAACTGGCTACATTTTCAGTAGTGTGTAGAAAATGTAAAGAGGGAACCTGTGTTTTATCCTGTCCTCAGGATGCTCTGGAACGGTTAGATACTGGAATCGTCAAAAGGTATAATATGCGATGTATATCCTGTAAATCGTGTAGTTATGCCTGTCCCTTCGGAACCATTTATCCCGAAGTTATTCCTTATTTAGTTTCTAAATGTGATTACTGTGGAGACCGTTCTCAAGATGTTCCTTTATGTGTCAAAACCTGTAGTAAAGAAGGTGCTATAAAGGTAGTGGAGGAAATACAGGAAGAACCTGAAAAGGGAATTTATAAGGTTACGGATAATTTGTATGTCCATGCTACCAACTTCTGGGTAAGAGTATAGAGAGATGGTTAGTTTGATAGTTAGCTAGTTTGATAGGAGTGAAGAAAATGAAATTTAAAGGAATTAAAATTAATAACCAGCAAACCAACCAACTAACAAACCAACAAACTAACAAACTAACATCATGAAATTGATAATTAAATTTTTAATTTTTCCGGGAGGAGTGTTTTTAATTTTACTGGGAGGTGTTTTATCCTGGTTGGATAGAAAAATAACCGCCAGAATACAGTATCGGGTAGGACCTCCTTGGTATCAGCCATTTGTTGATATTGTAAAATTATTTGGGAAAGAGACAATTATTCCTAAGAATGCCAGCAAGTTATTATTTGTCTTTACTCCTTTAATAGGGGTGTCTGCTTTATTTATTGCTGGTTTTCTATTGTGGAACGCTGTAATTTCTGGCTCCGGATTTATAGGCGATACCATAGTGTTGATATATCTTTTGACTATTCCATCTTTATGTCTGACTGTGGCAGGTTTTGCTTCTGCTAATCCCCTAGCTTCACTTGGTGCTTCCAGAGAGATAAAACTTCTTCTGGGATATGAACTTCCCTTTATACTTGCACTTCTGGTTCCAATATTTAAAACCGGAAGTATTAAAATTTCAGACATTATTAATTACCAAATACAAAATGGTGCTTTTATATTTTCCATTTCGGGCTTTCTGGCTTTTATTTCTGTTTTGCTTGTTGTACAGGCAAAGATGGGACTTGTTCCTTTTGATATCGCTGAAGCCGAAACCGAAATCATAGCTGGGCCTTTAACAGAATATTCCGGAGCCTTGCTGGCAATGTTCAAATTAAACAAATTAATCATGTTTGCAATTTATCCATTATTTATCACAACCTTTTTCTGGCAAGGTCTTTCAGGTTGTAATATAATAATAGGACTTTTGAAGATAATTGTAGTTGTTTTACTGTTTACTTTAATCAGAAATACAAACCCCAGATTGAGAATTGATCAGGCGTTGAGATTTTTCTGGATGAGGTTGAGTGTGGT
>CBEUCN010000020.1:0-16566 GCA_965541635.1 uncultured bacterium
AGACTCTGCGGTGTGCGCTCTGTCTGCATGAGGGATCCTGAGGCGAATTGAATTTCGAGGGAGCCTGCGTTGAGATGGCTTAGTGAGTCCCGTATCCTTTAGGGATTCAGATGCCATCTCACAGGGCACCCACCTGTGGAGGGTCACTCAGTGACTCTCTATGCAGCGGCGGCACCGCGGGGTCTATTTTTATATTAATTGCGGAAATTTCTTTTTTTTGTTAAAATTTAGAAATCAATATGAAGAAAATTCCATATTTTCAGGAAATAATTTCCAAACTGAATTCCTTTTGGAAAAAACAGAACTGTGTAATTTTGCAGCCATATGATATGGAAGTGGGGGCAGGCACCTTCCATATTGCTACTTTTTTTAAATCTCTCGATGATAAACCTTGGAGGTGTGCCTATGTCCAGCCATCTCGCAGACCCGCTGATTCTCGATTTGGAGACAATCCCTTAAGAGCAGGATTTTATTATCAGTATCAGGTAATTTTAAAACCGTCACCTGATAATGTAAGAGAACTTTATCTTAAAAGCTTAACTGCCATAGGATTTGACCTTAAAGATTATGATTTGAGATTTGTCGAGGATGACTGGGAATCTCCTACTCTGGGTGCCTGGGGATTGGGATGGGAAGTTTGGTTGGACAGCCTTGAGGTCACTCAGTTTACATATTTCCAGCAGGTGGGAGGGATGAATTTAAAATTAATCCCAGCCGAAATTACTTATGGCCTGGAGAGATTAGCAATGTATCTTCAGAATGTAGAACACATTGCTGAAATTAAATGGTCACAGGATTTAACATATGGTGAACTCCATGATATCAGAGAAAAAAGTTTTGGGGAATATAACCTGGAAGTGGCTGACATTGATGTTTATCTTACCCAGTTTCAACAATATCAGCAGGAAGCTGATAGGTTGCTTACAATGCGGTTATGGCTACCAGCCTACGAAATGGTTCTGAAACTTTCTCATATATTCAACATTCTAGATGCTCGGGGAGCAATAAGTGTGATTGAGAGACAGAATTATATCGCCACAATAAGAAATAGGGCAAAGAAATGTGCTCAGATTTATCTTGAGGAAAATGGCAATTAAGAAATTTCTAATTGAAATAGGTGTAGAAGAAATACCAGCAGGAGTGGGAGAATTAATCTCCAGCCAGTTAAAAGAAAAATTTCCTGAGTTAATTCGGGAGAGAAGAATCTCAGAGATTGAAATAGACCTTGGTTATACTCCTTCTCGGATAGTAATTGTGGGAAAAATTTCTGCAAAAAGTGGTAGTGAGAAAAAATTGATTGCGGGACCGAGTTATGATGTTGCTTTTAAAAATAACAAACCTACTCCTGCCTATTTTGGTTTTCTGAGGTCTCAAAAGGCATCTGAAAAAGATGTTGTTATTCAAGAAACAAAAAAGGGCAAATATGTGTTTGTAAACAAAATCCAGCCTGCAGTTCCAGCCCAGAAAATACTGTGTGAAGTGTTCCCATTTGTGTTTGAGAAGATTTCCCTTCCAAAATATATGGTCTGGGATGACAGTGGTTTGAGATTTATAAGACCGGTAAGATGGTTGCTTGCCTTATTTGATGATAATCTTCTTAATCTCAAGTTAGGTAAATTGCATTCCCAGACGTATACCTTTATTCGGGAAAATGGAGAATTTAAGAGATATAAAGTTAAAACCATAAAAGATTACTTTAAAATTATTAAAACCCATGGTATTGTTCTATCACCAGAAGATAGGAGAAAGAAAATTCAGAAACTTCTGGAGAAAAAAGCGAAATCATTAGGCGCCTGTGTTTATCCCAATTTTGAATTATTGTCAGAGGTAAATGATTTAGTGGAGAAACCATTTGTAATTTCCTGTGATTTTAAATCTCAATACCTTAAACTTCCAGAAGTTGTTTTGTTGGCCAGTATGGCAAAATATCAAAGAGTTTTTGCTGTGGTGGATAAATCTGGAAAGATAAAAAATAACTTTTTGGCGGTTCTGGAAGGTAAGCCTAAGGCTGTTAAGAATGTGAAGATGCATTATGAGTTTGTGCTTAATTCTCGTCTCTGGGACGCTGATTATTTCCTTACGCAGGATAGAAAAGAGTCTCTGGAAAGTAGAGTACCAAAATTATCTACAGTTCTCCATCATCAAAAATTGGGAACACTTTGGGATAAAGTAGATGCAATGGTAAAAATGGCACAGAAATTGGGCGAGATTTTAAAAATCAATGCTCAGGAGATTCAGGATTTGACCAGGGCAGCCTATCTGTGTAAAGCAGATTTATTGACTAAAATGGTATATGAATTTCCAAGTTTGGAAGGGATAATGGGAGGAATATATGCCCAACTGGATGGAGAAAGAAATGAAGTGGCAGATGCCATTTCCCAGCATTATAAACCAAGAACAAATGAGGATGGACTACCTTCTACTAAACTTTCTGCACTCCTGTCTGTGATTGATAAACTTTACAATGTGATTGGGTTTCTGGGTTTGGGATTGATGCCTTCAGGAAGCGAAGATCCATTTACTATTCGCAGGCAGGTTCAGGCAATTGTAAGGATTTTAATTCACTATCAGTTGGAAATTGATATTGAAAATCTGTTTGATGTCGCTTATTCCCATCTTAAGGATAAATTAGAAATAGAAAAGGAGAAAGTTTATGGAATTTTTCAAAATCTCATTATAGAAAGATTTGAAGTATTAATGCGGGAGGAGGATATCCCCAGAGATTTAATCTCAGCAGTTGTGAAGGTCAATTTTACCAAGCCTGCTGAGGTTTATTTCAGGATAAGAAAACTATTGCGAATATATGATAATAAAGAATTTTATATGGCCTGCAAAGTTGTAGAACGAACTGCCAATATTATAAAAGGAGAACGGTTTGAAAATAAAACAGTGGATGAAGATTTGTTGCAACTTCCTGAGGAGGAAAAGTTATGGAATATATATTTGGCCAATAAGAATAAAATTTTAACTGAGATTGATAACCGTAACTATGATAATGTTTTAATTTTGTATGCCCGTGCTTTTTATGATATAATACATTTATTCTTCGATAAAGTTCTGGTAAATGTTGAAGATGAGAAATTAAGGAATAACCGGAAGGTTTTGCTTTATCTTGTAAACAGGCTGGTAACCGAGAGGGTGGCGGATTTAAAAGAAATGGAGGTGTTGAAAGATGCAAGAAGTTAACAAGACTGTAACTGCAACTAACTACATTTACTTTTTTGCTAATGGTAAGGCTGACGGCAATGCAGGTATGAAGGAATTATTGGGTGGCAAAGGTGCTAACTTAGCAGAAATGACAAATTTAGGAATACCCGTTCCTCCGGGATTTACAATATCCACTGTTGCCTGTAAATATTATTATCAAAATGGAGAGAAATGGCCTCAGGGTTTGGAAGAGGAGTTGAACCAGGCAATGCGGAGACTGGAGGAGGTAACAGGCAAGAAATTTGGAGATAAAGAAAACCCTCTTCTGGTTTCAGTGCGTTCGGGGGCAGCCATTTCCATGCCAGGTATGATGGATACAATTTTAAACTTGGGCTTAAACGATGATACTGTTCAGGGGTTGATAAAAAAGACAAATAACCCCAGATTCGCTTATGATGCTTATAGAAGATTTGTTCAGATGTTTGGCAATGTTGTTCTGGGTATTGAGCACAGTGAATTTGAGAAAATTCTGGAGAAAAAGAAAAAAGAAAAGGGTGTGGAGTTGGATACTGAACTTTCTGAAGATGACTTAAAACAGCTAGTATCTGAGTTTAAAGGACTGATTAGGGAAAAAACTGGTAAGGATTTTCCAGACCAGCCCTGGGAACAACTTAAGATGGCAGTGAATGCTGTGTTTGCCTCTTGGAATAATAAACGCGCTATTACTTATCGAGAGATTCATAAGATTCCTCATGACCTCGGGACTGCTGTAAATGTTCAGACCATGGTTTTTGGCAATATGGGAGATAATTCTGGAACAGGAGTAGGATTTACCCGTAATCCTTCTACCGGTGAGAAGCAATTTTATGGAGAATTTTTAATCAATGCTCAGGGTGAAGATGTAGTTGCCGGTATCAGAACTCCAGAGCCTCTGGCAGCATTGGAGAAGAGGATGCCTGAAATTTATAACCAGCTGTGTGAGATATTTCAGAAATTGGAGAAACATTATCGTGATATGCAGGATGTGGAGTTTACAATAGAGGAAGGCAAACTCTACCTCCTTCAGACTCGGACTGGGAAGCGCACAGCACTGGCTGCAGTTAATATTGCAGTAGATATGGTTAATGAGGGTCTGATTTCCGAACAAGAGGCAATTATGCGTGTAAAACCTGATCAGCTGGATCAATTGTTGCATCCCATGATAGATCCTAATGAAAAAGTTCAGGTTATTGCTAAAGGACTTCCTGCCTCACCAGGAGCCGCAGTAGGGAAGGTGGTATTTAGTGCTGATGAGGCAATTGAACTAGCTGAAAAAGGAGAAAAAGTGATTTTGGTTAGAGCAGAAACATCTCCTGAGGATATAGGTGGTATGGCAAAAGCTCAAGGAATTCTTACTGCCCGTGGTGGAATGACTTCTCACGCAGCAGTTGTGGGAAGAGGAATGGGAAAATGTTGTGTCGTAGGATGTAATGATATTTCCATAAATGAGGAAGAGGGATATTTCACAGTGGGAGAATTAAAAGTAAATAAGGGGGATGTAATAACTTTAAATGGCACTACTGGAGAAGTAATTCTGGGGTCTGCCAAACTTATCAAACCCCAGGTTGCTGGGAAGTTCAAAACACTTATGGAATGGGTGGATAAATATAAGAAAATGGGAGTGAGAGCAAATGCTGATACACCCCATGATGCTAAAGTTGCCAGAGATTTTGGGGCTGAGGGAATTGGTCTTTGTCGAACCGAGCATATGTTTTTCGGAGAGGACAGGATAAATCTGGTCAGGAAAATGATTATTGCTGATACTCCCGAGGAAAGGCAGCAGGCTCTGGATAAACTTCTTCCCTTACAGCGTGATGATTTTATAGGGATATTTGAAGTAATGGAGGGACTGCCGGTAACTATAAGATTACTTGATCCTCCTCTTCACGAATTCTTACCTGCCAGTGATGAGGATATAGAAAGAGTGGCTAAGGAACTGCAAATTGATAGCAAGGATTTGAAGAACAAGGTTGAGCAGCTGAAAGAATTCAATCCCATGCTGGGCCATCGGGGATGCCGGTTAGGTATAAGTTATCCTGAAATTTCTCGCATGCAGGCAAGGGCTATTTTTGAAGCTCAGGCAGAAGTAATTAAAAAAGGCAAGAAGATAATTGTGGAGGTTATGATTCCACTGGTAGGGCATGTTAATGAAATTAGATTTTTAAAGAAGCATATTAAAGAAGTTGCCGAGGAAGTGGAGAAAGAGAAATCAGTAGAACTGGCATACTCAATTGGAACTATGATTGAAGTCCCCAGAGCAGCAATTACTGCCGACATGATTGCTGAGGAAGCAGAATTTTTCAGTTTCGGTACCAATGACCTCACTCAGATGGGATTTGGATTTTCCAGAGACGATATTGCCAAGTTCTTACCTAAATACCTTGAAGTGGGAATATTGAAAGATGACCCATTTATGATTCTCGATCAAGAGGGAATTGGAGAACTTGTTAAGATAGGTATAGAAAAAGGTAGAAAGACTCGTGCTGAGCTTAAAGTTGGAATCTGTGGAGAACATGGAGGAGAGCCTAGTTCAGTGGAATTTTGTTATAAAGTAGGGATGAATTATGTAAGCTGTTCTCCTTATCGGGTGCCTATTGCTAAACTTTCTGCTGCTCAGGCAGCTCTTAAGAAAGAAAAATAAATGAGTTTTGAAGTACTAAGGGATTATTTCCGCGAAATAAGAAAAATCCCTGTTCTGTCAGCGCAGGAAGAGAGGGAGCTTGCTAAGAAAGCACAGAAAGGAGATGAGGAAGCAAGAGTAAAATTAATTCGTTCCAACCTCCGTTTGGTTGTTAAAATTGCCCGTAAATACGAAAGGCTTGGCCTTCCACTTGCAGACCTTATTGAAGAAGGTAATATTGGATTGATTAAGGCTCTGGAAAGATTTAATCCCCGTCTAGGTTATAGATTTTCCACCTATGCTTCTTGGTGGATAAGACAGCATGTTATCCGGGCTATAGCCAATCAGGCTCGTACTGTAAGAATTCCAGTGTATATGGGAGAACTCCTCCACAAGATGCGCAAAGTGATAGAGAAATTGACACATAAATATGGAAGGAAACCCACTGATAAGGAACTGGCACGGGAGCTTAAAATTCCTATAGAGAAAGTCCAGCAACTAAAACTCGTTTCTCAGACGATAACATCTCTGGACAAACCAGTTAGTGAGGAAGGAGAAGCCGATTTTATAGATCTGTTGCAGGATGATGAAATTGAAGCTGTGGATGAGCTGGTAAACCTGTTTAAGAAAGAAGAAGTTGAGGAGTTGCTTTCTGTGATGGATGAGAGGTCCCGCGAGATAATAAAAATGCGATTTGGTTTAGATACCGGTCTGCCTCGCACTCTAGCTGAGGTGGCCAGAAAGTTTAAGATAACCCGGGAAAGAGTGAGACAAATAGAGAAGGAAGCACTGGCTAAAATGCGGGAGATACTTCTGGGGAGCGAAAAGCATGTTCCATTTGATAGGCAGCAGAAGTCTGCGGTGAGAAGAAAATCGAGAAAAAAGATCAAGATTAAAAAGAGTGCAAGTAGAAAAGTAAAGAAACAAACGAGGAAGAAAGTGAAGGGGTCTCAAAAGAAAAAAATAGGTCATAAAACAAGGAGGAAGAAGTGATGGAACTTAAATCTTATATTCGCGAGATTCCCAACTTTCCTAAACCTGGAATAAATTTTAAAGATATAACTCCTTTGCTTCAAAATTCGGAGGCATTCCATCAGGCGGTAGATGTATTAGCCGAAAAAGTAGAAGGATTTGATTTTGATAAAATCATGGCTGTGGAGTCGCGGGGATTTATTTTCGCCTCCGCCCTTGCTTATAAATTAAATAAAGGATTTATACCTGTAAGAAAAAAAGGAAAGTTGCCTTACAAAACTATTTCCTATACCTATCAGTTAGAATATGGTCAGGATACACTGGAGGTTCATGAGGATGCGTTACAGAAAGGAGATAGGGTTCTGATTGTGGATGACCTTCTGGCGACAGGAGGAACGGCTGAGGCCTGTGTTCGATTAACACATAAGTTATCTGCTGAGGTTTCAGCAATTGTGTTTTTAATTGAGCTGACATTTTTGAAAGGCAGGGAGAAGTTAAAAGACTATCCGGTTATTAGTATTATAGAATTCTCTTCTTGATCTCCATTTTTTTCTTTTACTGGAAGTGTAAAAAAACCATTTGTGAGGAGCCAAAGGATGTTTTTCAGGGACGCCGAACCCCGCAAAATGCGGGGTCGGCTCGGCTTTATTGCTCACTCCCCCGCCAGAGGCGGGGACCGTGCCCGCTCGCAATAAACGGGTTTCAAAACATCCTTTGGCTCTTTTGTCTCTAAAAGAAGCGTTACCTGTGTTTTTAAATAATAAAATTCCCACATAATTTTAAGGTTTGACGGGCATATGGTTATATCATAGAATTTTTAAAGGGCAATTATGGAAGAATATAAATTCAACACCATTGATGAAATTCTAGATGACCTCAAAGCGGGCAAAATGGTCATCATTGTTGATGACGAAGACCGCGAGAACGAAGGTGATTTGGTTATGGCTGCCTCTTTTGTCAAACCAGAAGACATAAACTTTATGGCTAAATATGGAAGAGGTCTTATATGTGTACCTATGGAGGGAAAGCGTCTGGATGAACTGGGATTAAAGCCCATGCAGGAAAAGCCAGAGGATAAGTATTCTACTGCTTGGACAATATCTGTGGATGCACGTGACGGTATTACCACCGGAATTTCTGCCCCTGATCGTGCCCATACCATTCATACTCTTATTAATCCCAATACTAGACCTGAGGACCTTATAAAACCTGGCCATATTTTTCCGTTGCGGGCAAGAGAAGGAGGAGTGCTTGTACGGGCCGGGCATACTGAAGCCTGCGTGGATTTGATGAAACTTGCTGGGCTTTATCCTGCAGGAGTAATCTGTGAGATAATGAATGAAGATGGCACTATGGCCAGAGTGCCGGAATTGTTTGATTTTGCCAGAAAACATAATTTAAAAATTGCCACCATAAGAGATTTAATAGAATATCGCAGGAAAAAGGAAAAATTAGTAGAGTTGATAGTAAAGACCAAACTTCCCACCACATTCGGAGAGTTTGAACTTTATCTGTATGAAGATAAAATTGATAAGGGAAAACACATTGCTCTGGTGATGGGAAAAGGTGAGCATGAGCGAGCAGTAAGTGCTGAACCCATTCTGGTCAGAGTTCATTCTCAGTGCCTTACAGGAGATGTATTTCATTCTTTGAGATGTGATTGTGGTGCTCAGTTGCATAAAGCAATGGAAATGATAGCCAGTGAGGGTAGAGGAGTAATTCTCTATATGAATCAGGAAGGAAGAGGTATTGGACTGGAAGAGAAACTCAAGGCTTATGCCTTACAGGATAAAGGACTGGATACCGTGGAGGCAAATAAGGCTTTGGGATATGAGCCTGATTTGAGAGAATATGGTATTGGTGCACAGATTCTATTTGATCTCGGGGTAAGAAAGATAAAACTTCTGACCAACAATCCCCGAAAGATAATTGGGTTGGAAGGATATGGTCTGGAAATAGTGGAGAGAGTACCCATAGAGATTCCACCTAATCCAATCAATCAGAGATATCTTAAAGCCAAAAAGGAAAAATTGGGACATGACCTGAGTAATGTCTGAATTTAATTTTGAGGAGGTGAAAAATGAAGGAAGTAAAGGCAAATTTAATAGCCAAGGGATTGAGGTTTGGTATCGTGGTTTCCAAGTTTAATGAATTTATAACCAAACAGCTTCTGGATGGAGCATTAAGTACTCTTTATGAACATGGAGTAGATGATAAAAACATTGAAATTTACTGGTGTCCGGGATGTTTTGAAATTCCTGCAGTAGTGACACAACTTGCTAAAAAGAAAAAGTATGATGCTGTTATCTGTTTGGGTGCAGTAATTAGAGGAGATACACCTCATTTTGAATATATAGCATCTGAGGTATCCAAGGGAATAGCAAGGCTGAATTTGGAGTTAAATATTCCTGTAAGTTTTGGAATTATTACCTCTGATACTGTAGAGCAGGCAATAGAACGGGCAGGTACAAAAGATGGCAACAAAGGACGCTCTGCTGCTCTTTCTGCTATTGAAATGGCCAATCTGTATAAGATAGTAGGCAGTAGAGAGTAGACAGTAGATAGTAGGTAGTAGGTAGTAGGTAGTAGACAGGAGATAGGAGGTAGGGTTTAGGATAGAGGTGAGGGATGAGGAAAAGGACAATGGCGCGGGAGTTGGCATTGCAGGCTCTTTATAGATGGGATATAACCAAAGAATCATATCAGGGAATTCTTAACGATATTTTATCTTCCCATCATGATTCTGAGATAAGGGAATTTACCTCTCAGTTAGTGGAGGGAACAATTAAAAATATAGAAAAGATTGATAAGCTGATTCAGAAATATGCTTTGAACTGGGAATTACATAGAATGGCATATGTAGACAGAAATATTTTGAGATTTGCTACTTATGAACTTCTTTATCTTCCTGATGTTCCTCCCAAGGTGAGCATAAATGAGGCGATTGAACTGGCTAAGAAATTTGGAGACCAGGAATCAGGTAAATTTGTAAATGGTATTCTGGATAAAATAGCCCGCAATGAATGTCCTCAAAAAGTTAGTTTGTTAGATGAGCCCTGAAGCCGACCTCCATGTCCATACTATTTATTCTGACAGCACATTTTCTCCCCGTAAGGTGGTAACCACAGCACGTGAAGTAGGCCTTTCTTGTATTGCTATTACTGACCATGATGCTGTAGGTGGAGTTGAAGAGGCGATAGATTATGGGAAGAAGGTAGGAATTGAGGTAATCCCAGGGGTGGAGCTGACTGCTGAATACAATGATACTGAGATTCATATTTTAGGCTATTTCATTGATTACAAGAATCCTTGGTTTCTGGAGAAACTCCAGCATTTAAGAGAAACACGCCGTAAACGTTTCTTACAGATGGTGGAAAAGTTGAAAAATTTTAATATATCTCTGGATGCTGAAAAGATTATCCGTCAGAATCCCTTTGCTTCCATTGGCAGACTCCATCTTGCTCAGGAATTATATAGAAAGGGATATGTCTCCTCTATCAAGGAAGCATTCCGGCTGTATATTGGAGAAGGTAGGCCCTGTTATGTAAAAAAAGAAAGATTAAGCCCTCAGGAAGCAATAACGATGATCAGGGAGCTGGGAGGAATTTCAGTAGTTGCTCATCCCTATTTGATGGGAGATGATAATGTAATACCTGTTTTGGTTAAAGAAGGAATTGAAGGAATTGAGGTTTATCATTCTGAACATCCACTTTCTGCCCAGATAAGATATATGAGCATGGCCCAAAACTATAATCTGTTGATAACTGGAGGTTCTGACTGTCACGGTTTGGGTAAAGGGAAAGTCCTTCTGGGTAAAGTTAGAATTTCTTATAATCTGGTAGAGAAACTTAAGGAGTATAAAAATGCCAGAGATAAAACATGAGACTTTTATGAAAAGATGTTTTAACCTAGCGAAAAGAGCAGAGGGATTTACCAATCCTAATCCTATGGTCGGTGCAGTTATTGTTAAGGATAACAAGATAATTTCGGAAGGTTATCATAAACAGGCAGGAGAAAAACATGCAGAAATAGTGGCTATTGAGAAAGCAAAAGGAAATTTAAAATCAGCGACATTATATGTAAATCTTGAACCCTGTTCTAGCTTTGGACGTACCCCTCCCTGCACTGAAAAAATTATTAAATCAGGGATAAAGAAAGTGGTAATTGCTATGTCTGACCCTAATCCTGCACATAATGGAAAAGGTATAGAAATTCTTCGTAAGGCGGGAATTGAGGTGATAGAAGGAATTCTGAAACCAGAGGCTGAGGATTTAAATCGGGTTTTTATAAAGCATATAACCAAAAAGATTCCCTATATAACTGTGAAGTCAGCGATAACCTTAGATGGCAGAATCAGTGATTATACTGGAAGTTCTAAATGGATAACTTCAGAAGGCCTGCGTTTTTATTTTCATAAGGAGTTGAGGTCTAAAGTGGATGCGATTGTGGTGGGAATAAATACAGTGTTGAAAGACAATCCCTTGCTTTCGGCTCGTAGATCAGATAACAGTTATTATAAAAAACAGCCAGTCAAGATAATACTTGACTCTAAATTCCGGATACCCCAAGATGCCAGATTACTCCGGGAGATTAAATCAGATGTAATCGTAGTTGTCGGAGATGATGTAACCAGAACCAGAAAGAAAAAATTTTTGGAAGCCATGGGGGTAAAAATTTTACCTCAGCCCTTGAAAAATGGGAAAATTAATCTCCCGAGATTGGTTAAAGATTTATATAAATTAGGCATCTGTCATCTTCTGGTGGAAGGTGGAGGGAAAGTCATTTCCAGTTTTCTGGAGGAAAAACTAGCAGATGAGATTTACCTTGCTTATGCTCCTCTTATAATTGGGGGGAGGAATCTGTTTTATTGTGGTAGAGAAATGAAACTGTCTAGGGGTATAAGAGTTAAGAATCTAAGTTTCAAAAAATTTGATAATCAGATAATAATAAAGGGGAAGTTAAATTATGTTTACAGGAATAATAAAATCCCGAGGTAAGGTTAAGACTTTAAAGAAATTATCCGAGGTTTATGAATTGGCAGTCATTCCTGATTGTGACATTTCTGGACTTGAAAGAGGCGAAAGCATTGCTGTGGACGGAGTATGCCTGAGTCTGAAAAAGATAGAAAAAGGTGTTCTCTATTTTGATATTATGTCCACCACTTATAATAATACCAGATTTAAATACTTGCGGCCGAATAGTATTGTCAATATTGAGCTTCCATTAAAGAGTGATGATTTTATTTCCGGACATTTGGTTACCGGTCATGTTGATTGTGTGGGCCAGATTTACAGAATCAAAAAAGGTAGGGCTGGCTACAATTTATATGTAAAATTCCCTCCTTCTTATCGCAGGTATATAGTGGAGAAGGGTTCAGTTGCAATAAATGGGGTAAGTCTTACAGTCCAGGAAATAAAAAATAATATTTTGCGTGTGGATTTAATTCCCATTACTATTGAAGATACCAATTTAGGAACACTAAAAGTCAGAGATAAAGTCAATCTGGAATTTGATTACATTGTAAAAATTGTATCAAATTTTCTCAAAAACACATTGGATTGAAAACAGTTAAATATTATATTGGAACCAGCGGTTACAGTTATGCTCACTGGAAGAATGGAGTTTTTTATCCTGAGGGCTTAAAAGATAATCAGCTTCTGGAGTATTATGCTTCTTGTTTTAATACTGTGGAATTAAATGTGACATTTTATCGCATTCCATCCCAAAAAGTATTCCAAAACTGGTATAGGAGAACGCCTTCCGATTTCAAGTTTGTTGTTAAGGGGACAAGAATTATCACCCATCTTAAAAAACTTAAGGATTACCATAGCACATTGAAAAATTTCTTGGATGTATGTTCCAATCTGGGTAAGAAGCTTATTTTAATTCTGTGGCAATTTCCTCCTGGATTTAAATACCAGGATGAAAAGTTTAAAAATTTTTTACAGGCACTTTCTCAAACACGCTATCTCTATGCTTTTGAATTCCGACATTTAAGCTGGTTTAATTCTGAGGTTTATGAATTGTTAAAAAAATTCAACTATACCTTATGTATTGCTGATTCTCCCCGCTGGCCATGTGGGGAGGAGATCACCTGTAATTATTTATATCTCAGATTTCATGGGGGAAAAATTCTATATGGGTCCGAGTACTCATTTTCAGAATTAAAGCAGTGGGCAGATAAGGTAAAGGATTGGATTACTCACTATAGAATAAAGACTGTATTTGCCTATTTTAACAACGACGCTTACGGGTTTGCGGTAAAGAATGCTTTAACCTTTCACAAGTTATTAGTAAAATAAAATTTATCCGGGATGTAGCTCAGTATGGGTTAGAGCGCTCGGTTCGGGACCGAGAGGTCGGCGGTTCAAATCCGCCCATCCCGAGGATGGCAAATGGCTTATGGCAAATGGCTTCTGGTATAAATTGAGATGGAACTGGCAGAAATAATAGAAAAAGCGCCTATAATCTATGCCCGCTTAGATATTTGGGGAAACACCCTGTACATAAATAATTTTATATTTTCTGTCACCGGTTATTCCAAGCAGGAAATAATTGGAAACAACTTCTGGCAGATATTCTATCCTGATGAATTAAAATGGCAGATTGATTTGGTATATCAAGAGTTTAACAACCATAGAGATATTTTCTGGTATGAAACCAAATGTCGGTGTAAAAATGGCGGAGAAAAAGTCCTAACTTTGACCACTCACAATGAATGGGAGGATTCCCAACTCAAATATATAAATCTTTTTGCTCACGACATAACCGAGCATAAAAATGTACTTTCCCAGCTTCGGGAGACATTTTCTGAATTTGAGGATGTGGTAGAGAAATCCGCAAGTATAATTCTGAAGATGGATATTAATGGCAATATCACCTTTTTCAATAAATATGCTGAGGAGTTATTCGGGTATTCCCGTAAAGAAATCATTGGGAAAAATATAGTGGGCACAATTGTGCCTGAGAAAGAATCTACAGGTAGAAATCTACGAGAATTGATTCAGGATATAATAGCAAATCCTGAAAAATATACCAGAAATATAAATGAAAATATTACCCGTAATGGACGCAGACTGTGGATTTCGTGGACCAATCAACCCATTTATGATTGTAATGGAAATGTTAAAGAAATCTTATGTGTGGGTAATGACATAACTAACTATTATCAACAGCAACTTTTATATCAAGCACTAACTGAAAATTCTCTGGCAGGAATTTATATGTTTGAGGGCAATAAGTTTATATATGTTAATCCTTCATTAGCAAAGATTTTTGGATATGAAAATCCTCAGGAAATTGTGGATAACAATTTAGGACCATTAGATTTAACTCATCCTGAAGATATTCCCTTGGCTCAGGAGATGATTAGAAAAAGAATAAAAGAGGGGCAACCTTATGCTCGCTACCGGGTTCGGGGAATAAAGAAAAATGGAGAAACAATCTGGGTGGAAGCTTTTGGTTCCAGAGTGAATTACAGAGGGAAGCCTGCTATTTTAGGAACCCTTATTGATGTTACCAAGGAAGTAAGGGCAAAAGAGGAAATAGCAAAAACCAAGGAGGAACTGGAGAGAGTATTTGAAGCCTTTTCTGAACCCCTGATGCTTGTAAGTAGTGATTTTAAAATAAAAAAGATAAATGCTGCAGGCGAAAGAATGATTGGACTTCCACGTCAGGAAATACTTGGAAAATATTGCTTCCATCTCGTTCATGGAAGTAATTCTCCTCCTTCTTTCTGTCCCCATAATAAGGCTCTTCAGGATGGAAAGTTCCATTCAACAGAAGCATATGAGGGAAAACTTAAAAAATATGTATATATAAGTGTTTCCCCTATTTTGGATACTGAAGGAAGAGTAATAGAATGTGTACATTTCATACACGATGTAACTAAACAGAAGGAGATGGAAATAGCTTTGCGGGAGTCAGAAGAGATGTTTAGAGTTCTAGCAGAGCGGTCCTTGGTTGGAATATACCTTCTGGATGGTCAAAAGATAATTTATGTAAATCCTACATTGGCAGAACTCTTGGGATACACACAGGAGGAGATATATTCTAAAAATGTAATAGATTTCATATATCCGGAAGATAAAGGACTTGTTTCTGAAAATATAAGAAAACGACTATCAGGAGAGGATTTCCCAAGATACCGCTATCGGGCAGTAAGAAAAGATGGAAGAGTTATCTGGATAGAAGCATATGGGAAAAGAATAAATTACAGAGGCAGGCTTGCTATTTTGGGAGCACTTAGAGATATAACTTCCGAGATAGAAGCCGAGAACAGGATAAGGGAATTGTTGGAGTTTAGAAATAATATAATTGAAAATGCAAATGTCTGGATAGATGTAATGGATAAAGACGGAAGAGTTATTATATGGAATAAGGCCGCTGAAATGATTTCAGGATATAAGAAATCGGAAGTGATTGGCAGGAGAAAAATCTGGGAAAAGCTTTATCCGGATAGAAATTACCGTAGAAGAATTATTAATGAAATGAAAGAGATTTTAAAACAAAAAGGTATTATAGAGAACTATGAAAGTGAAATCACTACCAAACTAGGTGAAAAGAAAACTTTATTATGGCATGTCCAGAATTTATATACTTCTCAGGAAGATAAATCACGAAGTATGGCTTTGGGTGTAGATATTACAGAATTAAAAAGAAAACAGGAAGAAGTGTTTTATCTTCAAAAACTCACATTTGAAATTTTAGATGATCTCCCATTTGGAGTTTACTCTATTAATAAAGAGGGTGTGATTGATTTCTTTAATAGGAAGATGGTTGAGATATCAGGGGTAAAATCATCAGATGAAGTTGTAGGGTTGAATGTGTTTGAAATGCCTACATATAAAAGGGCGGGATTGACAGAGTATTTCAGAAGAGGATTAAAGGGGGAGCCCTTTTTTATACCCGAGATAGAATATACTTCCTCTCGGGGAAAGACCACCATCAGGCAGTATTCTGGCATTCCTGTAAAGAATGTAAAAGGAGAAGTGGAGCGTCTTTTACTTGTAGTTGCTGATATTACGGAGATGAAAAAACTTCAGGAAGAATTGGAGGAAGAGAGAAGTTTTTTAAATCTGATCTATGATACCATTCAAGGGATAGTGGTAGTGTTTGATGTTGATGGTAAAATTGTATTCCTTAATAAGTTTATAGAGGAACTCACAGGATACAGGAGAGAGGAGTTAATAGGGAAAGATTGGTTGGAAATATTCATTCCCCAAAGAATCAGGGAAAAATTAAGGCAATATTTTCAGGAATTAGTTTCTGGGAATATTGAAGTGGAGAAAAGAGTATATGAGAATCCGATTTTAACAAAATCAGGAGATGAGAAATTGATTTTGTGGAGTAACAGTCAGATTGTGGAAGATGGAAGGATAAAATATATATTGAGTATAGGGCAGGATATAACTGAACTCAGGCAATTAGAACAGATGCTTCTGGAAAGAGAGAAACTTGCAGTAATCGGTGAAATTGCTGCTGGAGTTGCTCATGAGATAAAAAATCCTCTTTCTATAATATTACAAGGTATAAATTACATGGAAAATAAAAAATTTCTGGAAAAGAGTTTTACACTTCCCCGCAGAGGTAGGACAGTGGATGTTATAGGGAAAATGAAACAGGCTGTTGACCGTGCAGTTTTTTTGCTTAATGAACTTTTGGATTTATCTCGGGCAGGGAAAATGGAATATGAGAGGTTTAGATTTATGGAGATTATTCAGGAAACTTTGACCATGCTGGAATATAGAATAAAGAAAAAAAGGGTTAGAATAGAAGTCAACTGTTCT
>CBEUCN010000021.1:0-16422 GCA_965541635.1 uncultured bacterium
GCATTCACACTAATAGAGTTAATCTGGATTATTGTAGTAATAGGAATAATAGCAGGAATTGCAATACCAAAATTTATCAGTTTAAATAAAGATGCAAAGAATGCTGCTGATGATAAAACCATCTCCACCATTAAGACAGTGATTAATTTACTGTACATGAAGAATAAAGTAGAAGGCAAAGACGAATATCCAACGGGTGCTGAAATTGCTGATGTTTTAGCCAATCTTGAAATGAAACCAGATTTTGAACCCCACAAGTGGTGTTATAAGGATTATGGGGATACAGTTATATTTTACTGTAACCATAGTAACACCTATTCTGCTAGTGGCCGTAGATGGTGGACATACTATAGAGTAGATAAGGATGGTCATCGTGCAGGAGAAGTGGTAGAGGGTTCAGATAAGCATTAAAATGAAGCTTGTTCAGGTATTAAAATCCAAAATTAATAATGCAATTATTACTGACCTTAAGCTGGAATATGAAGGTAGTATTGGAATAGATGAGAAAATATTAGAAAAGGTAAATATTCTTCCTGGTGAGAGGGTTCAGGTATTGAATTACAATAATGGGAGTAGGATAGAAACTTATGTAATCCCAGAACAGAGAGGTTCAAAGAGAGTAGTTCTTTACGGTCCTGCTGCTCGCTGTGGAGAGGTGGGAGACAGGTTGTGTATACTCGCCTACTATCTAGTTGATGAGGAGACTGCTTCCCAGTTTAAGGTCAGGGTTTTAGAACTCAGGGCGGATAATTCTCTGTAATCAGAGTGGGGCCTTTATTTATCTTGCATTTTTAGTTGGAAGGATTATACTTTTCAATTTGTATGAAGTTAAAAAAAGCAAAAGATCCCTTTCTATTCTATACCAGGCATAACCTTACTGAACTTTTAGGAGTTAAAGCCAGTAATTTATCCCAGCTACTTAAATATATAAAAGAAGTGCCTGGTTCCAGTATTTATCATCACACTCATAGATTTCTTCAGATCCATCTTTATTTTTCTCCAGAACCTCCCAATGATTTCTCTTATTGGGTGGCTAATACCATGCGTGAGGAGGAACTGGCAGAAAGACTTGCCTGTATAGATATAAGCCAGTACTCATCTATCCGAGAGTTGAGAGATAAAATAGCGACTACAATTGAACAATATTTGAAAGAATATCCTCGAGCAAGACAACGGTATGCCAAAGAAGGGCAGGAATTTCATTTTATGAAATCTATAAGTTTTGTATTACCTACAAAATATGTTGCTACTGATCTTAATGAGTTTCTTCTGGCATTGAAAGAGGTCAGCATCCATTCCATTTACTTTCATATATTTGAGGCCCGGATAAGATTAGAGAAAGGGGATAATGATTTCTCTTTCTGGTTGAGAACTTCGTTGGGGGAGAGTGAGCTTGCAGAAAATATTTCCAGGATAGACCCTTATACATTTACTCTGGAAGGGTTGAGGAAGAAATTGATTTCTATGATAGAGGAGCATCTGAAAAGTGGTTAGTCTTAATGCTTATCAGGATATAGTTGGTTCCGCAATTATTGAGGATATAAAACTTTTAGCCCAGCGGTTGAAAGGGAAAAAGATTTTGACTATAAATTCTACCGCTGTAGGTGGAGGAGTGGCAGAAATATTGAATAGAATGGTTCCTCTTTTAAAAGAATTGGAGATAGATTTTCGTTGGGAAGTTATAAAAGGAGGAGAACAGTTTTTTGATGTTACCAAGAAGATTCATAACGCTCTTCACGGTAAAGAGGTAGAATTTAGCTCTCAGGAATATGAGGTTTATCTTGAAACCAATAGAGCAAATATTAAAGAAATAAGTTTTTGGCAAGACATTGTCTTTATTCATGATCCTCAACCTTTACCTTTGGTAGAGGTTCGTAGTCACACTCAAAAATGGATATGGCGATGTCATATTGACCTTTCTCAGCCTAATAAAAATGTTTGGCAATTTCTTAAAAAATTTATTCTTAAATATGATGCTACTGTTTTTTCTGCACCTGCATTCAGTCAAAAATTGCCTCTGCGGCAGTTTTTAATTCCTCCTTCTATTGACCCTTTGAGTGAGAAAAATAGACCGTTATCTCAGGAGAGAATAGACAAGGTATTGGAGAAATATCAGATACCCAAAGATAAACCAATCATTACCCAGATTTCGAGATTTGATAGATTAAAAGATCCGGTGGGAGTAATTCAGGCTTATAAAATGGTCAAAAGATACAATGACTGTCGGTTGGTTTTAGCCGGGGGCACTGCTAGTGATGATCCTGAAGGTCAAATTGTCTATGAGGAAGTAAAACAGGCTGCCGCGGGAGATCCTGATATTCATATAATTCTTATGCCTCACAATGATCTGGAAGTAAATGCTCTTCAGAGGGCATCAACTGTAATCATTCAGAAATCAATACGGGAAGGGTTTGGCCTTACCGTTACGGAGGCGCTGTGGAAAGCAAAGCCTGTAGTTGCCTGTGCAGTAGGAGGAATTCCTCTTCAGATAAAACACAAATATTCCGGACTTTTGTGTCACAGTATTGAAGGAGCAGCCTTTGCTATTAAACAATTACTCAATAATCCCGAATATGCTCAAACTCTGGGTAGAAATGGAAGAGAGCATGTTAAAAATAATTTTTTGCTTACTCGTCATCTTAGAGATTACCTCTTACTATTTCTGGCAGTTTTTTATGACCAAGATGTAATTCATTTATGAGGGATTTTTATTGCCTGTAAATCCTGAGGAATAATAAAATTTTTGATACCCAATTTTTCAAATTCTTGTGATATTTCAGATACTTGGAAATTTAACTCTCCTGAGAAATGTATTGGAATCAAAACCTTGGTTTTAGAATCTTTATATACCTTGGCAATCATCTCTGGTGAGGTATGCATTTTTTGCAGTTTGGGATAAATATTGAAAAATCGGGAAGGAGCAAAGCAATCGTGAATAAGATAATCAGCATTAGTGGCTATTTCTGCTATTTCAGGGAAATATGAGGTATCTGATGTATATACTATGGTTTTATTTTTATACTTTATTTTTAATCCCAGTGATTCCTGACAATGTCTGGTTTTAAATGGATATAAAGTTAAATTCCCAAATAGCATAAATATACAGTTTGGTTTTAAGTTATGGAATCTTATTTTAGGGAATTTTTCTCTACGCAGTTTGAAAAATGAAAGCAACTGGCGTATAAATTTCAAACTGTAAGAATGGCCATAAATATTAATTGTGGACTGACAATCAAACATTCGAGCATGGATAAATGCTGGCAGACCATATATATGGTCAGGATGAATATGGGTTATAAAGATATCATTGACCCGAAAGTAATCAATATTTAATTTTTTAAATTTCTGGACTAGGCTTCCAGGAACATCAATTAGGAAATAATTTTGTTTTTCTTCTATAAGTAGGGAAGTATTATCTCTTTCTTTTCTGGCTACAGAACCACTTGTTCCCAGAAAGATAATTTTCATAACCTTGGCATAAATAATATAATATTTAATGACATTATGAAAATAGAAAAATATGAATTTGGTGTTATTAAAGTAAATGGTCGGATTTATTATCAGGATATAAAAATAGCAGGGAGACAGATATTTCCCAACTGGTGGAGGAAAGAAGGCCATTTCCTGTATAAGGAAGATATTGAGGATATATTAAAATTTTCTCCCCACTATTTGGTTATTGGAACTGGAGCTTATGGAGCAATGGCAGTAGATAAAAATCTGGTAGACTATCTTAGCCAAAACAATATTCAGTATTATATTCTGACTACAGATAAGGCAGTTAAAAAATTTAATCAACTTCTTGAGGAGGAGAAGAAAGTTGCAGGCTGTTTTCATCTCACCTGTTAAAAAACGAGTTCTATTCTGGAAGTTATTGGGAATAATTTTTTTGATAGTACTTATTTCTAGGATAAAATGGGAAGATACCATTTATATATTACATAACTCCAACCTTAAATATTTTTTACTTGCCTGTTTACTGGAGCCGATGCGGTTTTTTATAGACACTATAAGATGGAAACTCATTTTGCATTTCCAGAGAATAAATTATTCTTTTAAAGATGCATTTGTGGTAAATTTGGCAAGTTGCTATCTGGGGCATGTAACTCCAGCTAGAATAGGAAATTTTATTCGAGGATTTTATCTATCTTGCGACCGCAGGATTCCACTGGGACTTTCTTTTTCCAGTGTGATATGGGAGAAATATCTGGAACTGGTATTTACTCTGTTTATAGGTTTATGGGGCACAATAATTTATATTTCGGGATTTAATTTAGTATATATTATTTGTATGGGGCTATTTATTGTAATTTGTTTATTTTATTTTCTCTACTCTTTCGATATTCAGAAAAAATTATTTAAATCTATTACTATTCGAATTCCCAAACTAAGGGGGTTAAGTATAGAAAATTTTCATAACGGCTTAAAATTAATAAATTTTAAAGTCTTGCTGGTATGTATAATCATAACTATCTGTTCATTTTTAATATTTGCATTTCAGGGTTATTTGATTACAATGGCTGTGAATATTAATATAAAATTTTTAGATTTTGTTGTCATTTTTTATATGAGTAAAATGATCTCCAGATTAGTTCCTGTTTCATTTTCAGGATGGGGTAGTAAGGATGTCTTTTTAATTTTAATTTTCAAAAATATCGGTATAGATGAAAAGTTAGCATTGGCATTTACAATTCTGTTTCTATTCAGTTCTTATTTCGTATCTTTACTGTTAGGTTTTATTGCTTGGGAAAGGAAGGCATTGATATGGCAGAAAACTTAGTACTTATTCCTACTTATAATGAAAGAGAAAATATAAATATTCTTATTCCTATTTTAAGGAGAAATTTTCCCCAATTAGATATTTTAGTTGTGGATGATAATTCTCCTGATGGCACATCAGCTGTTGTTCAGGATTTTGCTATCCGAGATTCTAATATAAAATTGCTTGTCAGAAGCAAGAAGGAAGGATTAGGAAAAGCATTGATGGCAGGATATAGATACGCGGTGGAGAATAACTATTCTAAATTGATTCAAATGGACGCTGATTTTTCTCATTCTCCAGAATATATTCCGGAAATACTGAAAAACTTAAACCAAGATAATATAGTTATTTGTTCTCGATATCTGGGATGCGAAGATTCTCAAATGGAAGATAATAGAGTAGTGAGTAAACTTGCTAACTGGATTGCTCGCGCAATATTTTTAAATCGGGTAAAGGACCCATCATCGGGATTTAGAGGTTATCCTGTTTCGTTTTTGGAAGAGGTGCTTAAATATCAGTTGTTCTCTTCGGGATATTTTATTCAAGTAGAAATGGTGGCTTTGGCTTTTAAATTGGGCTATGGGGTTAAGGAAATTCCGTTTGTATATCATAGGAGAAAATATGGCCAATCTAAGTTGGGAATAAAAGAAGGTATTTTATCTATTCCTTTAATAATAAAATTATTAATAGCAAGATATTATTGAATACATGAGTGAGAAAGTATAGAATTAAACAATTATGAAATTAAAGTATAGCGTAGTTGTTTTATTTCTGGTTTGGGGATGTGCAACATTTCCTCACGGTGGCACTTATCATCGCTTTCATCAAGTTCGGAAAGGATATATTTCTTTAAGTGAGTTTGCCCGTCGTTATGATTTCAAATTAGATTTTGATCCCTTTTTTAGAAAAGTATATTTAAATAAGGGAGAAAAAATAGAAATAATATTTGCGTTTGACTCGCCAGTGGTGATGGTAAATGGTCAGGCAGTTGATTTAGGAGAGAAGGTGAAATTCCAAAATGGGGATTTGATAATCTCATCTCAAGCAGTAACCCGAATAACTCAAATTTTACTTTATGGTCGTAAGGCAAAACAGATTCTATCTCCCCCTTCTCAGTGGTATAAAATTAAAAAGATAGTCGTTGATGCCGGGCACGGGGGCAAGGATCCAGGAGCAATTGGACCCTCCGGGCTTAAAGAAAAGGATGTTACTTTATCTATAGCCAGAATTCTCAGAAATAAATTGCAGCGAGTAGGATATCAGGTGGTGATGACCAGAGATAGTGATAAATTTATCTCTTTATGGAAAAGAGTCTACATAGCCAATAAAGAAAATGCAGATTTATTTATTTCTATTCACGCCAACAGTTCCCGTTCTCGACGGGCATGTGGTTTTGAGGTTTATTATCTGGCTCCAGCCAGTGATGAAGAATCCCGAGCACTGGCTGCTGCTGAAAATTATCCTCTGGGTATGGCTGAGAAAATTCCTGATAATACTGCTGTTCAGGCAACCATTTGGGATTTGCTTTACTCTGAAAACAGAAAAGACTCCATTCAACTTGCTAATAATATTGTGAGAGCATTGAATAAGGAGATGGGAATCAGAAATAGAGGAGTAAAAAGTGCCAATTTTTATGTTCTTAGGGGTGCCCAGATGCCAGCAATTTTGATAGAAGTAGGGTTTATATCTAATCGCTATGAAGAATCAAAGTTAAAGACCTGGGCGTTTAAAAACAAAATAGCCGATGCTATTGTAGAGGGGATAAAAAACTATGAACGAGAATACATACTTACCGCCGGATTTACCCGATAGAAAAAAGCTCTCTATTGGAGTATTTGATTCTGGTGTAGGAGGATTAACTATCGTAAGGGAATTGTTAAAATTCTTACCACATGAATCTGTAATTTACCTTGGAGATACTGCTCGTGTCCCTTATGGCACCAAATCCCGATCTACAGTTTTAAAATTTACCACGCAGGCAATAGAATTTTTCACTACTAAAGGGATAAAAATGCTCCTTATAGCCTGTAATACTTCTTCCAGTTTAGCCTTACCCGACTTGAAAAGTGAATTTGATTTTCCAATTTATGGAGTAATTGAGCCAGGGATAAGGGAAGCTTTGAATGTAACCAGAACAGGTAGAATTGGTGTTATTGGGACTAGAGCAACTATTTCCAGCAATATATACCAAAAAAAACTTAAGGCTTTAAACCCTGATGTAGAAGTATTCTCTTGCCCCTGTCCGTTATTCGTTCCTCTAGTAGAAGAAGGCTGGATAGATGACCCTATTACTTATAAAGTAGCACGGAGATACCTTGATAATCTGAAAAAAGAAGACATTGATACTTTAATATTAGGCTGTACTCATTACCCGTTAATTAAAGATGTTATTCAGTATGTAATGGGGAAAAATGTTGCCCTAGTTGATTCTGCCCGGGCGTTTGCTTATGAGATAAAAGAAGAATTGAAAAAACTTGATTTGGAAAATGATAGCAATAACAATTCTCAATATGAATTTTATGTAAGTGATGAACCTGAGCAATTTAAACAATTAGGGAGTTTCTTTCTGGGTAAAGAAATCTCATCTGTTAACAGGGTTGACCTTGAGGAGTATAAAAGATGTATGAAATAACAGTAACTGCAAGTTTCAGTTCTGCCCATAATTTGAGAGCATACAAAGGCAAATGTGAGGCAGTTCATGGACATAACTGGAAGGTGAAAGTAACTATAATGAGTGAAGAGTTAAATTCTGAAGGTATGGTAATTGATTTTAATCTTGCTAAGAAATATCTTAATCACATTTTAGAAAAATTGGACCACAAATATTTAAATAAAATAGAACCATTTGATAAAATAAATCCCACTTCAGAAAACATTGCCAAATTTATCTTTCAGGAGATGTCTCAAATGATAGAAGGGAATTTAAAGGTAAAGAAAGTCACAGTATGGGAAACCGAAACTTCCTCTGCCAGTTATTATGAAATTTAAGGCAGTAGTATTACTTTCGGGAGGGATTGATTCTTCTACTACTCTTTATTATGTCCTCCAGAAAGGTTATAATTGCCGGGCATTGATATTTGATTATGGTCAGAAGCATAAAAGAGAAATACAGTCGGCTAAAAAAATTGCACAGTTAGCAGGTGTAGATTATCTGGTACTTAAATTAAATATGCCTTGGGGAGGAAGTGCTTTGTTGGATAAATCTCAAAAGATTCCTCAGGGTAGAATTCATAGGAAAAGGGTTCCCTCTACCTATGTACCTGCTCGCAATATAATTTTTCTCTCCTATGCATTGAGTTATGCTGAGGCGATAGCAGCATCTGTAATTTTTATAGGTGCCAATGCTATAGATTATTCCGGATATCCGGATTGTAGACCACAGTTTATAAAGACCTTTCAGAAAATAGTGGATGTAGGGACAAAATCAGGGGTAGAAGGTAAGAGAATTAAAATATCTGCACCATTGATAAAAATGAAAAAATCAGAGATAATAAAACTGGGTATGAGACTTGGTGTCCCCTATGAGTATACCTGGTCGTGTTATAAAGGAGGTAAAATTCCCTGCGGTAAATGTGATTCCTGCATTTTACGGAAAAAAGGATTTAAAGAAGCAGGATTGGAGGATCCATTATGGAAGAGATAAAAGCCAGAATCACTGAGATATTCTATTCCATTCAGGGAGAAGGAATTTATGTCGGTTATCCTCAAGTATTTGTCAGATTTTCAGGCTGCAATTTAGAAAATTGTAGATTTTGTGATACTCCCGGTAGAGAGTATAAAGAGATGGATATTCAGGAATTGATAGAATATATAATTGCAATAGATAAAAATTATCATTCCATCTCTTTAACCGGAGGAGAACCATTACTTCAGATTGATTTTCTGGAAAGGTTTTTAGAGGTTTTTAATACCAATCATCGCATATATCTTGAGACCAATGGAACTTTACCTCAGAATCTGGAAAGGATTATCCATAATGTTGATATAGTAGCAATGGATATAAAACTACCTTCAGCCACAGGACTTCCACCCTATTGGGACGCTCATAGGAGATTTTTACTCATTGCCTGGGAGAAGACAGTATTTGTAAAGACAGTTATTACCAAAAATACAGTTGATAGAGATTTAGAAGAGGCAGTAGAACTTATTCTGTCTGTAGATCCCAATATTCCTCTGGTTCTCCAGCCAGCAACTGAGGAATTAGATGAGGATTTATTTCAAAAATTGCTTGATTATCAACAGGAAGCAAGCAAGTCCTTATTTGATGTCCGCATAATTCCTCAGGTTCAAAGACTTATCTCTGTAAAATAAATGCAGACCAATTTTTTTCGCAAGATAGGCAAAGACCTTTATCTTTCTGCTAACTGGAAAATCCGCCCTGATATAAAAAAAGCCCTTCAGCGGGCTTTAAATTCTGAAAAAAAGAAATTAGCGCGTATGGCTTTAGAGGCCATTTTAAATAATGCTTATCTGGCTGAAAAAGAAAAACTTCCCTTGTGCCAGGATACCGGCTATCCTGTATTTTTTATAAGAGTAGGCAGGATGAGTTTCTGTAATTTTAAAACTCTGGAGAAAGGCCTTACCCTGGGAATAAAAGATGCTACCATCGAAGGATCTTTACGTTGGTCTGTTGTTTGTAATCCCTTACAGCGAGAAAAATCTGCTCCTAATATTCCACCAATTTTTCATTATGAGTTCGCTTCTATTTCCGGAATGGAGATTACTCTTATGGTAAAAGGTTTCGGGTCTGAAAACCAAACAGCTGTTTATATGCTTAATCCTAGTACTACAGATAAGGAGATAATAGATATTATCTGTTCTCGAGTAAAAGAGGCAGGTAGTAAAGCCTGTCCTCCCTATATAATCGGAATAGGGATTGGAGGGACTTCTGAAATTGCACTTATTTTATCTAAAAAGGCTACTCTTTTAAATATTAATTCCTGTAGTGACGATTTTAAAATTGAAGTGCTGGAAAAGAAAATCAAGAAGGCGGTTAATAAACTTGGAATTGGTCCTCTCGGGGTGGGGGGCAATACCACTGCTATTGGTGTTAGAATTTTAGCCCATCCCACTCATATAGCAGGGTTTCCTATGGCAATAACCTTAGGATGTCATTCTACCCGCAGTGCTAAGGTAAAGTTAAAAATATGAAGACAAAAGAACTCACAACCCCCTTGACGCTCAGAGAGATAAAGGAACTTAAAGCAGGAAGATTTTGTCTGTTGACTGGTGAAATTTATACTGCCCGCGATAAAGCCCATTTCAAAATTTCAGAAATGATAGAGAAAAAAAAGAGACTTCCATTTGACCTTAAAGGAGCAATAATCTATTATGTTGGCCCTACACCTCCAAAAAAAGGAGAAATAATCGGTTCTGCTGGTCCTACTACCAGCAGTAGAATGGATAGATATACTCCGTTATTATATGAGATGGGAGTAAAAGCAACTATTGGAAAAGGAGAAAGAAATAAAGAGGTAATAAGATCAATAATGAAATATAAGGGGATATATTTTATAACCTGGGGGGGATGTGGAGTCTATCTTAAAAAATTTATCCACAGAGTGGAATTAATTGCATTTCCAGAATTGGGCACAGAGGCAATTTATAAATTAGAAGTTTATAGATTCCCAGTAATTGTTGCTATAGATTCCTATGGCAAAACTATATTTAAATACTCTTGAAGAAAGGAGGAAAAAAAATGAGAATGGATGGTCGCGGGAATGATCAGATGCGAGAAGTTAGAATAACTACAAATTTTATAAAATTTGCTGAAGGTTCCTGTTTGATAGAGGTAGGAAATACCAAAGTGGTTTGTACTGCTTCTGTTGAAGATAAAGTTCCTCAATTCTTGAAAGGATCAGGAAATGGCTGGATCACTGCTGAATACGGTATGCTTCCCAGAGCAAATCGTGCTCGCAATATAAGAGAGGCAACCCGGGGTATGGTAGGAGGAAGAACGCATGAAATTCAGAGAATGATTGGTCGTTCTCTGCGGGCAGTAGTTGACCTCAAAGTGCTGGGGGAAAGAACTATATGGATTGACTGCGATGTCATTCAGGCTGATGGCGGAACCAGAACTGCTTCCATTACTGGGGGATTTGTTGCTCTTTATCTTGCTATTCAGGAACTTATTCGTGGGAAGATTTTATCTCAGAATCCTATAAGAGAATTTTTGGCAGCAACATCTGTGGGGATACTGGATTCAGAATACATTCTTGATTTATCATATGAGGAGGATTTTAAGGCAGAAGTGGATATGAATGTTGTGATGACCGAAACAGGTAAAATTGTAGAAATACAGGGTACGGCTGAGAAATCCCCATTTACCAAATTCGATCTCGATAATCTCGTAAGTCTTGCTCACGAAGGCATAAAGCAGTTAATAAAATTTCAGAAAAATGCCTTGGGTCTTATATAATGGAGTTGGTTATAGCCACATTTAATCTTAATAAGTTAAAAGAAATAAGCCAGATAGCAAATGAAATGGGTTTAAATATTTCTCTACATGCTCTCAATGAATTTAAGGGAATAAATGTAGTCAAGGAGGATGGTGAAAATTTTGAAGAAAATGCAGTTAAAAAAGCCAGAGGATATTATTCTCAGATTGGTTTACCTGTTCTATCGGAAGATTCTGGTTTATGTGTAAAAGCTTTAGATGGTCAGCCTGGGGTTTACTCTTCCAGATTTGCCGGAGAAGGCAAAGACGATTACAAGAATAACCTCAAACTTCTGGAATTGATGAAAGGAATAGAAGATAGAGAGGCAAAATTTGTATGTGTTGCCTGTTTGGTTCTGAGAGAAAATGATATTAAAACATTCCGGGGAGAACTTTGTGGCAAAATAGCCGAGGAGATGCATGGAGAATATGGTTTTGGTTACGACCCGGTGTTTATACCGCAAGGATACAATAGGACGTTAGCGGAACTTGGTCCTGAAATAAAGAATAAAATCTCTCACCGTCGTCAGGCAATAGAAAAAGCCCTTTCTCATCTAACCACTAACATCTAACCACTAACATCTAACCACTAACATCTAACCACTAACATCTAACATCTAACCACTGCCCTTGACAGTGTTTACCTATTTATTATAATTGTTAACATTATGTGTTATATTATTGGATTTTTCATTTTGTTATTCATAATTTCCTTTTTTCACAATAAAGAATATAATTCCAAAGATTATTTTCTGGCTGGAGGAGAAAAATCAGTTATCTCAGTTACATTTTCACTTTTGGCGACAATTCTGGGAGCATCATCTACCATTGGTCTTGTTGGGCTGGCGTATAAGATGGGTCTGGTTGCCAGTTTGTGGTTAATTCTGGGGGCGATAGGGCTTTTTATACTGGGTTTAATCTATCCTCAATTCAACTTTGGAACACAGAATTATACCATAACTGAGTATCTTCAACTTCATTATGGCTCAAAGGTTAAAAGAATACTAGGGCTGATAATATTTTTATCTTGGATAGGAGTAATTTCAGCCCAGTTTCTGGCTTTAGCAAGATTATTCTCTTTTTATTTTCCAGAGATAAATATAAAATTCCTACTATTATTTGCCACCTTAGTGGTTATATTATACACTAGTTTTGGAGGCCAGAGAGCGGTTGTATTTACTGATTGCATTCAGTTTATATTTTTTCTTGTAGGCCTTTCTATTCTATTGATAAAAATTTTTGGCAAACAGATTCCTAATTTACAATCAGAATATTTGCGGTTTCCCTGTAATAAATATTTCAAAATTTCTGATTTTATATACTTTTTACTGGTGCTTATCCCAGTTTACATTGTAGGTCCTGATATCCATTCCCGACTATTCTGCAACTTCAGTATAAACGGTAGAAGAAAAGCACTCATTATTACAGGTGCTATCCTTATACCAATAGGGTTGTTGCTTGCGTTTTTAGGTATTTTTGCTCATAGTCAGTATGGAAATATAAATCCCGATGAAATTCTTTATCGCCTGAGTAAGAATTTCCTCCCGGCAAATATTTTGTTTTATATTTTTGTGATTGCGGTTGTTTGTTTAATTCTGTCATCTGCTGATACCTGCCTTCTGACTTCAGCCACAATTTTTATCCGCGATATTTTAGGAATGAGGGAAAAAGAGATATTTTTTGTCAGGATGGCAGTAACTGTTGTAGGTTTGATTTCTTTTTTGTTGGCACTCTATTTTAAACAGATAATAAATCTGCTTTTGTTTTCTTACTCCATATACGCAGTGAGTATTTTTATTCCTTTTATGGTTATCCCGTTTAAAGAAAGATTTAATATTTCAGTTACACGTATTCAGACCAGTATGCTCCTTGCTGGCATTTCAGTGGTAATTTCTAACATCCTGAATTTCAAGTGGGGGGTAATGCTTGGTTACTTATTAAGTGCAACGATAATTTTTACACCTGATTTTAGATTCCAAAAATGAAGCCATACTTATTTATCGCGATGGTATTTATCTCTTCCATTTTTAAAATTTCAGGTTTTGCTCAATCACAAATAAGTCTGGGCAAAATCATAGTTGGACAACCTTCTTATCTTTGGTTCCCCAATTGTAAAATTATTACCGCTGATGATAGTCGTTCTCAGTATATTCTTGACATCTCGGATGTTTTAGAAAATCAGACAGTGGTGGACCTCAAGACCAGAGGAAAAATCGGTGTTCAGAATGATATCTATATCAGAGGTATAGGGTTTGAGCATAATCTGGTAATGATTGATGGCATGAGCATAAACGATCCCCACAGTGGTCATTTTAATTTTGATATCCCCCTGACAGTTTACGATTATAATAAGATAAAAATAATTCCCGGTGCAGTGGCAATTCTCGGAAGTAATGCTCTGGGTGGAGTTATAAATATAGAAACTTCTGAGATAAAAGAGAAGAAATTTAGATTGCGGACAGTATGGGGCCAGAAACAATTAAATATAACCACTATTTCTTATGCCCAGCCAGGTGAAGATTTTAATTTCAGATTAAGCCTCGATAGAAAAAGTTCCGCCTCCTACAGGCCGGAAACCGATTTTGATACTTCTACTGTATTCTTCAAATTTCAGTTCCAAAACAGGCCTTTATCTCCAGATGTAATCATAGGCTGGATGAATAAAAATTTTGGGGCTGATAGTTTTTATTCTCAAGCTTATAATCGGGAAGAGGAACATACCCGGACATTCTTTGCACTATTAACATTCCAGTTATCACAGAATATCAAGCCCCAGATTTTTTATCGCCGCCATTATGACAGATTTATTCTGGATAGAGAAAATCCTGATTTTTATACCAATCTCCATCACACCCATACTTATACATTCAGAATTCCTGTATCCTTGGAATTTAAGAATTCCTTTTGGGATTTTGGGTTGGAACTATCCCGTGACGATATTAAAAGCACAAATTTAGGAAAACACCTTAGGACCAGATTTTCAGGATATCTTTGTATAAGCAGACTTTTTGGAGATAAATTTTTAGCAAATATTTCATTGCGCATGGATAAATATAATACTCATAAAATAGAATTTTCACCGGGAGTATATCTTCAATATGACATTTGTCTCGGCAGTAGTATTTATTTTTTAACCCAGAGAAGTTTCCGAATGCCCAGTTTTACAGAACTTTATTATTCTTCCCCTGCTAATAAAGGGAATCCTGATTTAAATTCCGAAAGTGGAATTAATTTTGAAATTGGTCTTAAGAATGAAAATGATAAATATCTCTGGGGCTTATCTTTATTTAGGATGTTTGGGTATGATGTTATAGACTGGGGGAGACAGAATTTAAATGAACCTTGGCAGGCTGGGAATATTTCTTCTCTTGACATCAGAGGAGGAGAATTGTGGCTGGAGTATAAAAATTTAAAATTCGCATATAGTTATCTGGATGGGGATTATAAATCGGAGTATAAATTTTATAAGTATGTAGCCAATTATCTGCGTCATAATTTTAATGTTCGGTATAGAAGAAAACTCTTTAATTTTGATATTTCTGTGGATTTCAGTTATCGTAAACCGAAAAGGCTGGATGGATTTTTCGATTTAGATGTAGGGATAACTAAGAAGTTAAATGTTTATTCTATATTCTTCCTCAGAATAGATAACTTTTTCAATGCCAGACAAGAAGAAATCCTGGGCGTAACTTTACCCGGGAGATGGTTATCTCTAGGGATGGAGTTCAATTTCTGAGATTATATTTCGCATTTCATTTTCTAACAGATTTAAAGCTTCTGGATTATCGTGCAGTTTCCAGATTAGTATACTAACGGGATCGCGAGCCTCTTTTAAATTTTCTACAACATCAGGAGATAAAAATTGAGAACAGGACTGAACTAACTCATTTGCATATTTATAGTATTTATACTTGTCAGCGACCATTATATAAGTTCTAACTATAGCGGAGAGATTGAGTAAAGTAACGAATTTTGCTCCCAGTTTTTCTGCTATAGGCCTCAGATCTCCAGTTAGATAGCATTTCAGTACTGTCTCTTCCCCAATTGTCTCTACCATTTCCTTTACGGTTTTATATTCCATACTTTCGTTTCCTTGGTAACCTGTCAACTTCCGTGAGATATATACCGCAACTCCTTCATCCCATAGAAAATTAAAACTTACAGGGGATATAAGGTGGAGGATCTCATGGATAAATTCATATTCTAAACTCTTTCCAATTCCCTCATTGGGGATGAGTGGTGTATGAAGTGCTTTCCCTATATCTATGACAATGATGCCCAGAACTGTATTTGTGTACCCTATGGATGGGGTGGATGGAAGAGGGGAAAATATTATTCTTCGTGAAATCTGCTCATAGTCTGGAATATACTGAGATGGTAATATTTCATAAAGTTTGGTATATGCAGAGTAAATGACCGGTTCCAACTGAGATTTTATTGTCCGAGAAAATGGCTCAGAGGCGGCAATATTTTCACGGTCAATAGCAGCTGTTTCCAGCAGGACTTCCATACCTCTTTTTAAAAAATACTCAATTTCAGTTTCACTTTTTCCTGATTCCAGAAGTGTGGTATAAATTTTCCTGAAAAAATCAAGGATGGCTTTTTCTCCTTTTTGGTAAATAAGAGGACTGATTCCCAGTGTGTCAGTTATCTCTTTGTACCATGTTTCTACCTTCAGCGGAACCAGAATATAGTGTGTTCTTCTTATTGATGTCTGATATAGCAGAAGATCAGAAGGTTGATTTATTGTTAAGATTACAAGTAATAGTGTAACGATAAATTTCATAATCCCCCCTGTTAAAGATACCACATTTTGTATAAGTTGACAATTATGTATGTAGTTTTTAATATACAGATGGGAAATAAAAATGCCTGTTTTTAGGAAAAGTATTTGTCCTGGCATATTTCTAAGTTATAATAATAAATCAGACAGGGAGGTGAATATATGTCTTGGCAAGGAAAATTGAACAAGATAGATGATTTCCGCTGGATGATTCCCAAAGATTACAAACCCGGAATGAGAGTACCGGGAATTATTTATGCCACTGAAAAGATGATTAAGCAAATCGTTCAGGATCAAGCGCCAGAACAGGTTGCCAATGTTGCCCATCTTCCTGGTATTGTGAAATATTCCTTGGCAATGCCTGACATCCACTGGGGTTATGGTTTTTGCATAGGAGGAGTTGCTGCTACAGATCCTGAAAAAAATGGAGTAATTTCTCCT
>CBEUCN010000022.1:0-16314 GCA_965541635.1 uncultured bacterium
TTTTCCCCTCTAATAATTTATACCACATATTTTAAATATTTTCAAATTTATTAAAAACAAAACGCATTTAATACTCAAAAACTTCAGTAAAATCATTATGATACTCGAGAGGCTTCTGAAGTGTTGAAAAATAGTATCAATAACTTAGAAAGAGCCTCTATATCTTCCTTATACTCATTTTAGAGAAGAGACTACCTCTTCCACATCAGGAGCCAATTTAGTAAGATCTTCTTTTTTCTTAACATTTAAATATCTCTGTTTTCGAGGGACTCGTATAAATCCTATATCTAATTCTGCCTTGGAAAGATCAGGTCCTAAAATATTCTGAAATTCCAAAACAGGAATTGTTTGTCCTTCTATATTCCGTGCCCTAATCACCATTATATTAGGAAACTTAGAGACTGCATTCCATACTCTCTGCCTAAGTAGTTCTGGGTTTTGAGCAACATCTAAGAATTCCTCCCTACTTTCAAAACCAAACAATTTTAATATCGCATCTACTTTAATATAAATAGTATTAGTATTGAAATCTGGGAAAATATCTTGATCTACACCACTGGGTATCTGAGGTACCTCCACAATAGCAGGATTCCCATTTACTAAGGCCGCAACTCCACCTACCTCTCCAGGCTTTTTAGGAGTCACTTCTACCATAACATCATTCCCGGATTTTAAAAATGCCTCGATAATTTTTGGATCTATTGTAGCCCCAAAGTTAGCATCATTCCTTATCATTAATGCTTCTACTCCTTCTTCAATGGCTTTTTTTAAACCTCCATTTATTATAAAGCTTGCCAGCACATCATTACCAGTCCCACAATAGGCTTGCCTTATATCAGCAATCACACCTTCTCTATACAATTCCAATAAAGTTTTACCACCATACTGCTTCGCAAATTCTAACGCCGCCTCATATTCCTCCTGAGTTATTTTATCTCCAATCTGTGGCTTTAATGCAGCCTCTACATCCTCCGGCCTAGCAACAAACCTAATTCCACTGCTTTCATCCATAAATCTGAAGAAAATATTTGAATCTAAACCATAGTAATTGTTCGCTTCTAAGTGCTCAGCTATCGTAGTATCTGTGTTAGCAGAAGTAGAAATAAATACTGGAATCTTCCCCCCATTTCTTTGTATATCCCTACATAATACTTCAATTGGAACATGTTCTCCAACCTTAGCATGAGTAGCCTTTGTCTGCCCAGGTTTCAACCCCAATCTTGTTCCAGCACCTCCTGCTAGATAAATTATCCCAAATTTTCCATTTTCAATAAGTTGCTGAGCCTGTCTGGTATCGCCAAGTAATTCTTCATACCTCAAAATATTCTCTTCAGGTAATGGTTCTAATGGAGAGATAAAATTATCATTAAAAGTTCTTTCTCCTGATTGGTAGTCTCTGATCAAAGGAGAAAATCTATCCCAGTTAACTACAACTGAAACATTTTGGACTCTTCTACAACATATATTTAGCGATGGGATAGAGAATAGCGAAAATATTGAGAATATAACAAATATTGACAATGTTATGCTTCTAAAATTATTTTTTCTCATTTTGCACCTCCTCCTTTTCTTAATATATATTTATACCATATTGTTATTGAGGTTTCAAACCAAATATTAACGATCTCCAATTATGAAACGAAGAAATAAGTTGTTCAGAATCTTCATATTCTAATATATTAGCTTTAATCAAATCTCTATGTCCCCTGAGAAGAGGTAAAATTCTCTCCCGATAAGGGATGAGACCTTCTCCCAAAGGACACCAGTAGCGTCTATCTTTAAAATTGATACTCTTACTATCCATCATATGGAGAATCAAAGGAATGCTATTTTTCTCAGCAAATTCCAGCAAAGTGTTTAAAACCTCCATACTTTCTTCTTGAGAAAATGCAAATTCGCCTCTTTCCTGGGTGAAAATTTTACCAAAATCAATCACCAGATAGAATTTTATTTGCTGGTTTACCGCATGTTGTAAGGCAGATAAATATTTACTATAAACTCTATTATCAGCCACTGGATTCTCTATGCACGGAACCAATCCTGAACTATTAAACTCATAAAGGTATTTTTCAAATTCCTCTCTTGACCATGTAGGATCATAGTGAAAGACAATCATTTTTTCTTCTTGTCCTTCCAAAATATGCACGGCAACATCTATTTCGTCTCGTAGCTCTTCAGGAGTTAACTTTCGTGTTCCCAAAAGACTATGGCAAATTAATGGAATATTATATTTTTGGGCTAATTCTTTTATTATGGTTGCTTTTCTTCGAGCCTGCTCATCCAAATAAACCTGAAGGGGCCCATAAAACTCATGTTCGTAAGCAAATTGTATAATCTTTTCAGGGTCCATAAAATTATCCCCCTCTCTCAACGAAGTTGCTAAGCCCACAACATATATATCGTTTCCAGAATGAATTCTTCTAAAAGAACCACACTCCAGCAAGTTGAAAAATGATACCTTTATAATTATGAATAATATAGATATAAAAATTAGAAATTTTTTCACCTTTCAACCTTAAGATGAGATTTCTTTTTTAATAAGGGGTATCAGGAGCAATAATCTGAGCCCACAATTTATCAAAATCATCCCTAAACCGTGCAAAATCCACAGTTATTTTTTCCTCCTTTGAAACAGGAAGTACAAGTCCATCCAATCCATATTTTTCATAAATAGTGTGAAGGAGCCTTAAAATTTCTCCTTCATCCCTGCTCCATTGTCCCCAATACAAAGCCGTATAGAGTGCTTGTGCATAAATAATATGGGCTTTAGCCTCCTCTATCTCCTGAAGTTTGGCTTCCTCTTTTCCTCTCTTCTCTCTCTCATTCTGGAGCTTTCTTTCTAAAATACTATTACAATAGGTATAAATGAGGTCCTTAGCCTCCTCTTCTGAAACATGAAGAATATCTATTAACCTTCTCTGTTGTTCAGAAGTTAATCTATTCCATATTGTATCTTTATTTCCAATTAATCTTGTAGTTTCAGCGTATATATTAGAAAACATAGATTTTACCAAAGCAAATTTCCTCTCTAAATCATTACCAAAAAGGCTCAAAAGCGCATCACCTACTCTCTGAAATTGAGCATCTTCTCGTTCAACTTCCAACATAGCATCTTTAATCGGGGTAGCAGATCTTCCTGTAAGATATCCCACTAATGGACCAATTATAAATGAGGATAATATCGGACTAGCCCATTCTGCCCAAGATATACCCCCATTCTCATAAATTGTACTTGTAGCAATTGCTCCCAATAATAATCCTGTCGCTATCCCCACAGGAATGGCTCGCTGTCTATAAGCCTCTATCAAACTTGAAGGCTGAGCATCCTCCAAAGCAGCCATAGGGCGCCAAATCATAGGTTTACCCCTTTGAATATTACGAACTTCTCCAACTGCCTCACCTACATGCTGAGGCTGATCATAGAGGCTTTGCATTAAGGTCACAGTAGATATTACCAAATTCGTTAATCCTTTGGTAAGGTCTTTCACAAATTCTTGCGCCGCCCGAGCAATATTTGAAGGATATTCACCGTTCTGAATCTTATATCCAATTGCCCCTATAAAATTAGGTATAGCGATAATAGATGTAAAAGTGGATATCAATACTATCAGATCTTTTACTGGATCTCCCATTTTTATCCAGCCTGGAAATAAAGCACCTAGATAATTGCTTACCAAGAATCCTGCAAATCCTATTGGCATTAAATTAGCATTTAATATGAAGTTCATTATCCTCCGCCCTTCAGGAGGCAATGGACCAGGGTCTTCATTCCCCCTAGCAATATTATATAATCTCCCTAATGTAGTATGGGGTAACCATTCATTTAAAATTCCTATCCAATCTCCCACACGCCATCCTTTATTTCGTAATAAATCTATAAACCAACTTGTAGGAGCATCTTCCTTCATAACTACATCAGGAAGATATGCAGTAGGAAGGTTTATAGACTCTAAGAAATCATGACAACGGGTGAAAGGTAAAAGTGCTTCATTACCAGGTTCCATCATCGCTTCTCTATAGGCATTCATATCAATTACTCCCTTTCCCATAAACTGGGCAGAGCCTAAAACCATATTCCCTAAGCCTGTAAATCTCAATAATTGCTGAGGAAGATTTGCTGACCATCTTGCATATCCAGACTCAGCTACATTTGCCTGCTCTAAGAAAGGCTGAAATATTCCATACTGAGGATTAGCAATTGCTATAGCAATAATTTCCCTGATTGAGTTCGGAGTATATACGTTATCCTGATCTGCAATAGCAAAATATCTTATCGGTTCTCCTCCCACACCTCCTATATGCAATGCAGAAACGTCTCCTAATATTCCTAAGCACAACAACTGGTCTCTTTCCTCTGAACTTAATTCCCCGGCAGAAACCATATCTTCTAAAGCCTTTCTGGCTTTTCCAACAAAAGTAAATACTTGGCTTTCGGGGTCTCTTCTATAATCTTTTCCTACTACATGCACCCGGAGATATCTCCCTTCATAACTTACTAAATTGGGGGATTTATTTTCATCAAAGTAAATTAAGAACGAGCCCTCATCCATCATTTCCGAAGAAGTTATAGTAGCAAAGGGGATATCCTTCCCCCGGTAAAACAACTGATACTTATCTGTATGAGGAACTTTAAAAGCAACAACATCAAATTTTAAAGGGATCACCTCACCTGATTTTTCTACAAATATCTTACCAACTTTAAAATCTACCCTGAAATTATCTACTACTGGTGTCTTAGAGAAAAGACCTCTCCCAAGCTTAACTACATCTCCGAAAGCATTCTTGAGTACCATTTTTCCATTCTCAAACTCTACAAAATAAGTAGTAGCAATCTGAGCGTCTTTTTCTTGTAGAGGTTGCCCATTAACTAAAATCGGTTGCCCATCAGGAGCACAAAATACTCCTTCTTTATAACCAGGATGATTTACTGTATCAATGTAAAAACCTCCCCCCAAATCTACTCCAATAAGATTTCCATTTTTATCATATATTTTCTTTCTCAAATCCCATTTAGGATCGGTATATATAGAAGGATTATTTATCCCTTCCTGCAAGAGAAGTGCCAAATCCTGATAAGAACCCCATTTTTTCCCAAACCCTTCTCCTCTATGAATATAAAATACTTTATCTCTTCCAAACTCATCTTGGAGTTTTTTAATTTCCTGAATTTCACGTCTTATAATAGCAGGCTCTTTACTATCGGAAAGAAGGACAGCTATTACATTCCTTTCGTTGTTATTCAGTAAGGAAAGGCGTAATTTAGAAACTGTTTCTATCACATCTTGCTCTTTCTCTAAGAATACTGAATACAAAATTGCCGTTCTTCTATTATCCGGGATACCATTCTCCATAACCAGAGGATCTCGAGCTAAAGATTTCCCAAACAAAGAAGCAAACCACGTTCCTGCAAGGTCAACTGCTCCTCTAACACCAAAAAACAGAGGTACTGAAGTGGCCAAAACGGCTGGTGCCCAACTGTTGACTATATCTTTTCCAAAAATCCACCCATAAGTAAGTAAAGCGCTAACTAATGTAATTGCATATTGGTAAAGATTTAATTTATTATCTCTAAACCACTTGGCTACTTTCCCTAAAAATCCTCCTCCATTATTTTCACCCGAGGATACTGTAACAATCTTCCAAGGATAAACAATCCCTAAAAATCTAAACCAATCTCCGTCTTCGCCTAGAACATCTTTCGCCAAAGCTAAGGCCAAGGCATCCCTATCTACTTCTTCCAACTGATCATAACTGGTTTTCCCCTGGGCTATAAATTCTTGAAGTAAACTTTGAGTAGCAGATAGATTACTAACCTCAAAAACTACTTCTTCAAAAGGACTTTCTACAACAGTTTTGAACCGCGAAAGAGCCTCAAAGAATCTCTCAGAATCAGGAGTACCTTGCAAGCAAGTATCAATTACTAAATTCCACCATATTTCAGGATTAGTTTTAAAAATACTAAAATCACTAATTCCTCTTTTAGACAAAATCTCTACCAATTTATTCAATTTAGTATATGGAGAATCACTCTCGGATACGCTAGAAATGTATTCTTTTATTATAAATTCACGGTTTGCTTCTATATCTCCTAGGGTAGTCAAAGAATAACTTGTATCCAGAGAGAGTGCCTTGACTCTTCTACATCCAATTTCCTCACTATTAAGATTTGAAAAATCTATAAAAAGTGAAGTAAAGAAGAAAACTTCCACACAGATTATATAAACCAATTTATTCATAAATTTATATTTCTGAACTCTCTTCACGATACACCTCCTCTTACCTTCTTGCCTTAACTGTATACTCTATAGTAATCGGTTTCAACCTATGGAGATCCTGAGAAACAGCCAAAAACACTGCTACATTATCTACTGTGATTCCAGAAGTAGGAAATATATACAGCTTGGGAACTAATGGCACACTGGAATTCAGTATATCTATATCATAACTACACCTTTTATAAAACTCATCTCCAGGATATTCCAAATAAACTTCGGGATTTCTTTCTCTCTGCTCCAAAGAGATACCCACTGTGTCTCCTTGAGCAAAACTTATAAGTGTAGGTTGTGTAGGGTTAAATAAAGGTTGCTCTTGAATAGTCCCGTCAGCATATTTCACTATAAAATAATCGGAATCATGAGCCTGATCGTTGGGATTATCAGGCGTATCTTTACTTCCTTTATAAAACATTGAACTAAAACCAATAAATCCCGTATTTGGTTCTTCTTCCATACTAATATCTCTTTTAGGGAAATATGTTGCTTTTACATGCATATTCGCCTCTTCTCCAGGGACAAAATTTATATCCAATACTCCAGTATAATCTTGGGCATTCAAAAGGAGCAAAATGTTGTATGTATTTTCATCTACTTTTCTAACATAACATTCCGTAATTTTATAAAAGTCTTCCTCATCTGGATTGCCCAAAACTTTACCGCCTACATTATGAAAACCAAACCGTAAAGAAGCCCCCATAATCAGAGGAGGAAAAGCAGTAAACCTCACATAACCATTCCCACTCACATCCAGCACAAGAGGATAAACTCCTATATTCATCATATGTCCTAATCTTAAATCCGCAGTATACTGCGTATCAGGAGGTAAATCATAAGGGTCTGTAGGAACTCTAACATCTTCTTCTCCTAAACTCTCTAAATAATGTATCCAAGACAAGACTTCAGGAGTATCATAATTGTACTGAGAGATAATATAAGGTATTTCAACATACTGATTTAAGCTTTGAGTATAAAAATATACTTTTAGAGGATCAATATTGGTCCCTCCACGAGGCATAAGTTGTAGCCAACTTCCTTCATCTTTATAGAAGACATCTCCCTGGATAGAATTATAAGCTGTATAAGGTAATCCATCTGGATAATGGTACCAATTCTCTGGCTGATGAACCGGAAGATTTTCCTCTGCAGCAGCTCGGGCTTTTTCTATTAATCTTTCTCTTATCACAGAACCAGGGATTGTATCACCAATTGGCCTTGTTAAAGATAAAATCTGGCCTCCCATCATTCTCTCAAATTCTTCTCTAGTATATATCCTCTCTCCATCAGACACCCTTCCTCTAACTTCATCTGAAGTGACTTCATCTATGATAAAGTACTCTCCCCCCTCCAGCACAGCTATTATTGGTACAGGGAGTAATCCCAACCCATATCCATTTAACCATTTGGAATTGAACTCTCTCCAACTTTCGGTATGCTTTCTCCCTTCAGAATCTATGTATTCTATGTAAACTGGGCTAAGCTTCCCAAGTATTCTCTTTTTCTTCACATCTGTAACTACAACATATTCTTGAGTCCCATCTATTCCTAACTGAGCAATGAATGGAACACTTCGCCTAAGAGTCTCTGCGGAAGGAGTTAGCTGTACTACATATTTACCTACCCCTGGAATTAAAGAAGGAACTACCGCATCTGGAGAAAAATCTACTTCATTTAACGCTACTCCGTTAACTTTTAGAAATTCCACTATTTGAGCTAAATCCTCATGAGAAGAAATAGCCTCCATCAATAACTCAGAGATTTCAGAATCTGTCTTCAACACACCAAGATTTTCACCTTTCACTACAAATAAAGGGAAATCACTTCTCTGATTAACAAATCTTACTAATTTCAGTGGATTTAATCTAAATCCCTCTCTTATTTCCTGAGTCGTTAAATTTCCTGATAGAATCTCAGGAATTAATAATGCCTCTATTAAATCTTCTATAGAGATATCTGGAAGAGTAGTACTGATTAAATCTCTAAGTTCATAAGCTCCCATTTGTAAAATAGAATCAGGATTCTCTACCAATGCTTCACATAAAGCCTCTATATCCTCTTTCTCCATCTTTACATAATTCATCCCTTCTATCCCAAATCTTGTCAAAAATTTTCTTTTTTCTTCTTCTCTATCTTCATAAAACTGAGTAAGCATATGGTGGATATCACTAGCTATCTGGTAAATGGAATTCTGTCGAGGATCATTCAAAAGACCAGCAATATAGATTACACCATCCTTATCGGGGAGACACATCGTATCAGCAAATACGATATTCACCTCTTCAATATTCTTCCAATCTATCTCTCTATAATTACTCATCTCTTCCTTCTTGATAACTACAGGAGTCCATTCCTCTTGTTTTACCCCAGTGACAACATACGCAGCCACATTACCCTGAGCATCTTTGAACTCGATTTTAAAACTTCTAGTATATCCTGCATTGGGGTCTTGGCTTACCCAGGGAAGTTTAGAATAAAATGGCGGAGAATTTTCTCTTTCTCCTCCTTTTACAAAGAATACAAATTGCTCTATCTTACTCAAATCCTGATTTGGTAATTTAATATAAAAGCCATTGAATGCATTATGTTCTGGAGAACTTACATCATACTCCAACCGTAGAGAAGACATATTCCCTCCAAAAATATGAGAACGGTCAAAAGCATAACGTAATCCCTCTTCAGGATGCAAAAGAGGATCTCTCTGCCATGTTCCATATGATAGAGGAATTATCCTGTTAGATAAAACCTCATCAGGAGTAAATCCATACTCTTTGCATAATCTTTCCCAGAATGCCGTACAATCTTCTAATCTACCTCTACCTCGATAATATTCTACAAACGGCAAAAGAACATCAAAATTATCCAAACTTGCTTCTCCTACAATTACCAAATTCAGAGCCTTCTGTACATCTTCAAGAGGGAAATTACCAGCAATTATCCCCCCCGCAACCATTCTACTCCAGGAATCAAGAAGCTCAGTATAATTAGGGAGGTTAGCATCAAATTTAACACCATAATATTCTTCAAGATAAGGCAAAAGTGACTCTATAATTTCTATCTCCTCTTCTATTTCTTTTATAGAATATCCTTTATAAATTACATAATCAGTATATCTACTAGTATTCACACTAAACGATTCAGAAGTGATGGTAAACTGACTATCTACAAAAGGTGTTAATACCTCGCTACTACTATCTCTATTCCCAGCTTCTTTTATTAAAAGGTCACTACTATTAGAGCCTGATGGTAGCTGGAAAGAATAGAGGGAATTTATACCCAACAATAATCCCATTCCCCAAAATATTATAGATTTTCGAATTGTATTACTGGTATTATTAACCATCACTCCCCTCCACTCTTAAGGTAAATTTCTGTGATAATCCAACTAATTATATCCTCTAGAGATTCTCCATTTTCGTATCGGTCCACAAAATAAGTTATATCTCCAGCATCATAGGAGAATATTGGATTAAGCTCTATTTTCTGAGAGCAGAGTTCTTTTGCTAAGAAGGGATAACATACAACTGGAGCTTCAATTGACCACACATTCTGAAGATAATGTAAAATATCCTCTACAGTATAATTCTGAGTAACTCCATCTATTAAATCATATCTATTAAAGGTCTCAGCATATAACCTAGCTAATTCCTCACTGTGGGGATGTTCAAAATCAGGCACATTAGGTGTATATATAAATGTACGTGCATAATCATATGCTCTCATAGCCGAAAAATAATCTCTACTATTTTTATAAATTGCTGTAGCCAATCCATACACCCTCACAGACCAAATATCGCTTAACTCAACATTTATTCTATTAAGAACATCTTTAGCCAATATCATTTTTTCATCTAGATATTTCACCATCATTTCTGTCGCTTTTTGCACAGGAGTACCTTTATATACTCTCCCCGTGGCGATTTCTCCCACTTTTCTCATTTGCTCTAAAGCGGTTTGAGCAATTAGAATATTTAAAAGATTGGCATTATAATCTTCACTATCCCTACGATAGGCTTCATTCAAAGCAGATATTAAAAGATCAAAATCTCCAAAGGTAGAAGCTTTTTCTAACAAAGTAGAAAAACTATCATATAAAGAGGCCCAAGCCGAAGGATTACTATTATATTCTTGAATAAAATTATCTACTACCTCCTGAAATCCAGAAGAGGGTTGCAACGATAACTCAGGTACTTGTTGACTTTCATTCTCCTCAGCCCCAATTTTAAGAAGAAAAGTCTTATAATAGTCACTCCCACTAACTAAATCTTGTACCGAAGTTTTATCATTCAATCGGGCTAAAAGATTAGCCAAACTCAGGTACAACCCCTCTGAAAATCCTACCAAGGTGGGAGAAGTCCAATAATCACAATCTTCGTATCCCAAACCTTCATCTTCACTTACAGCATCTGCAAATCCTGTAATATTGTTCCAAACCCGGGGGTATCTATAAAGTAACTCTACCAAACCAGCTATCCCATCCCACATATATTCTCCTACTTGCGCTAAGCCATTTACTGCTGATATAAACATAGGGAAGTCATGGCCACTTATAGAATTACCAAAACCACTATCCATGTTATATCCTGGAACATTTATTTTTCGGGTAGGATCCTCAAACGCACTTATAATTCCAGGAGTAGCACCAGTAGTAATAGGAAAATTCAGAAGAGATGCACTCCAAGTTGCAGATCTGTCTCTACTTTCCATTACCCAGAATTTGTTAGCTAAAATAGATTCTGTAACATCACACATCCAATCTATCCCCTCTCTATCAGTAAAATCAGAAGTAAACCATATCCCTTTTAGTAACTTCGTAAACAGAGAATTAGACCAACTAGCAATAAATTTGTATCCCTCTATATCTCTTTCTTCTCTATGGATGGAATAGAAGACTTCTGGAGATATTGGATAAGTAGACGAGGCCACGCCTAAAACATGGGTTATAAAGGCCTCATCAGTATATACATTCCAATAAGCATCCGTAAAATCAGAGGTATGAACATACCAACCCATAGCAAGCTGGTTAGGATGATTACCATCAGCATTGACGAAATATGACCATTTAGGATAAGAAAGAATTTCATCAGCCATTTCTACAAGATCAGGATGGTCTTTAAAATATTCTCTCACAGCAAGTACCCCTAAATGTAGGATTGCGTTATCCACTACACCGGCATCGTTTCCTGGATCTCTGTTATGGGCAAAATCCCCCTTACCATTAGGAGTAAGATACCTAAACACCATTCCATAACGTCCATATTTGTAAATCGGGCTATATCGCCATAAAAATTCAGTAGGATCAGAACTATATAACTTTTGAGCCTCTTGATCAAAAAGCCCCTCTCTTTCCAAATAAGCCTTAAGGATTTCAGATTCTTTTTCCTTTCGCAATTCTTCCTCTATTCTTAACAAGTTATGCAGCTTTACTTCTTCTTCTGGCGTAAGAGGCTTTCCCTGGGGATACCTCTCTAATATCTCAACTCCTTTCTCCTCTGCTACTCTTCTTACATCTTCTTTAAGATAGTCTGATAAGAACTCCTCATATTCATTGAGTTCTCTCAGTACATTTAAAATTGTACTTAAAGTCTGTTTAGCCAAAGCGTATCCTGCCGTCTTATTATCTGAAAGAGTTCCCCCAGGATTAATCCAATTAAACTCAGCAGCAACTGGAATCCAAGAAAGTTGAAAACCCGTGGCTGCTATACTCAAATCTCGTCCTGTAGGAGAATCATAACTCAAACCGGTAATGTAATCACGCGTTCCACCCATCTCCCGAGTTTTAATGAAATAATTAATAGCAATTTTTTTAACAATTTCTTCCAATAAAGTAGGTAATTCATAATCTGCAGTAATCAATCCATAAGAACGGTATTTCTTCACGAATTCAGACATCTTTCCTTTATCTATCCCATAGGGAGAAAATCCAACCCCGAGCATTCGTTCTATAAATGGTTTTAAAATAATTCCTAGCGCCAATCGTCTTTTAAGATGCCCTATACTAACTCCATTTTCTACTTGTTCCACATACCACTGCCAATAACCTTGATGGTCTACTCGTGCCAGATCTAAGTTGGCACCAATATATTCAGAAATAAAAGGTTTGAGAGTCTCTATATTTTGATTAGCCTGAAGCACTCTATCTTGAAATAGTGCCCATGCTCTTTCCTGAGCCTGAGACAAAGATAAGTCCGGGTTTTGATCAATTATCTCTTGAACTTTTGAACAAAAATCCAACAATAATTCTCTATCTTCTTTCACATCTAAAATTAGAGGACGAGCAGGAACCAAATAAGGGATTTCGACACTTTCAAGAAACTTTTTATTGGCAAGAATAAATTCTAAATCATCTTTAACTTCCGGCAAGGTCTTTACTTCTGGATTTTTGCTCGCTAAATAAATATCTTTGAATACTAATGTGCCTCGCAAAGGTAAACCTGCAGCTTCCAGATCTTCCTTTTTAAGCACTATGGAAAATACATTTATTTTACTCCAGTCCAATTCTGTAGAGTAACTATTTCTTAACTTATCCAAATCCACATCTACTCGATACCACTGGGGCCCTAAAGAAGTAATTTTAGCCACGTCTTTCAGAGCTACAGATATTGGCTCTTGTGGCGTCCCTTCAACATCAAACTCTAATCTAACATAAGGAATCACTTCAGGATTATCGGCTTTAATTAAGAAAGTAAGCGCCTTAAAAGTAGTAAAATCCTGAGACTCATTCAAAACGTTCCATAAGGCATTATAATCCGGTGTCTGAGGCCCCCATCCATATTGAATCACATGTGTGGTATCATAAGCAACATATCTTGCCAGTTTTGTATATTGTTTAGAAATTACATCATCAACTAAAACTCCGGAAGGAACTATTCCTTCTCCGTTTTCTATTCCTGCAGCCAATTTCTCAACTAAAAAATAAAGAACCTCTTTCTGGCTCAAATTTAAAAGATCAAAATCCTGAATACCTTTATCTGCTAAATCCTCTACATTGGGCAAATACCCATAGAGATAATCCATCACTAACGGAAGAAGTTGTTTTCTTATTTCAAATTTCTCTTGTAACTGCTCCAAAGTATAATCCCTTGACAACCAGTTACTTACTTCTCGGTGTAAAAACGTTAACTCATCATGATTGAATGTCTGTTTATTGGGAAAATATAACTCAAGTAAAGAATCGGTAATAAAAGCAGACTCTGGCGTAGCTGTTAAATCTTTAATAATACCACTATCCCATAAAAATACAGAGTGTAGAGAGTCTGATTCAGCTGGCTCAGTAGGCACGTCAACTTCTGAAAGTGAACTTCCCTCATTCATCGTTCCCTCATTCATCGGAGGAAGTATTGAAGGAGAAGATAAAGGAGGTATCATTTCAAAACTCAAAAGATTTGAAGGAATTAGAAACATGCCCAATCCTAAAATAGACATTATCACCGCACTCAATTTCATCTTGCCCTCCTCACTGGATTTCTTCTAATTAAATTATAACATCTATATACCATTTAAGTCAAATAAAGAAATGCAATTTTAAAAATCATTTTTAAAGATATTTACCTACCACAACTGCTTAAATTATACACGGTTATCAAAAATTATTCTATTCCTCCTCCGAAATGCGCTCCTTTCTTCCCCATAGCAAAATTATCCTTTTAAATATAAACTTCTAATTTTGTTATTTCAATAATCCCTCTATTGTCTGTGCGCACTCTACTCTGCCTACCTCTTTTAATCTCTCGACAAGATCTCTTATTTCCTTCTTTAATCTATAGCTCTCCAAAGAAAGAACTTGCGTAGATAATTCAACAATTCCTTGGTCAGATAATTCTAAAACTTTCTTGTCCACAAATTCCTTTAGTGCTATTTCTTCTGTTTCCCAATAAATTTCGTCTATTGTTCTATAAATATTCAGGAGATAAGTTATCTTACTAGATTCACTACTTAAGTGCTGATATCCTCTTTTTATTAGCTCTAAAACCATATTTAGCAATTCCCTATCCACACTCCACCCTTTACTCAATATTCCATATCTTGCAGACAATATATCCCCAAGTTCTACTATTTTGTCTTCTGACATATAAGAGTAAAATATAAAATCTCCTCTCTCTTGGATAAACTCTAGTATCTCTCTTTCTTGCTCCTTTTGAGGAAGACATGAAATTAATAAACTTACTACCTCTGTTCTTTTATCAAATGGTATATCATCAAAATTCTCTATCAGAATAGAAACCTCCTTATGCCTAATTAACATATCCACCACATCACCGACTTTCTCAAATGGCAAATCAGCTAACATTTTCGTTAATATATATTTTGCCTCCCAAGACACGACCCATTCCATATCATTAGCAGCCATTAAAATCGCATCTACTGCAATAAGTTTATCTTGCTCAGAAAGTTCTTTTAGATGATTACCTAACATTTGCACCGCACTTGCTCTTACCCCTGTATCGGGATCCATTGTAGAAGAGATAACCCTATCTATTATTTCTTTTTTATACTCTTCTGGGAATTCGGCAAAATATTTGTCTATAAATTTAAGAACCTTTTTCCGATTAAAAGATGAAACGTCTCTCAATCTTGCAATAACTTCTTTTATCGTTTCTTCTCTATTTAGCCCGGGGTAATCTTTATAATGAGCAATTAGAAAATCTAAAGCATTACCTCTAACAGTAGAATCAAGATCTGAAAGTTTCGCCACTACTTTATCTGTAACCACTGCTTTTTGTTCTTCTGGAATTATCTCGAAATTTTTGTCAAGTATTTGTAAGGCTCTTTCCCTAATAAAGTCATCAATATCCAACAATTTATTCAAAATACCATCAACCACACCTTTTATCTGCTCTTTGCTTATCTCTCTAAATCTATATCCAAAAAATCTTAGCGCTTCTATTTTTACATCTTTGGCTGGATCATTTAACATATTTATAATATGTATTACAGCTGCTCTCTTTTGCGTTTCCGAAATTTTATCAAAATATCTATTAACTAACGAAATATAATATTCTTTAAATTGTAAAGAAGCTGTAGCATCTATCTGTTCAGAAAACCTATCCATCACAGCGTCTCGAGTGACAATAGAAAACTGTGGGAAATTCCGCTTCAATTTCTCTCTAACTAACTCTCCAACCGTAGTTGCTTTAGAAGATGGAGATTCCACATCGTTTACTAAACTAATTGTTTCAAGAACTAATTTTTTCTCCAATTCTTCATCAGTTATAGAGGGTAATATATACTCGTATATCCCATTTACAGCGTTATATCTCAATTCTGCTCTTTCACTTTTTAAATGTGTTAATATCATATCAGCAATTAATGTCTTATGAGTGTCGTCGAAGATATTAAATATTTCTTTGAATGTTTTCCAGGCCGTACTCCGTACAATCCGTTCCTCATCCTCGAAACCTTTAAATAGACTCTGGAATAGCCTGTATTTCAAATTCTCATCCTCCACTTTTTTAATCAGAGCTCCTATTGCATCACATGCTGTAGTTCTCTTATCAAGAGCATCATCATTAATCAATTCAGAAATCCTATCTAGCATTTTCTCTACAAATTGTTCGTCTTCTATTTCTAGAACTAAAACATTAGCTATAGCCCATACTGCTGCTCTACTTATCTCAATTGATTCACTATTAATTTGATTTATTATCTGTTGAGCATAATGGAGCCTGGTTTCCTTGTCTGGAAGCACTGGGATTACAGCAGCTAAAACTTCAATAGCTTTTTTCTGAATCTCAGGCCTCTCATCTTCTATATATTTACCTATAAATTCAGTAAGATTTCTTTTTTTATTTTCATCTTTAAGAGAAGGGATTATCATATACCCCAATATTTCAAGAATATCTGTTATCAATCCACTTCCTTCTCCTACTGTGATAATATTATCCACAATTTGAAGTTTCTTATCCTCATCTTCTAACTTAGGTGTAAGATAACCTAAAATTTCTAATATTTCTTTCTGGGTCTCAATTTCGTCTTTTCTTTCCCCTAATGCAATAGATGAAAGGGTGAGAAGTATCTCACCCTGAGAACTTTTATTTACTTTGCT